>JAGCYX010000083.1 GCA_017960585.1 Bacteroidales bacterium
CATCCGCTTCTGAACCTCGTGAACAAACCGCTGCAGGCGGACCTCGCGAACTCCATGCTGGAGCATTTCGACAGGAGCGCGGAAAAGATGCTGCCCATCTGGTCCTTCTACGGGGGCGAGACCTGGTGCATGATCGGCTACCACGCAGTCTCCGTCCTGGCCGACATGATGATGAAAGGCGTGCAAGGTTTTGACTATGAACGAGCCTTCCAAGCCATGAAGACCACGGCGACCAATCCGAACTACGACTGCCTGCCGGAGTACACGGAACTGGGCTACGTCCCTTTCGACAAGGAGATGGAGTCCGTGTCCAAGACGCTGGAGTATGCCTATGACGACTGGTGCGTCGCCCAGGCGGCGAAGCTGCTGGGGCACGACGAGGATTATGAGTTCTTCCTCGCGAGGAGCCGGAATTATCGGAATCTGATTGACCCTGAAACCCTTTACATGCGCGGACGCGATTCCAAGGGAAACTGGCGGACACCCTTCTCCGACATCGCTTACGAAGGCCCGGGCTCGGACAACGGCTGGGGCGACATCACCGAAGGATTCACGATGCAGTATACATGGACGGTTCCCCACGCGTTCGAGGATTACATGGCCATCGCCGGCAAAAAGTTCCTCCGCGAGCGGCTGGACAACATGTTCCGGATCGAGATGAGTGACGACATTCCCGGCGCCCATGACATCTGGGGCCGCATCGGCGGCTACTGGCACGGCAATGAGCCCTGCCACCACGTGCTGTACCTGTATAACAAGCTGGGGAAGCCGGAGGACTGCCAGAAGTGGGTCCGCTACGTCGCCGACCATTTCTATGGAAACAGACCGGATTCCCTGAGCGGCAACGACGATTGCGGACAGATGAGCGCCTGGTACATCTTCAACTGCCTGGGCTTCTATCCCTTATGCCCCGGCGGCAACGAGTACGAACTGGGATCTCCCTGCCTTCCCGGCGTCACCGTCCGCCTTTCCGACGGCGGCCTTCTCCGGGTCCGCACGAAGAACTGGACCCCGCAGAACGTCCATGTCAAGGCCGTATACCTGAACGGCGCGCGCATGAAAGGAACAACGCTCCGCTACGAGGACATTCGTAACGGAGCGGAGCTGTTGTTCGTGATGGGGAAATAGGAGACCCTTTCGAGCGAAACTCCATTGTCATTTCGAGCGTAGTCGAGAAATCTATATCTTCGCGGCCAGGTCGCGGATACGCTCCATGTGCTGCGGGATACTGATGTGCTGCGGGCATTTTCTCAGGCAGGCCTTGCAGCCGACGCAAGCGTCGGCGCGGGCGGCCTCAGGCTGGGCCTTGTACTCGCTCAAGAAGTCCTTGCGCCTGTCGACGAGGGCCTTGGCGGTGCCCGTCGACAGGAGGGCGTCGCTCTGGGCGTTGAAGATCTTGAAGTTGCCGGGAATGTCCACGCCGAAGGGGCAGGGCATGCAGTAGGCGCAGGCCGTGCAGGGAATCTGGCCCTTGGACTTGTGCAGGTCGGCGACGGTGAGCATGAAGTCCATCTCCTTCTGGTCGAACGGCTTGAAGCCCGTAAACAGGGAGACGTTCTCTTTGAGCTGCTCCATGTTGGACATGCCGCTGAGGGTCACCATCACGCCGGGCAGCGAGCCCACGAAAGTGAGGGCGTTGGCCGCGGGGGTGAGATCGGGATGACGCTCCTTCATCACGGCGGCGACGCTTTCATTGACATTCGCGAGCTGACCGCCCTTGACCGGCTCCATCACCAGGACAGGAATGCCCTTCCCAACCAGATAGTTGTACAAGTACTCGGCGCTTGTCGTGCCGGAGGAACCGCCCCAGCCCCTGGACATTTCCTTCCAGTCGGCATAGTTGAGCTGGATCTGCACGAAATCCCAGTCGTACAGGTCCACAAGGGCGGGAAGGTCATCATTGGTCCCATGGAAGGAGAAGCCCAGATGGCGGATCCGCCCTTTGGCCTTCTGCTCCAGAAGCCAGTCGAAGAGACCGTTGTCCCGGAAACGGGTGTTGAAACCGGCCAGGTTCTGCAGGTTGTGCAGCAGCATGAAGTCGATGTAATCCACCTGGAGGTTTTTGAGAGAAGTCTCGAACATGTTCTTGCCCGCCTCCAGCGTGGGACGGCCGTTCATGTTGGACATCTTGGTCGCGATCTTGAACGATGCACGCGGATGGCGGCTCAGCGCCTTGCCGGTCACCACTTCAGACTGGCCGTACGCCGGGGCCGTGTCGAAATAGTTCACACCGTGGGCGATGGCGTAATCGATCATCGCGTTGACGGCGTCCTGGTCCAGGGGCGCGTTGCGGCCGAAGCCGCCACCGCCGCCCGACAACGTGGGCAGGCGCATGCAGCCCAGCCCGAGCATGCCCAGGGTCTCCCCCATCTTGCTCCAGGTGCGAGTGTCAATCTTGGTGCCGTCCGGCGCCTCTTTCCAAGGGCCGGGCCGGCCGGCGGGAGTACCGGGCATATTCGCCGCCCGGAGGGTGTCAGACAGCAGCGGGCCGCAGAAGGCGAGCCCCATTCCTGCGAGGAACATGCCCCTCAGGGCCTCTCGACGGGTCATCTTGTCATCCATACGCGTATAAATCTTTAAGGATTCGAGTAAAAACCATATCGATGGGTTTCAACGGATGAAGATAGTGATTTCTGTCGATTTTGACAAGAAGATGGAGTGTCCGGCACGGATAGTAGAAATTCTCTGTATTTTCGTATCTTTGCGGAGTGATCGTCTACAGCGCCAACAAACGGATGTTCGTCCAGGATGTCAGGTCCGGGAGCATCGC
>JAGCYX010000084.1 GCA_017960585.1 Bacteroidales bacterium
CGGCCGGCCTGGCCGTGGCTCTCCAGGTTATGCTCGGTGTTGGACACCTCACCGACGGTGGCGCGGCAGGACACGAGCACCATGCGCGTCTCGCCCGAAGGCAGACGGAGCACGGCGTGGGTCCCTTCGCGGGCGGCGAGCTGCGCGAACGTGCCGGCAGAGCGGGCCATCGCGGCGCCCTGGCCGGGACGGAGCTCGATGCAGTGCACGAGGGTACCAACAGGAATTTCGCTGAGCGGGAGGCAGTTGCCGACTTCCGGAGCGATGCCGCTGCCGGAGGCGATCACCTGGCCTACCTTGAGTCCTTTCGGAGCGATGATGTATCTCTTCTCTCCGTCTTCGTACTGAACGAGGGCGATGCGGGCGCTGCGGTTCGGATCATACTCGATGGTCTGGACCGTTGCGGTGCACTCGTCCTTCGCGCGGCGGAAGTCGATGATGCGGTACATTCTCTTGTGACCGCCACCGATGTAACGCACAGTCATCTGACCGGTGTTGTTGCGTCCGCCGGAGCTCTTGAGGGGCTCGCACAATGATTTCTGGGGTTTCTTAGCGGTGATCTCCTCGAAGGTGCTGATCACTTTGTTGCGCTGACCGGGGGTAACCGGTTTGAATTTTCTAACTGCCATTGTCTGTCCCTCCCTTAAATATTAGCGTAGAAATCGATCTTGTCATCACCGGCGAGGGTGATGTACGCCTTCTTGAAGTGATTCATCCGGCCGCGGAGGAGACCCGCCTTGGTGTAGCGGCTCTTGCGCTTGCCGTGATAGTTCACCGTATTGACATCGGCCACGGAGACATTGTACATCTTCTCCACGGCTTCCTTGATCTGAAGTTTGTTGGCCTTACCATCCACGATAAAGCCGTAACGGTTCAACTTTTCGCCCTGATCCGTCAACTTCTCTGTAACGATTGGCTTAATGATAATTCCCATCTTCGTGTACTTTTAGCGCATGTTCCGCTCTGCGAGGATGTCCTGCACGCCGTCGAAGAGCACCAGGGTGTTGGCGTTCATGATGGCGTAGGTGTTGATCTCGTCAACGGAGAGGACGTTCACCTGCGGAAGGTTGCGGGATGAAAGATAGATGTTGGTTGAATTCTGCGGAAGCACGTAGAGAACCTTGCGGTCGCCGGCCTTGATGGCGGAGTTGATCGCGAGGAGCTCCTTGGTCTTGGGTGCATCCATCGTGAACGGCTCGAGGATGATGATGGCATTCTCCTGGGCCTTGTAGGTCAGCGCGGACTTGCGGGCAAGGGCCTTGACCTTCTTGTTCAACTTGTTATGATAGAAACGCGGGACGGGACCGAACACGCGGCCGCCGCCGACGAAGATGTTCGACTTCAGGGAGCCGTGGCGTGCGCCGCCGCCGCCCTTCTGGCGACCGAGCTTCTTGGTGCTGTGCGCGATCTCGCTGCGATCCTTGGTCTTGGCGTTGCCATGACGCTGGTTGGCGAGATACTGGACGACGTCGAGATACACGGCGTGGTCGTTGGGTTCGATAGCGAAGACCTGATCTTCGAGCGTTACCTTCTTGCCGGACTTGGAGCCGTCAATTTTCAAAACTTCTAATTCCATAACACTAAGCCTCCACAATTACATAAGAACCCTTGGCTCCGGGGACGGAACCCTTGACAACGAGAAGATTGTTCTCCGGGAGCACTTTGAGCACTTCGAGGTTCTCGACCTTCACGCGCTCGTTGCCCATGTGACCGGCCATACGCATTCCGGGGAGGACGCGGGACGGCCAGGACGATGCACCCATGGAACCGGGGTGACGCAGGCGGTTGTGCTGGCCGTGGGTCTGTCCGCCGACGCCGGCGAAGTGATGACGGTGCACGACACCCTGGAAACCCTTACCTTTGGAGGTTCCGGTCACGTCCACGAACTTGACGCCCTCGGTGAAGACGTCGGCCACGGTGAACGTGGAGCCGAGTGCCACCTCACCTTCGAAGTCGGCCTTGAACTCGACCAGCTTGCGCTTGGGGGTGGTACCTGCCTTTTTGAAGTGCCCCATCAGGGGCGCGCTGGTGTGCTTTTCGGTGGTTTCGTCATAGGCAAGCTGCACGGCCTCATAGCCGTCCTTCTCAACAGTACGCAGCTGCGTAACGACGCACGGACCAGCCTCGATGACGGTGCACGGTATGTTCTTACCGTCGGCACCGAAAACGGAAGTCATTCCGATTTTCTTTCCAATTAATCCAGGCATTGGTTTGTTAATTAATTGTTTATAAATACTTTATAAAGTTCCGCGCATTTTTGCGGGCTGCAAAGATACAACATTTTTCTCAAATTACAAATACTTGATTTCCAATATTTAAAACAAGAGCCGCCCCCGACGGGGCGGCTCTTGTTATATGAAAATGTATCTTCTACAGCGTTCGAAGGAACGCGAGGTTCAGGCAGAGCATGATGGTGTCCAGCCCGGGACGGGACGGATCCGAGTAGAAGGTGTGCCCGTACTGGAGGGCGACATACATGGTGCCGTCCGTGGTGATGTGGTGCGTGAGGCAGACATCCACTTTGGTGCTGGCGCTGTTCGGATCGTCAAAATTCATCTTGAAATGATCCACGCGAGCCGCGGTCTCGTAATGCGGATGGAATTTCCATCCGGCAATGGCCATGATGCCGTTACTCTTCGCGCCGTCCGTGATGCCGAAAATGTCCTCGCTGCGCGCAAACCATTTCCCGTTGTCAAACCAGACGCCTCCGGAAAGGCGACGACGACAGGCCAGACCCTCCTCGAGGTGGTAGTGGTGGAGATGCTCATGGGGGCCAAACTCTTCCTCTAGGTCGTGATTATAATAGCCGTTCATGGCGCCCACGGTGAATTTCAACGAGGAAATGGGCTGGTAGATAAGGCGGACATGAACGTCTTTGCCTTTATTGTTGTCCCGGAAGTTATAACCGTTTCCGTTGAATACGCCGACGGCATAACTCAACTTGGAAAAGCCCTCCGCAGGGAAGAACGAACCCTCCAGCACCAGGCCGACGTCACGGCTGCGCGAATTGATGCCCGTCAGGTCGCTGGCATAACCGGCGAGATAACTCGTTGCCTGCGAATATCCCATCAAACCGTACATGTAAGGTGCAAAGGACGAATCATACAGGAACAGCATTTTCTGCAAGCCGACATGAACGCCTATCTGAGGTATCGGCTGCCAGGTGGCTTCACAACTCAGGAAGCGGGCGGAAGGGATGTCGAAAATCAAGTTGACGGAGAACGGGTCTTTGCTTTCCCGGCCGAAAGCGGCTTTCAGCATGGCCAGCGGAATGGTCTTGAAGGACCCGTCCTGCGGAACGTATTTCTCCTGGATTTGCACCGCAGCAGCCATCATGGGGTGCCGGAACCACTCTGCTACAGTCTGAGCCGACAACAATGCCGGCATGAATAGTAAGATCAGTGGTATTAGTTTTAGGCGCATAACCGCGCAAATATAGGTAAAAAATCTTATTCTACAAGACTTTATCCACCCCCCCCCCTTAAAAAAAAGCAAAAAAAAGCGTTACCGGTACTCTTCGTACTCCGGCATCGCGAGGCGGGAGAGGAAGTCCTTGAGTTTCTGCTCGTCGCGAGGGCAGATCATCAGCACGTCCTCCGTGTCGATGACGATGAAGTCCTCCATGCCGCGGATGGCGAGGAGCTTGTCGTCCCGGGTGGAATAGACGATGTTGTCCGAGCTGTCGATGAGCAGGCGGCGGGCGGTGCGGTTGAGCGCGTTGCCGCGCTCGTCGTGGTAGGCGAGGTACTCGTAGAGGGACTCCCAGTTACCGATATCAGCCCAGCGGAATTCCGCGGGATAGACCCAGGCGTTGTCCGTCTTCTCCATCACGGCGTAGTCGATGGAGATGCGCGGCATGTCGGTGTAGATGTGGTCCACGAAGGCCTGCTGGCCGTCGGTGCCCATCACGTCCCGCCAGCCCCGCCAGAGGTCGGTGATCTCGGGCGCATACTTCTCCAGTTCCTTGCGGATGGCGTCCGCGCGCCAGACGAAGATACCGGAGTTCCATAGGAATTCGTGCGTGTCGAGGAAGACGCGTGCCAGCTCGGGATCCGGCTTCTCGGTGAAGGTCTTGGTCTTGACCGGGCGGCGGCCTTCGGGTTTGCCGGCCATCTGGATGTAACCGAAGTTGGAATCGGCGCGGGTCGGCACGACGCCCAGGGTGATGAGCGCGTCGGTCCCGGCCGCGTACGCGAGCGCGTCCTTCAAGGTACTGTTGAAGATCTCGTGGCGGGCGATGGCATGGTCGGAAGGCGTCACGACGGTGACGGCTTCCGGGTCGCGCTGCAGGATCGCGTACGTGGCGTAGGCGATGCAGGGGGCGGTATTGCGGTTGTAGGGCTCCAGCAGCAGGTTCTCCTCCGGGAGTTCCGGGAGATGGGCCCGGACCTGGTCCCGGTAGCGCTCCAGGCTCACCACGAGGATGTTCTCCTCCGGAATGACGACCTTCATGCGGTCGTAGGTGCGGCGCAGGAAGGAGCGTCCCTGGATGCTGAAGTCGAGGAACTGCTTGGGCTGGTCGGTCCGGCTGATGGGCCAGAAGCGGGAACCGATGCCGCCGGCCATGATGATGCAGTAGTTGTGGTTATCGTTCATAAAAAGGTTATTACGTGTATAGTGGTATAAAAGCGTTGGGATAATATTCAATGTCATAGTCCGCGCCCGTCCCGAAGAAGACGACCGACATCACGTCGAAGACGATCTCCAGGTCCGCGGGCAGGTCCTTGCGGCCTTCGCCGTGCAGGAAGGCCTGGGCGGCGGCGACCATGCGCCGCTGCTTCTCGCGGCCCACGTTGCGCTGCGGCTCGGCCATCACCGGCGCCACGCGGCTCTTCACCTCCACGATGTGCAGCTCGCTGCCCGTCAAGGTGATGACGTCCAGCTCGAGATGCCCGCCGCGCCAGTTGCGCGCGAGGATCCTGTGGCCGAGCTGCGCGAGATAGCGGCAGGCCTCATCTTCGCCTTTGCGGCCGACGACGCTGCGGTTCGTTCTCATAGCTTCACGACGGTTACGCCGGTGCCGCCCGTGCGCACGTCTTCGTCGCTGACGGTCAGCCCCGGGATGGTCCGGAGGTATTTCTGAATCTCTTCGCGCAGCACGCCCGTGCCCTTGCCGTGGATGATGCGCACGTTGCCGACGCCGAGCATGACGGCGTCGTCGATGAAGTGCGTGACGATGTCGAGGGCGTCGGCCAGACGCTCGCCGCGCACGTCGAGCTCGGGTTTGAACGCAAGCTTGCGCTCCGTGATGGCGCTGTCCACCCGTTGCTGGACGGGGGCGAAGACCTTGCGGGATGCTTCGCGGAATTCGTTCGAGGAGATGCGCTCCACGCGCGAAGGCGCCATCGTGCTGGTGATGTTGCCCACGATCACGGTCACGGATTTGCTGCTGATCTTGGCCACCTCGCCCACGAGCCCGTTCTCCTTGATGCGCACCTTCTCCCCCACCTTGAGCGGCTCGTTGCGGGCGGGCTCGGCGGCCGCGGCCGCGGCGGGGTCTTTCTTCTTGCGCTTGCCCAGCTGCTCGAGCTTGCGCTCGATGTAGGCGTCGCGCGTCTTCTTCTCCTTGGCTTTCCGCTCCTCGAGCGCGCCCAGGAAGCCCTGGAGCTCCTGGCGGGCGGCCTTGGTCTCTTCCTTGCCGGCCTGGGCCTCGCGGATGTCGCGGATGGTCTTCTCCACCTGCCGGCCCGCGCCCTTGATGATCTGCTCGGCCTCCTCGCGGGCCTCATCGAGGATGGCTTTCTTCTGCTTGCGGATCTCCTCCAGCTCCTTCTCGTAGCGCTCGGTGATGCCCTCGAGGGCCTTGTCGGTATGCTTGATCTTCTGGAGCTTCTCGTCCAGGGCCCGGCGGTTGCGGGCGATCTTGCGCAGGTTGCGCTCGATGCCCACGAACTCCTCGCCGGCGCGCGTCTCGGCGTCCTTGACGATGCTCTCGGGCAGGCGCATCTTGCGCGCCAGCTCGAAGGCGAAGGAGTTGCCCGGCAGGCCGATCTCCAGCTGGAACATCGGGGCGATCTTGGCCGAGTCGTAGAGCATGGCGCCGTTGACCACGTGCGTGTCGGCGCCGGAGGCGTAGAGCTTGAGGTTGGTGTAGTGCGTGGTGATCACGCCCCGCACGCCGCGGCGGTCGATCTCGGCCAGGATGGCCTCGGCGATGGCGCCGCCGGCCGCGGGCTCCGTGCCCGAGCCGAACTCGTCGATCAGCACCAGCGTGTTCTCGTCGGCGTCGGCGAGCAGCTCGCGCATATCCGCGAGGAAGGAGCTGTAGGTGCTCAGGTCGTCCTCGAGGTTCTGGTCGTCGCCGATGCTCACGGCGATGCGCTCGAAAACCGGGAGCTCGGAGCTCTCGGAGGTGGGGATGAGCATGCCCCACTGGAACATGTATTGGAGCAGGCCGACCGTCTTGAGGCAGACGGACTTGCCGCCGGCGTTGGGGCCGGAGATGAGCAGGATGCGTTTCTGCGGGGTCAGGGTGACCGTAAGCGGGACGATGCTGCGCCCCTCGCGCACGAGCGCCTTCTCCAGCAGCGGGTGGCGCGCCTTGCGCAGCGAGAGGCTGCCGTCCGTGGAGATCACGGGCATGCCGGCCACCAGGTCCAGCGCCGTCTGGGCCTTCGCCATCAGGAAGTCCAGCTCCCCGATGAAGGCGGCGCCGGCCAGCAGGTCGGGCAGATAGGGCCGCAGGAATTCGGTGAATTCCAGCAGGATGCGCCGGATCTCGCGCTCCTCCTCGAAGTGGAGCTCGGCGATGTCGTTCTCCAGCTCGATGATCTCGGCGGGCTCGATGAAGGCGGTCTTGCCGGAGGCGGACACGTCGTGCACGAAGCCCGGCAGCTTGCGCTTGGCGGAGGTGCCCACGGGGATGAGGTATTTGCCGTCGCGGATGTTCACGTCCGCGTCGGCGTCCACGATGCCCTCCTCCTGCGCCTTGCGGAGGATGGCGCTGGCGCGCTTGGACACGGCGGCCTCCTTGCTGCGGAGGTCGCGGCGGATTTCGAAAAGATGGTCGGAGGCGGAGTCCTTGATGTCGCCGTAGCGGTCCAGGATGGACTCGATGCGCCGCTGGACCTCCGGGAAACTGCGGACCGGCGAGGCGAGGCGCTCCAACTGCGGGTAGATGCCGCTCTTGATGCTGCCGAAGAAGTGCAGGACGCGGCGGATGGTGTCCGTGACGGTCTTGAGCTTGCCCAGGCAAAGCACGTCGATGCAGGAGCCGTCGCGCTCCAGCGCCGACAGGAAGGGGATGGCGTCGATGTAGCCCGTGGTCGGGAAGTTCTCCTCGAACATCAGGATCAGGCGCATCTCGTCGGTGAGCGCCAGGCGCTGGCGGATGATGTCGGCGTCGGTGGAGAAGCCCTCTTCGGCCACGCGCCCGGCGGCGTAGTCCGTCAGGCAGCGGTCGGCGATCATCTTGCGGATCTTGTCGAAGCCGAGTTTGCTCTCCAGTCGTTCGTGGGTCATTCCGTCTTCTCTCCGAGCAGCAGGTTCAGGGTGTTGATGGTCTCGATGGGAGTGATCTGTCCGCCGCGGACGAGCGAGATGCCGCCCGTCTCCTCGCTGACCACGATCACGTCGGCGTCGCACTGCTCCGAGATGCCGATGGCGGCCTTGTGGCGCATGCCGTAGCGGGCGGGCAGGTCGGTGCGCTCCGTGATCGGGAGGGTGCAGCGGGCGGCCGCGATGCGGTTGTCCGCGATAATCATGGCGCCGTCGTGCAGGGGCGAGTTCTTGAAGAAGATGTTCATGATCAGTCGGCGGCTGATCTCGGCGTCCACCGTGTCGCCGGTGGCGATGATGTCCTCGAGGGAGTTCTTGTGCAGGATGAGGATGAGCGCGCCCTCCTTCTGGGCGGACATCTCCCGGCAGGCCTCCGTGATCTCGCGGATGGCGCGGGTATCCACCTGGCGGCTGCGCCAGGACGGGAAGAGCCACTGCAGGAAACCCGGGCGTTGGAGTGTGGTCTCCGCCTTGCGGCCGAGGGAGTTCAGGAAACGGCGCACCTCCGGCTGGAAAATGACGACCAGCGCCACGGCGCCCATGTCGATGAGGGTGCCGAGGAGCGAAGACATCATCTTCATCCCGAGGGCTTCCGCGATCACGCGGACCAGGAGCACGATGATGATGGCAATGAAGATATTGATGGCGGTAGACCCCCGAATCCACCTGAATATCAGGAAGATAATCAGGGCGACCATCAAAATGTCGAGGATATCACTCCACGAAAAATGTAAAAACTCCAGCATCACCGAACGATTTACATACAAATATACTCTTTATTTCCACACCAATCAACCCCCTCCGGAAAACCATTTTTACTCCACTTTCCACCCACCAACAATTCTGTGAGCTACAAGTCGCTTTCTACCAAAGAATTAACGTTTTGTACTCCCCTTAAAATCAAGGGGGAACGAAACGATAAAGCGCTACATTTCAAGCACTTACAGCTCACGGCCAAACGCGCCACGCAGGAGATTCCGGATCAAGTCCGGAATGACTCTGTACGGAGGTCGGTTCAAGTCCTGCAGGGAAAAGCACGCGTCGGAGCGAAGGATTCGGAGGCCGAAGGCCGACCGAGGGGGTTTGGGGGATTCTTCCCCCAATGGATAAAGGAGGCGCGCAGCATTCGGAGCGCAGCGACGCAGGGGAGTTTGAGGGGGTCCGCCCCCTCAATGGATAACGGTTCAAGTCCTGCAGGACACGCGAAAGCCCGGCCGGGCGGCCGGGCTCGCGTGGTCCCTGCAGGACTTGAACCTGCGACCCGCTGATTATGAGTCAGCTGCTGCTAACCAACTGAGCTAAGGGACCGAATGCAGGACCGCCCCCCTGGGACGATCCTGCATATTCGTTTCTTTGTGCGCCGATCAGGCTCAGACCTTGATCTCGACCTCCACACCGGAGGGGAGCTCAAGCTTCATCAGGGCGTCCACCGTCTTGGCGTTGGAATCCTCGATGTCGAGAAGCCGGCGGTAGGAGTCGAGCTCGAACTGCTCGCGGGCCTTCTTGTTGACGAAGGTGGAGCGGTTGACAGTGAAGATCTTCTTGTTGGTGGGCAGGGGAATGGGACCATTCACCTTCGCACCGGTGGACTTCACGGTCTCGACAATCTTGGCCGCGGACTTGTCCACGAGCATGTGGTCGAAAGACTTGAGTTTGATTCTAATTTTCTGACTCATATCAAAATGCTTTTTTCAATTCAATTATTCGTCGTCAGACGGCATATGATAACCGCTCTTCTCCACGATGTCCTTGGCCATCGCGGCCGGGACCTCTGCGTAGTGGTCGAACGACATGGTGCTCGTGGCACGGCCCGAAGACAGGGTGCGGAGCACGGTGACGTAACCGAACTGCTCGGAGAGCGGGACGAAGGCCTTCACGATGCGGGCGCCGTTGGTCGTGGAGTCCATCGCGACAATCTGTCCGCGGCGGCGGTTGAGGTCGCCGACGATGTCGCCCATGTAATCCTCCGGGGTAACGACCTCGAGGTTCATGATGGGCTCCAGGATGACAGGCTTGCACTTGGGACATGCGTGACGGAACGCCATGCGTGCGGCCAGTTCGAAGGAAAGCTGATCGGAATCCACCGGGTGGAAGGAACCGTCCAGGAGGGTGACCTTCAGGGAAGGCACCTCGTAACCGGCCAGGACGCCGTTCGCCATCGCGGACTCGAAGCCCTTCTGTACGCAGGGCACGAATTCCTTGGGCACGTTGCCGCCCTTGACCTGGTTGTCGAACTGGAGGCCCGTCACGCCCTCGTCGGCGGGACCGATCTCGACGATGATATCAGCGAATTTGCCGCGACCACCCGTCTGCTTCTTGAATACTTCGCGATGCTGGACGGAAGTGGTGATCGCCTCTTTGTAGTTGACCTGCGGAGCACCCTGGTTGATCTCCACGCCGAACTCACGGCGCAGACGGTCCACGATGATGTCGAGGTGGAGCTCACCCATACCGCTGATGACGGTCTGGCCCGTGTCGGCGTCAGACTTGACGGTGAAGGTAGGATCCTCCTCGGCGAGCTTGCCGAGCGCGACGCCCAGCTTGTCGAGGTCTTTCTGCGTCTTGGGCTCCACGGCGATACCGATCACAGGATCGGGGAATTCCATGGACTCCAGGGAGTAACGGTGGCTCTCGGCGCAAATCGTATCGCCCGTGCGGAGGTCCTTGAAGCCGACCGCCGCGCAGATGTCTCCGGCCTCCACGAACTCGATGGGGTTCTGGTGGTTGGAGTGCATCTGGTAGAGACGGGCCACACGCTCCTTCTTCCCGGAACGGGAATTGAGCACGTAGGAACCGGCGTCCAGGTGACCGGAATAGGCACGGACATACGCCAGGCGTCCCACGAACGGGTCGGTCGCAATCTTGAACACAAGACCGCAGAACGGCTCGGTCGGCTGGGGCTGCAGGAGCACTTCCTTGTCGTTCGCCATGTTGGTCGCCTTCGTCGCACCGATATCCAGCGGGGACGGGAGGTAACGCATGACCGCATCCAGCAGGAACTGCACGCCCTTGTTCTTGAACGAAGAGCCGCAGCAGGCCGGAACGATCTGCATGGCGATGGTGCCCTTGCGGAGCGCGGCGATGATCTCCTCCTCCGTGATGGATTCGGGCGCCTCGAAGAACTTGTCCATCAAGGTGTCGTCGCACTCGGCGGCGGACTCGATCAGCTTGTCGCGCCAGAGGGCGACGGCATCCTGCATGTCGGCGGGGACATCCTGGATCTCGTAGTTCACCAGGTCCTCACCGGGCTTGTAGACGATCGCCTTCCGGGCAATCAGGTCAACGATACCCTGAAAATTCTCCTCCGAGCCGATCGGGAGGCAAATCGGAACAGCGGTGGCACCGAGCTTGGTCTTGATCTCCTCGACACAGGCGAGGAAATCAGCACCCACGCGGTCCATCTTGTTCACATAGGCAATCTTCGGCACATGGTACTTGTCCGCCTGGCGCCAGACCGTCTCGGACTGGGGCTGAACGCGCCCCACGGCGCAGAACGTGGCAACCGTACCGTCCAGGACACGAAGGGAACGTTCGACCTCCACCGTGAAATCCACATGGCCCGGAGTGTCGATCAAGTTGATCTGATACGTGTCTCCGCCATAGTGCCAGAACGCGGTGGTGGCAGCAGAAGTGATGGTGATGCCACGCTCCTGCTCCTGCACCATCCAGTCCATCGTAGCTGCACCTTCGTGGACCTCACCGATCTTGTGGGTCTTGCCGGTGTAGTAGAGGATGCGCTCGGACGTAGTGGTCTTGCCGGCATCGATGTGGGCCATGATGCCGATGTTCCTCGTGTACTTGAGATCTCTCTTAGCCATCTGACTAAAAACAGATTAGAAGCGGAAATGGGCGAAGGCCTTGTTGGCCTCGGCCATCTTGTGCATGTCTTCCTTCCGCTTGAATGCGCCGCCCTCGTTGTTGTAAGCGGCGATGATTTCGGCACAAAGTTTTTCAGCCATCGAGCGGCCGGAGCGTTTGCGGGCGAAGGAGATCATATTCTTCATGGAGAGAGAAACCTTCCGCTCAGGGCGCAACTCGGTAGGCACCTGGAAGTTGGCGCCGCCGATACGGCGGGACTTGACCTCGATCTGCGGGGTCACGTTCTCGAGCGCCTTCCTCCAAATATCCAGAGGAGCCTTGTCAGAATCTTTCATCTTCTCGCCTACCAAATCAATGGCATCGTAAAAAATAGAATACGCGATACTCTTCTTCCCCTGCAACATCAGGTTGTTCACGAAGCGGGTGACCTGCGTGTCGTGAAACTTGGGATCAGGAAGTAGAATCCTCTTCTTAGGCTTTGCTTTTCTCATGGTAAATGTGAAAAATTAATAATTAAACCATCCTTCGGCAATTACTTCGGCCTCTTGGCGCCGTAGAGCGAACGGGACTGGGTCCGTCCTTCCACGCCGGCAGTATCCAAAGCACCGCGGAGGATGTGGTAACGTACACCGGGGAGGTCCTTGACACGACC
>JAGCYX010000085.1 GCA_017960585.1 Bacteroidales bacterium
TCTCTCAAGACGCAAAATCAATTGTAACAGAATTTTAACCGTGTCAGACGCCATAGTAATCATACTGAAACATCAATATGCTATCTTTCGGAAAACTTGATGCAATATGAAAAAGATGCTCCTATTTGCTTTAGTTATAATGGCTTCCCTTTTCACGGGGTGCAAGCAGAGGATAGAGCAAGCTCCGGAAGAAGTCCTCAGTGCCTTTGGAACGATGTTTCCTGACGCCACACATATAGAATGGAGCAGGCAAATCTCCACTTTCACAGCCAACTTTTATCACGAACAGCACGAAAAGCAAGCACAATTCGACAGTACAGGCATCTGGCTACGGACCAGAACGGAAATGTCGATCTATGAAGCACCGGCCCCTGTCATGGCAACCGCACGCAAACTCAGCGATCGCAAGATCGATGATGTGTACTTGTTTGAACAATCAAACGGAGCCGCAGCATACTATATGGTGGAATACAAACAAGAAACACCTTTCTCCACCAGACAGATCCACATCCTTACAGATGGAACAATTCTATCTGCGTTTTAATCAAATGGCTATTGGCCCATTAATCCCGATTTATCTAACTCTCAAAGTTAATCATTATTCTTGCACTTTTCTTGCATTAAATTTGGATACCAAAATGGTATTCATTATATTTGCAAAAAAAATAATTATGACCGTTGTTAGCATACGTGATTTCAGGGCAAATCAAAGCAAGTATCTTGGACTGGCTGCCGGTGGGGAGAGCGTAATCTTGACGTCCCGCGCTGGGAGTTTCAAAATTGTGCCCATAACTGAAGATGACAGCCTTATCAGCAAGAAGGAGTTCTTTGCGCGCATTGATGAGGCTCGCAAGAGTATTGCCGAAGGTAAGGGCACCTCGGTATCTGGGAAAGAGGAGTTGGATTCTTTATTGGCTAGTCTTTAATGTACACACTCATTTTTGCACCTCAAGCAATAGAGGATCTGTCAAAACTGTAAAAATCTGAACCTGCCGCTTTCAAAAAAGCAGGCAAGCTACTGGCAGAACTTCAGGAACACCCCAGGACTGGGACAGGAAAGCCTGAGCTCCTCTCCGGAGACAGAGCTGGCCAATGGTCCAGGCGCATCTCCCAGAAACATAGATTGGTATATGAGATAGAAGAGACTATCGTGAAAGTGGATATTCTGTCCGCATACGGACACTACGAAGATAAATAGTCTTCCCTCTATGTTTTATTGACCACGTTTTGACCACAACTTACAACAATCTGCCACATTTGACCACATTTTTCGGGGATTGTTTTGACGACTTCAACAAAAGGTATAACCAATTGGTGTTCAATTCCTTAATAGCCACAAATGAACTCACAATAATCCCCGCCTATCACCAGTCTTCTAGCTTCCGCCCGAGGCACGCGTAAATCCAACTGCTTGATGTTCAGGCGGTTGGATTTCTTCTTCTTAATCAGGTGTTTCCGAAAACGGGTATGTCGGAATTCTCGGAAGAATGCGTATCTTTGGAAAAACGAAAGCATATGAGCGGGGTATTTAAAAACAAGTTCCTGGCTGCGGCAATGGTGCTGCTGGCCGTCGTTTCCTGCAAAAAAGCCAGCATCGACTGTGTTGTGAAGGGCACCATTCAGGGGGTCAAGGACGGGGCCGAACTCGTCTTGAATGACGATTGGAATAAATGGAAGGTCATTTCCACGACAACTGTCGAGAATGGGACCTTCGAATTCCATTCCCGCATCCCGGCTCCGACCCACGTGTACCTGTATGCCACGAATCCCGAGGATGTGTATGCCAATCCGTATGATGGGGGCCAGTTGAAAGATTTCTTCCTGGAGTCCGGCACCGTCATCGTCGATGTCCACGCCGAAGATGAGATGGATATGTGCACGGGGGCGACAGGCACGGTTTTGAATGATGCTTTCCACAAGATTCATACTGCAGATCCCGATGCCCGGGAGGCACTTTGGGAAGAGGCGATCCGGGATGAACAGACGAATCTCCTGGCTTTGGAATATGCTGACAAATTCCCCGACGATCTCGACCGTGCGGAGGAAATCCTTGGCCATTTGTCCCCGGACCAGGCCAAGACCTATAAGAGATATATCTCAACCTTGAAGAAAAACCTGGTCCGCAGGGCGGAAAGAGCGGAACGAAGACAAAACGCCCTCGAAGCGGAGGTCAGTCTTGTCGGTCAGCATTACATCGATATGGAGTATCCGAATACGGAAAACCGCCCCGTCCGCCTGAGCACTGTGGTTGACAATCCGGAAACCCGCTATGTCATCCTGGATTTCTGGGCGACCTGGTGCTTGCCTTGCGTAGAATTCATCCCCACGCTAAAGGAGGTCTATGCAAAGTATCACGGCAAGGGCCTGGAGATCTACAGCATATCCCAGGATTCCAAAGCCGGGGATTGGAAATCGTATGTGGAGAAGAATGAGATGACCTGGATCAATGTGTTGGCCAGCACTAGCAGTAAGGTTTACAGGGATTATGGCATCGAGTTTATCCCGAGAGTCTTCCTGATCGACTGCCGGACCGGGGAAATCCTGGTTCACGAAGGCCACCCGGACCTGGACGCCATCCTTGCCGAGCTCCTGCCGTAAACAGGCTGCGGCTATTGGTATTCCAGGCCTTTGACGGAGACGCCGATGTTGATGGACAGGGGTTCCGATTCGGCAAAGATGATGCCGACAAATGCGTGTCAATTTGTTTGAAATCCAACAAAAATGAGCTATTTTGCAGAGTATTAATCGACACCGGAATATGAAAAGATTGATCTCCTCCCTCCTGCTCCTGAGCGCAGCCCTTCTGCTCAACGCCCAACCGGCCACCTCGCCGAACGGCAAGCTGTCGGCGAAGACCGCGGGCGACAGACTCGTCATCTCCTTCGAGAACCAGACCGTGCTGGAAATGGCCGACATCCCCTTCGACGAACTCGCGTTCGTCCGGCCGGTGCAAGCCGACTACCGGATGCTGGAAGGCAAGCGCCTGCACTGCACCAACGAGGCCAACGAGTATCAGGCGCCCATCGGCAAATACGCGCGCATCGTGATGCGGCTCTACAACGACGGCGTCGCCTTCCGCTATGAGTACACGAACCTGCACAACAGCAAGGCGCCCGCGGAGCGGACGGCTTACGTCATCCCCGAGGGCGTGAGGCGCTGGATGCAGCAGTGGAGCGACGGCTACGAAGGGTTCTTCCCGATGACGACCACCGCCGAAGTGAAGACGCTGGCCGGCTTCGGCGGCATGTTCACCTCCAACACCATCAACAAGCACTGGGGTTATCCCCTGCTGATGGAGCCCGCCGAGGGCGTGTTCGCGCTCATCACGGAAGCCAACATCGAGCGCCGCCAGAGCGCCTCGAGCCTCTTCAACGAGGGCGAGCTGTTCAGCGTCGTGCAGGACCAGAACGACCTGCTGCTCAGCGGCGACTGGCACACGCCCTGGCGCGTGGTCATCATCGGCTGCCTGGGCGACATCGTGGAGTCGACGCTCGTGACGGACGTCAGCGAGCCGACCGATTACACGGATACCGCCTGGATCAAGCCGGGCGTCGTTTCCTGGATCTACTGGGCCTACAACCACGGCTCCAACGACTACAGCATCATCAAGAAATACGTGGACATGGCCGCCACGCTGCACCTGCCCTACGTGCTCATCGACGCCGAGTGGGACGAGATGGACAAGATCGAGGCCAACGAAGGCAAGACCATCGAGGATGCCGTCGCGTACGCCATTTCCCAGGGCGTCAAGCCGCTGATCTGGTACAATTCCTCCATCGGCTGGGTGGACGGCGCCCCCGGGCCCAAGTTCCGCCTGAACAAGCCTGAGGACCGCGAGAAGGAGTTCGCCTGGTGCGAGAGCATCGGCGTGGCCGGCGTGAAGATCGACTTCTTCAGCGGAGACACGCAGGCGAACATGGACTACTGCCAAGACCTGATCGAGTCCGCCGCCCGTCACCACCTGCTGGTGAACTTCCACGGCGCCCCCATCCCGCGCGGCTGGCAGCGCACCTATCCCAACCTGCTCTCCACGGAGGGCGTCTACGGCGCCGAGTGGTACAACAACGTGGGCCACTTCACCAATAAGGCGGCCGGCCACAACGCCACGCTGCCCTACACGCGCAACGTGATCGGCCCGATGGACTACACCCCCTGCGCCTTCAGCGACTCGCAGCACCCGCACATCACCTCCAACGCCCACGAGCTGGCGCTCACCGTGCTCTTCGAGAGCGGCCTGCAGCACCTGGCCGACCGGCCGGAGAGCTTCCTCGCGCAGCCGCAGGCGGTGCAGGATTTCCTGGGCAGGCTGCCCGTCGTCTGGGACGAGACCCGCTTCGTCAGCGGCTATCCCGGCCAAAGCGCCGTCCTGGCGCGCCGCAGCGGCGACACCTGGTACGTGGCCGGCATCAACGGTCTGGACGATCCGCAGACGCTCGCCACCGACCTCGGCTTCATCGGCACGGGGAAGGGGAAAGTGAAGGCGCAGCTGTTCGCCGACGACGCCTCGGGGAAATGGAAGATCAGCACCGTCAAGAAACTCCCCGCGGAGATCGCCTGTCAGCCCCGCGGCGGTTTCGTGCTGGTCATCAGCAAATAGCGATTATTCTTTTATCCGGATGGACATGAAACCGGGCTTCAGGGGTGCTTCGAGGCAGAGGATCCTGCGGTCGGGACCGGGGGAGCGCAAGATGAGCAGTTCGTTGCCGCTGCCGTTCTCCATCACGCCGCGCTCGGTCAGGCGGAGCAGGAAACGTTCCGTCTCCACCCCGGGGATCTTCTCCGTGTCCTTGCCCTGGTAGGTCAGGCTGGCGGGATAGCAGTTCTCGTCCAGCAGCACCTTGAGCTTCACCGGGGTGTCGGCAGTCTCCCGGAAGCGGACGAAGACCAGCAGCGACAGCAGGTCGAAGGTCTTGCCGTCCATGGGCCAGGTCTTCGTGAGGGTCTCCTTCGGCCCCTGGTAGAGCGCGTCGATCTCCCCGTTCCGGCCGTACGTGAATTCGAATTTGCAGTCCTTGCCGCCTTTCCTGTAAGGGTTGAGGAAGTGGAGCGGCAGGAGGTCGGACTGGGCGATGTCGGACTCCACCGTCAGGTCCTCGCCGATGAAGAGCTTGAAGATGGACGAGGTCTTCAGGAAGCCGTGCGAATGGTAGGCAGCCTGGTTCTCCCAGCTCGCCGGGTTCAGGGAAATGCTGACGGTGCCCACCTTGGCGTCGATGGCGCCCCAGGTGTAACGGATCTCGTATTGGACGGTGCCCAGCGCTTCGGCGGGCAGCTTCCGTGCTCCGCAGGCAAGCGCGGAGAGCAGCAGGACGGCCAGGGCGAGCAGGAATCTCTTCATAAGCAAGGTTTTCCGCAAAGGTACAAAAACCATGCAAGTTTGCGAAATACGCAAAATGTGCATTCGATTACGCAAAATCCGTTTTGCGGAACGCATTGTTTTGTTACCTTTGTGTCAGATGCGTAACACTAAACGATGATGGACAAGCAATTTATCCTCCCTTACGAAGGCGGTCTGATCGAAAAGAACCTCCCCGCCGGCATCCTGCACAACTACGAGAAAATCTGGACGAAGATCTATCCGGAAGCCCTGCCGGCTTCGGCTGCCGTGGCGGACGTCATCGTCGCGGCCATCAACGCCTGCGAAGGACGCCTGTTCCGGCTGGGCCTCACGACCGGCGCCACGCCGGCCCTCCTCTACGAAGAGCTGCTCCGGCGCTACCAGGCCGGGGAAGTGTCGTTCCGGCAGGTGGAGATCTTCTCCATCGACGAATACTACCCGTCGTCCGGCGACGAGCTTCAGAGCCGCAACCACCTCCTGCACGAGGCGCTGCTGGACCGGGTGGACATCCTTCCGGAAAACGTCCACATCCCCGACGGCACCGTCCCGCAGGCGGAGGTCTCCGACTATTGCGCCGGCTTTGACAAGCAGGCCCGCGGACTGGACCTGCTGGTGATCGGCGTCGGCGAGGAAGGCCAGGTGGGCTTCAACGAGGCGGGCAGCAACGAGAAGACGCGCACCCGCACCGTCCGCCTGTCGTACGGCTCCCGCAAGCGCCAGGCGCGCCACTTCGGCCACGACCTGTCGGCCACGCCGCAGAGCGCCATCACCATGGGCATCGGCACGATGCTCTCGGCGGGGCGCATCATCCTGATGGCCTGGGGCGAAGACAAGGCAAAGGTCGTGAAGGCCATCGCCGAGGGCGAGATGTCCCTGGCCTGCCCGGCGTCCCTGCTGCAGAGCCACGACCACATCAGTCTGTACGTGGACACGACCGCCGGCAGCCTGCTGACGCGGGCGGTGGCCCCCTGGCTGGTCGGCCCCTGCGACTGGACGCCGAAGCTCATCCGCAAGGCCGTCGTGTGGCTGTGCGAGACCGTCGGCAAGCCGATCCTGAAGCTGACGGACCAGGACTACCTGGAGAACTCGCTCGGCGAGCTGCTGGAGCTGTACGGCCCCTTCGACCAGATCAACATCCAGGTTTTCAACGACCTGCAGCATACCATCACCGGCTGGCCGGGCGGCAAGCCGAACGCGGACGACAGCACGCGTCCGGTACCCGCCGCGCCGTATCCCAAGACGGTGCTGATCTTCTCGCCGCACCCCGACGACGACGTCATCTCGATGGGCGGCACCTTCATCCGACTCGTCTCCCAGGGGCACGACGTGCACGTGGCCTACGAGACCTCCGGCGACGTGGCGGTCCACGACGACGTGGTGCTCCAGCACATGGACGCCGCGTTCCAGCTGGGCCTGGCCGACCGTTTCGACGCCGTGAAGGCGCTGGTGGACAGCAAGGTGCCGGGCGAGCCGGAGCCGTGCGGGCTGCTGGAGCTCAAGGCGGCCATCCGCCGCAGCGAGGCCCGGGCCGCCGTCCGCTCCTTCGGCCTGGACGACGCCACCAACGCCCACTTCCTGAACCTCCCGTTCTACGAGTCCGGCGGCATCGCCAAGAAGCCGCGCACGCAGGCCGACGTGGATATCATCAAGGAGCTGATCTGCCGGCTCAAGCCGCAGATGATCTTCATGGCGGGCGACCTGGCCGACCCGCACGGAACGCACCGCGTGTGCACCGAGGCGGCCCTGGAGGCCGTGGACCAGCTGCGCGCCGAGGGCCAGGACTGGCTCTCCGGCACGCACATCTGGCTCTACCGCGGCGCCTGGATGGAGTGGGAGCTGGGCCGCGTGGACATGGCCGTCCCGCTGAGTCCGGAAGAGGTGGTGAAGAAACGCCACGCCATCTTCCGCCATCTCTCGCAGAAGGATATCGTGCCCTTCCCGGGCGAGGATCCCCGCGAATTCTGGCAGCGCGCCGAGGAGCGCACGCAGAACACCGCCGCCCAGTACGACCGCCTGGGCATGGCGGAATACCAGGCCATCGAAGTCTTCCTGAAACTCTGTTAAGATATGAAACTCATCATCCGCAACAACGCCGCTGAAGGCTCCAAGTGGGCCGCCCGGCGCATCGCCGACGCCATCAACGCCAAGGCCGCCCGCACCTCCGAGCCCTTCGTGCTCGGCCTATGCACCGGCTCCACCCCCATCGGGACCTACAACGAGCTCATCCGCATGGTCCGCGAGGGCGTCGTCAGCTTCAAGAACGTCATCTCCTTCAACATGGACGAGTATGTGGGCCTGCCGGTGGACCATCCCGAGAGCTACCACTCCTTCATGCACCGCCAGCTCTTCGACCACATCGACGAGCCCGCGGAGAACATCCACATCCTGAACGGCAACGCCCCCGACCTGGAGGCCGAATGCGCCGCCTACGAAGCCGCCATCGAGGCGGCCGGCGGCTTCGACCTGTTCCTCGGCGGCGTGGGCGAGGACGGCCACATCGCCTTCAACGAGCCCTTCTCCCCGCTGTGCTCCCGCACCCGCGTGATGACCCTCACGCAGGACACGCGCGAGGTCAACGCCCGCTTCTTCGGCGGCGACCCCGAGGCCGTGCCCGCGCAGGCGCTGACGGTGGGCGTGGCCACGGTCCTGTCCGCCCGCGAGGTCGTCATCCTCGCCTTCGGTCCCCGCAAGGCCCGCGCGCTGCGCGACGCCGTGGAGGGCCCGATGTCACACTACTGCACCCTCAGCGGTATGCAAAATCACCCCGACGGGATCATCGTCTGTGACGAGGCCGCCGTCGGGGAGTTGAAAGTCAGCAGCTACCGCTACTTCAAGGCTATCGAATAAACTTCTCCCGGAACTTGTTCCAGGAATAGTACGGCCAGGAGTCCGTCTCCAACGGGAGGCGGGCTTCTTTGCCGTTCAGGAGGACCTTGAACAGGACCTCCGGATTGCGTTTGCTGCGGTAGAAGACGAAATGCAGGTTGGCGCCCATCGGCACCTCGTGCAGCTGGCACCAGACCGGAATCTCGTTCGGGTCGGTGACGTCGTGGCCGAAGCCGTTCACGTCGAGGGTCATCAGCAGCGGCAGGAAGGTGTAGTCGTGGCCGAAGCGCAGGTCGGCGCCGATCTGGCCGGAGGCGATGCGCTCGTCCGCCTTGGCGATGATGTCATCCACGATGGGCCGGTAGCCCAGGTGGGTGGGCCAGGCGTTGGCGTAGAACTGGAAGGCGTCGATCTTCCAGAGGTCGATGCGCTCCTCCGGGGTGAAGATGTCCGTGAAGTCCAGGTCCGTGTCCAGGCTGTTCATGCCGGCGGCGAAGAAATAGAGGTAGGACACCAGGTCCCACTGCTCCGCGGCGGGCACGGCGGCGTCCACGTCCGCGAAGAGCCGCGCGAGGATGGCCTTGTAGTCCACCGTGCGCTCGATATACTGCTCCCAGGTCTCCTCGAAGCGCAGCGGCGTACGGGGATAGTCGTCGACGCGGAAGGGGTTGCTGCGGTCGAGCGGCAGGATGGCCGGCAGGAAGCTGACGCCGAAGTTCTCGAAGATGTTGAGGCGCGCGTCCTTGGCCTTCAGGCCGAGGCAGAAGGCGGACATGGTCATGATGCAGCGGGTCGAGGTGGATGTCCAGGAACGGACGGCCGAGTCCTTCCCGAACACCCTCGGGAAATTCTCGTACATCCGCGCGGCCAGCTCCTGCTGTTGCTGCCAGCCCTTGCGCGAAAGGTCGCCCACGCGGTAGCGCACCGACGGGTACAGGCTGTCGAAACGCTGCTTGAACGAAGCGCCGAGCGGCGTCAGGTTGCCGGCCTGCGCGGCGGCGCCGAAGACGTTGTTCAGGCGCTCGTACATGTCGCTCTGCCAGGCGTAGCGGGCGCCGTGCCGGCCGTAATGGCTGATGTAGAAGGGCTGGTAGCCCTTGGGCGCTGCCGAGAGCGTCACGGGGCCGGTCGGGCAGAGGTAGTCGGTGCCGGCGAGGTACTCCGGATGCGCCCGGAGCTGGTCGATGACGTCCGGCTGCTGGGCTGTGGCGGTCAGGGAGGCCGCGAGGAGGGCCAGGATGAGGAGGATTCTTCTTGTCATAGGGTCGGTTTTTTCTGTTGGTGCCGCTCGCGCCATTCATTCGGCGAGCAGCCGTAAATCTGTTTGAAACGGCGCGAGATGCTCTTGGTGTCGTTCTCGCCCAAGGAGAGGGCGATGCCCACCACCTGTTCGTCCGTGTCCAGGAGCAGCTCCGCGAAGCGTTTGATCTTCAGGTCGGAGATATACTGGTAGAGGGTCTGCCCGGTCACGGTCTTGAAGCGGCGCTCCAGCAGGCGGCGCGACAGGGCGACCTCCGAGATGACGTCCTTGACGGAGATCTTCTTCTGGTAGTTGCGGTGGATGTACTGCACGGCCTTCTGGATCTGGGCGTCGTCGGTGGCGAAGGCCGCCGTGGACAGGCGCCCGACGATCTTGACAGGCCGCAGGACCACGTCCTCGAGGGGGGCGTCGGGGTTGGCGACGCGCTTCTCGATGAGCTCCGCGGTGCGGTAGCCGCCTTCCTCGATGTCCACGAAGATGCTCGACAGGGTGGTGCTCCCGAGGCTGCAGAGCAGTTCGTCGTTGTCCACGCCGATCACGGAGATTTCCTCCGGAATGCGGACCCCGGCGGCGTGGCAGGCCTCGATGAGGTTGTTGCCCTGGTTGTCGTCGCAGGCCATGATGCCGATGGGCTTGGGGATCAGGCGGAGCCACTCGCGCAGCCGGTCCCGCTCATAGTACCACAGGTGGTCGATGTCCTGCAGGTTGTAGGCGTAGAAGGATTTCCCGAAGCCGGCCACCTCCACCTCGCGGCGGAAGCCGTCGCAGCGCTCGTCGGACCAGCAGACCTGGTTGAAGCCGAAGAAGCCGAAGTTGCGGAAGCCGCGGTCGATGAAGAAACGGGCTGCCATGCGGCCGGTGCCCAGGTAGTCGGCGGTGATGTTCGGGATGGTCTTGAAACGCTTCTTGAAGTCCTGGGCCACGACGACGATGCCGTTCTTGCCGAACAGGCTGACATCGTCCGTCTCCTCGAACTGGCCGATGACGGCGTCCGCGCCCCAGTCCTTGGCCCATTTGACCACGCCGGGGATGCCGATCTCCGCCTTGAAGGACGGCGGCATACGGCAGATGGCCCACTGTTCCTTGCGGCGGGAATAGCGGACGATGCCCTGGAGGAGCTTGTTCGCGAAGGATTCCGTGAAGTCGGTGATGAAAAGCAGGCGGAGCATGTCAGTTGCGGTGGTAGGAGATGCCGAGGGCGTCGTAGTAAGGGTATTCGTGATCGACCACGATGCTGAAGAACTGGTCGAAGTCCTGCAGGAAGGCCGGGTCGTCCGGCTGAACGGTGCCAGCCCAGGCCGGGTAGGGATGCCAGCCGCGCTCGAAGAGGCCCAGCGACTTGGGGAACAGGTAGTAGGTCACGTGGTCGAAGCTGCGGAGCGTCTCGGCCCAGAGGTGCCCCGAGATGCCGAGGATGAGCTCCTTGCTGTCTTTGTTCAGGGCGGGTTTGCCCTCGCCGGCGTGCGTGAGGTCGAGCGGCTTCCGGTGGTCGTCCCAGCGGACGGAACGGTACATGTCGAAAGGCTGCACGGAGAAGCTGCGCCGCTCGTCCACGAGGCCGCCCCAGTTGTGGCCGCGCTCGAGTTTCGAGTCGTTGTAGGCGAAGTCCATGTAGCAGTTGGGCGCGCTGGAGATCACGACGGGAATGCCGCTGTTCGCGAACTCGTACGGCAGGACGTCCCGGCCGTGGGAGACGGTCCAGAGGTTGGTGAAGGCGAGGTTGCGCTTGAGGCGCTCCAGGGTGGCGGGCTCCAGGTTCTGGCAGATGTCCTGCCAGCCGGCGAGCTTGATTCCGCGCGCCTCGGCGATGTCCATCACGCGGTTGAGGAAGTAGTCCTTCAGCCAGCCGATGTCGCTCTTGCCGTTCGCTTCCAGCAGTTCGCGGCAGGCCGGCGAGCCGGTCCAGGCGCCGTCCGGCACCTCGTCGCCGCCCACGTGGATGGCCTCGAGGGGTACGCCCGCTTCCGCGTAGAGCGCGATCAGACCGTCGAAGACGGTTTCGAAGAAGGTATAGGTGGACGGCAGGGCCACGTTGATGACGTTGTCGGTGTAGTCCTGCACGGATTCATATTCGGAAGTGTCCTCCGGCTCGGAGAGCAGGCAGCTGGCGTCGCCCGTGCGCGCGGCGCGGACCTCCATCGCCTTCACGGCCGCGCGGGAATGGCCCGGGGTGTCGAATTCCGGAATGACGCGGATGCGGCGCTCCCACGCGTAGCGCAGGATCTCCACGAAGTCCTCGTGGGAATAGAATCCGTTGCCCGGTGAGTCCGGGTCGGCGGGGTCGTCCGTGACGCAGTAGGTGGGCTGCAGGCCGTCCGGTTCGGCGATGCTGCCGTCGTCCTGGAGGACGGGCAGGCAGCGGCGGGCGCCGTATTCCGTGAGCTCCGGCAGGGCGTCGATGGCGATGCGCCAGCCCTCGTCGTCGCCGAAGTGCAGGTGCAGGTAATTCGCCTTGTAGTGCGCGAGGATGTCAATCAGGCGGAGCAGGTCGGCCTTCTTCGTGAAATTGCGGCTGACGTCCAGCATTTCGCCGCGGAAGGGCATGCCGGGCGCGTCCTCGATCTGCGCGTCGGGGATGCTCTGCCCCGCGCGGCGCAGGTTGTCCAGCGTGACGCCGGCGTAGAAGGCGCCGTCTTCATCGGCGGCTTCCGTGCTGATGCGTCCTTCCTTCAGAGTGATCCGGTACCATCCGGGGGCCTGTCCCTGGACGAAGACGACCGGTTCCACCTCGGCGCCGGACGGATCCGTGCTGCCCGACGGCAGGAGGGTCACGCTGTTCAGCCGGGGAATCATATCGAAGGGGCCCGTGGTCACGGGCGTGTAGTCGAAGGAGCGGACGGGCTCGGCGGGCAGGAAGTTGTATTCCGCCTTCAGGGCCACGGCCTTGCGCCCTTTCTGCTGCAGGTAGAAGCCTTCCGGGGCGCGGCACTGGTTGACCAGCGGACGCGCCAGGTAGCGCAGCGTCATGATCTTGCCGTCGGCGCCGGACGGGGCGACGCGGTACAAGGTGCCGCTGACGTGCTCGATGGTGCCGGGGGCGCCGTCCTCCATCGTGACGGGGGTGCGGAACTGGCTGAACCAGACGGTCCAGTCCGTGCCGGCGGGCGGGTTCTGGATCTCCAGGGTGTGGAGCGCCTGCCCGGTGGCGGGGTCCGTGGGGCCTTCAGTCCAAAGGATGCGACAAGGTTGGGTGCACGACACGCAAATCGCGCACGCGATTAATAGGAAAGAAAAGTGTTTAGTGCTCACAATCAGCGGGTTTTATTACTGACACAAAGCTATGAAAAATCGAGGAGCGAAAAAATACAATGACGCAAATTGTGTATTTAAATACGCAAATTTGTTTCCGGACATTGAATCTAATCGATATTTTTGCAAAAAAATCACACGAAATGACACTTGGAATTGATGTAGGAGGAACCAATCTGGTCCTGGGTCTGGTCCAGGACGGGAAGATCGTGAAGCGGGTTTCCAACCCGTGGTTCCCTCATGAAGCCACCCTTGAACAGACGATTGACATCCTTTCGGAACGGATCACCGATATCCTCACGCCGGACGTGGAGAAGATCGGCATCGGCGTCCCCTCCGTGGTGGACGTGAACCGGGGCGTCGTCTATGACACCGTCAACATTCCGTCCTGGACGGAGGTCCCCCTCAAGGAACTCCTGGAAGCGCGCTTCCACCTGCCCGTGTCCGTGAATAACGACGCAAACTGCTACGCGATGGGCGTGTACGAGGGCTATCCGGCCGACGCGAAGCCGGAGGTGCTCGTCGTGATCACCCTCGGCACCGGCGTCGGGATGGGTATCGTGGACCGCGGCCGCCTCTTCTGCGGCGCCAACTGCGGCGCCGGCGAGCTCGGCAGCCTGCCGTATCGCGGAGCCACGCTCGAGAGTTATTGCAGCAAGCAGTTCTTTTCCGGGACGGGCTGGGACAGCCTGACCGCCTCGCAGGCGGCGCGCAACGGAGATCCCCGCGCCCTCGCCCTGTTCACGGACCTGGGCAAGCGCCTGGGCGACCTGCTCTGCACGGTCATGTTCGCCTACGATCCCAGCCACATTGCCTTCGGCGGCGGCGTGGCCTACAACTACCCGCTCTTCCGGCAGTCCATGGAGGCCCGCCTGAAGCGGGATTTCCCTTATAGGAAAAGCCTGGAACGGCTGACCATCGACGTCGCCACCGGGGACGACATCCCGGTGATCGGAGCATCCCTTATCTGACACGCTTATGAAAAAGATCCTCTTCTTCCTTCTGATCATGACGCTCTGCGCCTGTGGGCAGCAGGGCCGGATGGCCTCCGGGGACGAGCTCGTCCTGGACGGGGGCTGGACGCTCAGCCGTGACGGCGGCGCGGAGCGGTATGCCGCCGCGGTCCCGTCGACGGTGTGCGGCGTCCTCTCGGAGGCGGGCTGTTTCGGCGAAGACCTGTTCGAGGGGCGCAACTACGCGTCCGTGGACAAGGCTCCCTTCGACGACACCTGGACCTACAGCACCACCTTCGCGGCCCGGCCCGACGCCGGGCAGTACTGCGAGCTGGTGTTCGACGGCCTGAACTACTATGCCGACATCTTCCTGAACGGCACGCAGATCGCGTCTTCCGACACGACCTTCGGCGTCTTCCGCCGCCGCGCGTACGAGGTCGGCTCGCTGCTGAAGGGCAGCAACAGCCTGGAAGTCAAACTGCGCCGCGCGCAGAAGGGCGACCTGAACATCGGTTTCGTGGACTGGAATCCCCGTCCCTTCGATGAGAGCATGGGCATCGTGCGGCCGGTGACGCTCCGCACGACCGGCGCCGTGTCGGTGGAGGACGTGTTCGTGATTCCCGACCTGAACGTGGAGACGCTCGCCGAGGCGGACCTGGAGTTGCGCGTGAAGCTGCGCAACCACGCCGACCAGCCCGTCGAGGGTACGCTGGTCCTGGTCATCGACGGCGTGGGCGAGGCTTCGGTCCCCGTCAGTCTGCCCGCCGCGGCGCTGCAGACGGTGACGGTCACGGCGGAGCAGGCGGCCGTGCTGCACCTGGACCATCCCCGCGTGTGGTGGAGCTATGATCTCGGCAAGCCGGAACTGTACCACCTGGCCGCCCGCGTGGACCTGGACGGCGCCCTGTCCGACCGGAAGGAGGTCGATTTCGGCGTCCGCAAGATCACGAGCTGCCTGACGGCGGAGAACTACCGCCAGTACAAACTCAACGGCCGCGACGTCTTGATCAAGGGCGCCGGCTGGACCGACGACCTCTTCCTGCGCGACACGCCGGAAAGCATCCGGCAGCAGGTGGAGTACGTCAAGGACATGAACCTGAACTGCATCCGTTTCGAGAATATCTGGGGCAAGGACGACACCGTCTACGACCTCTGCGACCAGCTCGGCGTGCTGGCCCTCGTGGGCTTCAGCTGCCAGTGGGAGTGGGAGGACTACTGCGGTCTGCCGGAAGTGGGCCATTTCGGCTGCATCAACGGCCAGGAGGTCGAGGACCTCGCGGTCGCGTATTTCCACGACCAGGTGGTGCGCCTGCACAACCACGCATCGGTCATCGGCTGGCTGACGGGCAGCGACCGCATTCCGAATCCGGAGCTGGAGAAGCGCTATCTCGAAGTCTTTCAGCAGGAAGACTACCGCTCCTATGTGTGCTCGGCGAAGAATATGGAGAGCCTGGCCGGCTGGTCCGGCTCCAAGATGGAAGGTCCCTATGAGTATGTGGCCCCGGATTATTGGTATCGTAATACCGACGCCGGCGGCGCCTTCGGTTTCAACACCGAGACCGGCATCGGCGCCAACCTGCCGCAGGCCGAGTCCCTGCGCCGCATGATCCCGAAGGACGCCCTGTGGCCCCTGTCCGACAGCTGGAACTACCACTGCACCGCGTCCGGTTCGGCGATGAACTCGCCGAAGATGCTCAATACCATCATCGAGAACCAGTACGGTGCCGCGGAAGGTTTCGAGGACTTCGTCCGCAAGGCGCACGCCGTGGACTACGACGGCACGCGTGCCATGTTCGAGTCCTTCCGCGCCCGGATGCCCAAATCGACCGGCATCGTGCAGTGGATGCTGAACTCCGCCTGGCCGTCCCTCTACTGGCAACTGTACGACTGGTACGGCGTCCCGACGGCCGGCTACTATGGCACCAAGAAGGCCTGCGAGCCCGTGCAGCTCATCTTCGACTACGCCGACCGCAAGGTCTACGCGGTCAGCGAGCGGCCGGAGGCCTGCACGCTCAAGGCCGCCGTGCTCGTCTATGACGCGCAGTCGCGCGTGCTCGGCGGGGACACCCGCGAGATCACGCTGGACTACCGCCAGAGCCTGCCGGTCTTCGACCTGCGCCGCTACGACGGCAAGCCGCACTTCGTGGCGCTCTCCCTGACGACGGCCGACGGCACGCCGGTCGCGGACAATTTCTACTGCCTGCCGGCGAAGGACAGCGAGTACGACTGGTCGAAGACCAACTGGTACCTGACGCCGATCACGCGCCACGCCGACCTGGGCTTCGTGTTCGCGCAGGAGCCTGCGGAGGTGGAGCTGAACGTGGAGCAGGGCGGGGGCGTGTACACCGTGACGCTCTCCAACAAGTCTTCCGTGATCGCCTATATGAATATCCTGAAGGCGCTGGACGCCGACTGCCAGCTGGTTGCGCCGGCTTTCTGGAGCGACAACTTCTTCCCGCTCCTGCCGGGCCAGACCAAGACCGTGACCTGCCGGACCGATGCGCCCGACGTGCACATCATCTTAGATAAGTAACAGTCTATGAAAAAGTTTTTCTTCCTTCTTCTGCTGACCCTGGGTTGCGCTGCGGGAGCCTTCGCACAGAGCGAAGAGCAGGACATTTCCCGCAACCGGTCGAAGTACGCGAACGATCAGTTCCGCGAGGATGACCAGTACACGGTGGCCGAGCCGTATCAGACGGTGACGGTCTCGCAGCCCCGGTCGAAAAAGATCAAGAACATCATCTTCATGATCGGCGACGGCATGGGGTTGGAGCAGGTCAGCTGCGGCTGGGTGCTCAATGGGGGACATCTTAACCTTGACAATTTCCCGTATACGGGCTTCTCCCGCACCTATGCCGTCGACCGGCTCGTGACCGATTCCTGCGCCGGCGGTTCCGCCCTGGCCACGGGCGTGAAGACCAAGTACTACTACATGGGCGTGGATCCTGAAGGGAATCCCGTCCAGAGCGTGCTGCGCCACGCCCAGCAGAAGGGCATGAAGACCGGCGTCGCCGTGACCTGCCGCATCAACGACGCCACGCCCCTGGACTACGTGGGCCATTCGCTCGACCGCGACGAGGAGGAGATCAACGCCGCCCAGTATGTGGACAGCGGCGTGGATTTCCTCTCCGGCGGCGGCATCCAGTTCTGGCGCGGACGCGAGGACGGACGCGACCTGGTGCAGGAGATGGTGGACCGCGGCTACACCTTCGTGGACAACCGCGAGGACCTGAACAAGGTGAAGGAAGGCCGCGTGCTCGGTCTCTTCGCTCCGCTGGAGATGGAGCCCTCGCTGGACCGCGGCCCCGTGCTCGAGGACTGCGCCATGAAGGCCATCGAGCTGCTGGACAACAAGAAGGGATTCTTCCTGATGATCGAAGGCTCCAGCATCGATGACTGGGGACATCGCCAGAAGATCGGTTACGTGGCCGAGGAACTGTTCGACTTCGACCGCACCATCGGCAAGGTGCTCGAGTGGGCGGAGAAGGACGGACATACGCTGGTCGTCGTGACGGCGGACCATGCCACCGGCGGCCTGACCCTGATTGACGGCAGCCTGGAAGAGCGCACGGTGAAGGTCCACTTCTCGACCAAGGGCCACAACGGCATCCTGGTCCCCGTGTACGCGTACGGCCCGCACGCCGAGGAGTTTATCGGTGTGCATGAAAATGCCGAGATCGGCCAGATCATCCATCGCCTGCTGAAATAACGACGTGCGCAATTTGTGTATATGAATACGCAATTATTACTCTCAACTGTGATGGAAAAAGATATTTTTGCACCGGAAATCTACTTTTAAACCATAAAAACCATATGAAAACCACAAAACTCCTTCTTCTTTTCCTGTCCGGCTTTGCTGCCCTGGGCCTCCAGGCGCAGAACCTGACCGTGAAGGGAACGATCACTGACGGAGCCACCGGGGATCCCGTCCCCTTCGCATCCGTCGTCGTAAAGGGCACGGGCGCCTGGACCACCTCCGACGCCGACGGCCACTACACGGTTGAGGCTCCCGCCACCGCCACGCTCTCCGTGGAGAGCCTGGGCTATGTCTCGGCTGCTATCGCCGTGGACGGCAAGACCGCCCTGGACATCACCCTGTATCCCGATCTGGACCAGCTCTCCGAGGCGGTCGTCATCGGTTACGGTGTGCAGCAGAAAAAACTCCTCACCGGATCCACCGTCCAGGTGAAGGGAGGTGACCTGACGAAACTCAGTACGACTTCGGTCCTCGGCGCTCTGCAGAGCCAGAGCCCGGGTGTCACCATCACGCAGGCCTCCGGCCAGCCCGGCGAGGGCTACAAGGTCAACATCCGCGGTATGGGTACGATCGGTGATTCCGATCCTCTGTACGTTATCGACGGTGTGGCCGGCGGCAGCCTCAGCGCCCTCAACCCGGCCGACATCGAGTCCATCGACGTGCTCAAGGATGCCGCCTCCGCCGCCATCTACGGTGCGCGTGCTGCGAACGGCGTCGTGCTCGTGACCACCAAGCAGGGTAAGGAAGGCCGCGCCGTCGTGTCCTATGACGGTTACTATGGCTGGCAGTTCATCTCCAAGATGCCGAACCTCTGCAACGCGCAGGAATACATGGCCGCTCTCGATCTTATGTACAAGAATGAGGGCATCGCCCTGACCAACTGGTCCGCCGTCCTGCCCGCCAAGCTCTATCAGTCTATCCAGAACGGTTCCTGGAAGGGCACCAACTGGATGGAAGAGGCTTACAACAAGGGCGCCATGACGCAGAACCACGCGATCAACGTGACCGGCGGCACCGCCGACCACAAGTACGCCATCGGTCTGTCCTACACCGCGCAGGACGGTATCATCGGCTACAACAAGATCGACCCGGTCAACGCCCAGTTCCAGCGCTACACCTTCCGTGTGAACACGGACAACGTCGTGATCAAGAACGACAACCTCGATATCCTCCGCATCGGCCAGACGCTGAACTTCAACCACAGCACCAACAGCGGTATCGCCGACGACGTGGACATCTACTGGAACTCCGTGCACAATATCCTCCGTGCCACTCCGGTGCTTCCTGCTTACACCTATGACGAGCAGGGCAACGTGACGGGCTTCTACGATCAGGATGCGCGTTCCGCCGAAGGCTGGACCTTCGACACCGCCACCAGCTCCGCGAACCCGCTCGCATACGACTACTACACTTCCCGCGGTCTGAACAAGAGCTCCAGCTTTACGCTGCAGGCCAGCATCTTCGCCGAGTTCCAGCCGATCAAGAACCTCAAGTTCAAGACCCAGTTCGGTTACTTGATGTCCGCCGGCTCCTCCCGCTCCTACAACATGATCTACAACATCAACCCCAAGGTGTTCAACGATTTTGACAATGTGAGCCAGAGCATGAGCACGAACCAGCGCATCACCTGGGAGAACACGGCTTCCTATTCCTTCTCGATCGCCGACAAGCACAACTTCGACGTCGTGGTCGGTCAGTCCATCGAGAAGTGGGGTATGGGCGAGCAGATCAGCGGCAATGGTACGAACTCCATCTTCCCGAACGACTTCGAGCGCGCTTACCTCTCCAACACCAAGCCGACGCAGCTGAGCGAAATCTCCGTCTCCGGCAAGCCCCGCAGCCAGGGTGCCCTCGCTTCCTTCTTCGGCCGTGTCAACTACAACTTCGACAGCAAGTACATGTTCTCCGCCACGGTCCGCGCCGATGGTTCTTCGAACTTCGCCCGCGGTCACCGCTGGGGTATCTTCCCGTCCGCATCCGCCGGTTGGGTGATCTCCTCCGAGCCGTGGATGGCCGAGGCCAAGAACTGGCTCAGCTTCCTGAAGCTGCGCGCCAGCTGGGGCCAGAACGGTAACGCCAGCATCTCCAACTTCCAGTACCTCTCCACCATCGTGCTTGACACGGACGCTTCCTACGCCTTTGATTCCGAGGATTCCTTCGCGACCGGCGCCGTGGGCGACGTGCTCGCCAACCCGGACGTGAGCTGGGAGACCTCCCAGCAGCTCGACTTCGGTATCGACGCCCGCTTCTTCAACTCCCGTCTCGGTGTCTCCCTCGACGCTTACATCAAGGACACCCGCGACTGGCTCGTCGATGCTCCGATCGCTTCCGTGTACGGCCTCAACCCGCCGTATATCAATGGCGGCGACATCCGCAACTCCGGTATCGAACTCTCCATCGACTGGAGCAAGAACACCGGTGACTTCACCTACGGCATCAACGTGAACGGTGCCTACAACAAGAACCTCGTCACCCGTATCGCCAACGCCGAGGGTATCATCCACGGCGCCGAGGACATCCTCTCCGAGGGTACGACCGAAATGTACCGCGCCCAGGTCGGCTATCCGATCGGCTACTTCTACGGCTACAAGACCGCCGGTGTCTTCCAGAACCAGGCGCAGGTCGACGCCACCAAGGTGAAATATGAGGGCTCCAAGCCGGGCGACCTGATCTTCGTGGACGTGAACGGCGACGGCGTCATCTCCTCCGACGACCGCACCATGATCGGTGACCCGAACCCCGACTTCACCGCCGGCCTGAACTTCTGGATGGCGTACAAGGGCTTCGACTTCAACGTCTCCGGCTACGGCGCCTTCGGACAGCAGATCGCCAAGTCCTACCGCTCCTTCGCCGACAGCCAGCGTGACAACTTCACCACCGACGTGTTCAACACCTGGACGGGTGAGGGTACCTCCAACAAGCTCCCGATCCTGACCTACGGCAGCAACCGCAACTGGCAGAACATCTCCGATATCTATATCGAGAACGGCGACTACTTCAAGATCTCCAACGTGACCCTCGGCTACGATTTCCGCCGCCTGATCAACATGAAGTACATCAGCAAGGCCCGCCTGTATGTCTCCGCCCAGAACCTCCTGACCATCACCGGCTACTCCGGCATGGATCCGGAAATGGGCAAGGGTACCGACGACGACTGGGCTTCCGGTATCGACGTGGGCTTCTATCCTTCCTCCAGGATTTTCCTCATCGGTGTTAACATTCAATTCTAGCGCATCATGAAAAAGACTATCATACGACTTTTTGCCGTCGCTGCCTGCGTGTTCGCTTTCTCCGCTTGCGAGAAGTTCCTGGACACGGTCAGCTACACCGAGCGCAACACGAGTAACTTCCCGGCTTCCGAAGAGGATGCCATGCAGCTCGTGACCGGTATCTACTCTACGCTGAACCTGGACCTGCGCGACTACGCCGGCACCAGCTATATCATGCAGGCCAATCTCTGCTCCGACGACCAGTACGGCGGCGGTGGCATGGATGACGCCGAAGCCCAGGCCTGGGACCACCTGATGTACAACGACATCGACGCCCAGGGCGAAGTCTGGACGAACTGCTACAACGGTATCGGCCGCGCCAACATGGCCATCTCCGCCCTCGACAAGGTGGCGGACGAGGACCTGCGCAACCAGCTCCTCGGCGAGGCCTACATCCTCCGTTCCTGGTTCTACTTCGAACTGACCCAGATGTTCGAGATCGTTCCGTTGGTGACCTCCGTGCCTGAGAGCGTCGGCGACGCCGCCGAGTATCCGGCCCTGGCGACCGTCGAGGAGATCTACGGCTTCATCGCCGCCAGCCTCAAGCAGGCTTGCGAGATCATGCCGTCCACCCCGTACGGCCAGGTCCTGACCGGCCGCGGCCACGTGAACCGCTGGGTGGCGGAAGGCCTCCTGGCCCGCGTGTACCTGTTCTACACCGGTTTCTACAGCGACAAGGAGGGCAAGTCCATCACCACCCTGCCTGTGATGAACCTGGAGACCAACGAGATGTCTTCCGAGACCATCGGCAAGGACTATGTCGTCGCCAAGCTCGAGGACTGCATCAAGAATTCCGGCTACCAGCTGCTGCCCGACTACCGCTGCAACTTCCCGTACAGCAACGCCGCCACCAAGGTCGACTATCCTTTCATGCAGGATTGCGAGGAGTCCTGGTATCCGGACGCCCACAACCCTGAGCAGATGTTCCACATCAACGCCGCCAAGTCCAGCCACAAGTACAACTACCTCAACATGTACTGCGGCCTGCGTACCTTCGACAGCGGCGACTACAAGCCGGTGTTCCCGATGAACCGCGGCTATGGCTTCGCCACCGTGAACCCGGATCTGTGGAATACCTGGGATCCTAATGATATCCGCCGCATGGGCTCCATCTGGAGCGTCGCGGAGGAAGCGCCCGAGGCGCTGGCGTCCGGTGCCTACCAGATCGGCGCCGAGAGCCAGATGGAAGAGTCCCTGCTCTGGCAGAAGAAGAGCCAGGCCATCGCCTGCTACATCAACGGCAAGTGGATCTTCGAGTTCACCTCCTCTTCGATGTACTATGGCGCCGACAAGGACCTGGGCCGCAAGAAGTGCACGACGGACTTCACCCTCATGCGTTTCGCCGACATCCTCCTCATGCACGCCGAGCTGACCGACGGCAAGACGATCTACAACGGCATGGACGGTATGAACGCCGTGCGTGTCCGCGCCAAGCTGCAGCCGATTCCCTATAGCGTGGACGCCCTGCGTCTGGAGCGTCGCCACGAGCTGGCCTTCGAGGCCATCCGCTGGGGTGACATGCGCCGCTACGGCAAGGCTTACTGCATCGCCGCCCTCGAGAGCCAGCTGGGCCAGAAGATCTACAACAACGGTGTCGAGACCGTGATGAAGGATCAGGGCCCCGGTTACAAGGCTCGCTACGAGGCCACCTACGGCTTCCGCCCGTACCCGCAGACGGAGATCAGCCTCTCCAACGGTGTGCTGACGCAGAAGGCCGGATGGGATGCCGGTTCCGCCCAGTTCACGAGCTGGAAATAAAAGACCGTTTTGGTTATAGAATAAATTATTTGGTTGGTGAAGGGGACTGGCTGAGATGGCCAGTCCCCTTTGGTTTTATTTCCTTTTACCGAGGCTGGACAGGAAGAGGCCCGTCCAGGTGAAGAGGGCGTTGTAGAGGAGGAGTTCGAAGCCGATCTGGTAGCCGTCGAACCAGGCGGCGCTGTGCGTGGAGAGCACGTAGCAGAAGACCGGGGAGAGCAGGCAGATGAAGGGTACCCAGCGGTCGCGGACCTGCCGGCGGGTGAGGATGCCGAAGAAGAAGAGGCCCAGCAGGGGACCGTAGGTGTAGCCCGCCACGGTGTAGATGGCGTTGATGACGCTGCCGTCGCGGATGGCCTCGAAGCCCAGGATCACCAGCCCCAGCACCACGGCGGCGCATGCGTGGACGCGCCGGCGGGTGCGCAGCAGGCCCGCCTCGTCCTGCCGCGTGTCGGCGTGCAGGAAGTCCACCGTGAAGGTGGTCGTCAGCGCGGTGAGCGCGGAACCGGAGCTGCTGAAGGCCGACGCCGTGATGCCCAGCACGAAGAGCACGCTGACCACGGGCGGCATCCAGGCGGCGCCGGACGCGTCCGTGCCGCAGGCGATGGTCGGGAAGAGGTCGTCCGGCCGGGCCACGGAGATGCCGCGCGCCGCGGCGAACTGATAGAGCAGCACGCCGAGGGCGAGGAAGAGCAGGTTGACCGGAATGAAGGCCGCGCCGTAGCACATCATGTTGCGCTGGCTCGCCCGCAGGGTCTTGCAGGACAGGTTCTTCTGCATCATATCCTGGTCCATGCCGGTCATCGCCACGGTGGTCAGCGCTCCGGCGGCGAACTGCTTCCAGAACAGGCGCGTGTCCTTCCAGTCGTCGAAGAACCAGATGCGCGCCATCCCGCTGTCGCGGATGCTGCCGCACAGGCCCCCGAAATCCAGCCCCATCACCCGTCCGATCTGCACCAGGCAGAGCACCACGACGGTGATCAGCGCGAGCGTCTGCACCATGTCGGTCCAGACCAGCGTGCGCACCCCGCCGCGGAAGGTGTAGAGCCACACGCAGAACATCGTGGCGGCCACGTTGACCCACATCGGGATGCCCAGCGGGTCGAAGACGATCAGCTGCAGCACGATGGCGGTCAGGTACATCCGCACCCCGCAGAGCAGGACCTTGGACAGCAGGAAGAACCCGGCCCCGGCGTAATGGCTCCAGTGCCCGAAACGGTCTTCCAGGTAGATGTACAGGCTGTTCAGGTTGAGGCGGTAATAGAGCGGCAGCAGCACGTAGGCGATGACGGCGTAGCCCGCCACGAAGCCCACGGCCATCTGCAGGTAGGACCACTGCGAGGCCGCCACCATGCCCGGCACGGACACGAAGGTGATGCCGGAGATGGAGGTGCTGACCATCGCCACGGCCACGGCCCACCAGGGCGACTTCCGCCCGCCTCGGAAATAATCGGCGCCGCTGCGCGAACGCCGCGAGATCCACCACCCCGCGCCGATGACGGCGGCGAGGTAGAGCGCGATGACGAGAAGCAGAAATCCGGGCGGCATTTTGTTCGCGAATTGTCGCGCAAAGATAGTGAAAAACGGGAGAGATTCCGTATCTTTGTCCGTTCATGGAAGAAATCATCAAAGATCTTGCGGCGGCGCAGGAATACAAGGAGGGCTTCGTCACCGAAGTCGCCCAGGAGTATGCGCCCAAGGGGCTCAGCGAGGACATCATCCGCCTGATCTCCGCCCGGAAAGGGGAGCCGGACTGGCTGCTCGAATTCCGGCTCGACGCCTTCCGCAAGTGGCAGCGCATGCGCCCGCCGTACTGGGGGCACGTCAAGCTGCCGCGCATCGACTTCCAGGACATCATCTACTGGGCTGCGCCCAAACGGGACGAGGACCGGCCGGACGAGATCGACCCCGCGCTGATGGAGACCTTCGACAAACTCGGCATTCCGCTCCGCGAGCGGGAGGTGCTGGCGGGCGTGAAGCCCAAGAGCGAGGTGGCCGTGGACGCCGTCTTCGACTCCGTGAGCGTGACCACGACCTTCCGCAAGACCCTCGCCGAGAAGGGCATCATCTTCTGCTCCTTCTCCGAGGCGGTGCGCGAGCATCCCGACCTGGTGCGCAAGTACCTCGCCACCGTGGTCCCCGCGGGGGACAATTTCTACGCTGCGCTCAATTCCGCCGTCTTCTCCGACGGCTCCTTCTGCTACGTGCCCAAGGGCGTGAAATGCCCGATGGAGCTGTCCAGCTATTTCCGCATCAACGCCGCCGGCACCGGCCAGTTCGAGCGCACGCTCATCGTCGCGGACGAGGGCGCGCAGCTCAGCTACATGGAGGGCTGCACCGCGCCGATGCGTGACGAGAACCAGCTGCACGCGGCCGTGGTGGAGATCATCGTGGAGAAGGACGCGGACGTCAAATACAGCACCGTGCAGAACTGGTACCCCGGCGACGCCGAGGGCCGCGGGGGCATCCTCAACCTCGTGACCAAGCGCGGCATCTGCAAGGGCAGCGGCGCGCACCTGTCCTGGACGCAGGTGGAGACCGGCTCCGCCGTGACCTGGAAATATCCGTCCACCATCCTGAAGGGGGACTATTCCTCCTCGGAGTTCTACAGCGTGGCCATGACCAACCACTGGCAGCAGGCCGACACCGGCACCAAGATGATCCATCTCGGCCGCGGCACCCGCAGCCGTATCGTCTCCAAGGGCATCTCCGCCGGCCACAGCGAGAACAGCTACCGGGGCCTCGTGCAGATGGGCCCGGCGGCGGACGGCGCGCGCAACTATTCGCAGTGCGACTCCCTGCTGATCGGGAGCAGCTGCGGCGCGCACACCTTCCCGGTGATCCGCAACCAGAACCCCCGGGCCGTGGTGGAGCACGAAGCCACGACCTCCAAGATCAGCGAAGAACAATTGTTTTACTGCAACCAGCGCGGCATCGCTCCCGAGGACGCCGTCGCGCTGATCGTGGGCGGCTACGCCCGCGAAGTCCTGTCGCGTCTCCCGATGGAATTCGCCGTGGAGGCGCAGAAATTACTTTCCGTTTCACTTGAAGGAGCTATCGGATGAGCTGGATCGAAATCATATCGGCCGTACTGGGCCTGACCTGCGTCTTTCTCGCGGGCCGCAACTCGAAGTACAATTTCTGGGTGGGATACGTCTACAACGTCTTCCTCTTCATACTCTTCTGGCGGCAGCATCTCTACAGCGCGATGCTGCTCCAGCCCGTGTCTTTCGCCATCAACGCCTTCGGGCACTGGCGCTGGACGCACCCCAAGGCCGAGGAGCGCAGCGCCTCGGACGAGAACCGGCTCAAGGTGGGCCGCATCACGAAGGAGCAGTGGCCGGGCCTCATCCTGATCGTCTGCGTGTTCGGCGCCGCCTGGGCCATGTGCCTGGACTGGCTGCCCGTCAAGTGGCCGGACGTCTTCCAGGTGGATCCGTCGCCCTGGCTGGATTCCTACCTGCTGATGTTCACCCTGCTGGCGCAGTATCTCAGCGCCCAGAAGTGCTGGGAGTGCTGGATCGTCTGGCTGGTGGTCAACGCCGCCAACATCGTCCTCTACATCACCTCCGGCCTGTACCTGATGCCGATTGTCAGCGGCCTGTACCTGGCCAATGGCATCTGGTCGCTCGTGTCCTGGAAAAAACTCTTCAACAAAAATGAATAACGACGTCTTACTGGAAATCAAGGGCTTGCACGCCGGTGTGGAGGGCAAGGAAATCCTCAAGGGGGTGGACCTGACCATCCGCCGCGGCGAGGTGCATGCCGTGATGGGACCCAACGGCGCGGGCAAGAGCACGCTGGGCGCCGTGCTGGCCGGACGGCCGGACCTGGCGGTCAGCGCCGGGAGCGTCCGCTACGCCGGGCGCGACCTGCTGGCCATGAGCCCGGAGGAGCGCTCCTGGGCGGGGCTGTTCCTGAGCTTCCAGTACCCCGTGGAGATCCCCGGGGTGAGCATCACCAATTTCATGAAATCGGCCATCAACGCGCGCCGCAAGGCGCAGGGGCTGCCGGAGTTCACGCCCGGCGAGTACCTCAAGCTCCTCAAGGAGAAGATGGCCTTCGTGCAGATGAAGGGCGAATTCGCCAAGCGGGAAGTCAACGTGGGCTTCTCCGGCGGCGAGAAGAAACGCAACGAGATCTTCCAGATGGCCATGCTCGAGCCCACGCTCAGCATCCTCGACGAGACGGACTCCGGACTCGACGTGGACGCGCTGCGCATCGTTGCGGAGGGCGTGAACCGGCTCCGCACCCCGGACACCGCCGCCATCGTCATCACCCACTACCAGCGCCTGCTGGAATACATCGTCCCGGATGTCGTCCACGTGCTCAAGGACGGCCGCATCGTCCGCACGGGCGGCCGCGAGCTGGTGGACCTGATCGAGAAAGAAGGCTACGAAAGCATCGATGGATAGCAACGAGGTATACGTGATCGGACGCGACAGCGCGCCGCAGTATCTCCGGCTGGAAGCCGGGGAGGCCCGCACGCTGACCCTGGTCATCCCGCCGGGCGTCTCCGAACGCTACGTGATGGAGGTGGACCTCGTGGGCCCCGGCGCCTCGCTGGACCTCGCCGGACTGTACCTGTGCCCCGCCGACGAGCGGCTGGACCTGCGCCTGCTGGTCCGCCACACGGCGGGCGGCTGCCTCTCGCGCCAGCTCTTCAAAGGCCTCGTGGGCGGCACGGCCCGCGCGTCCTTCGACGGCCTGGTCTACGTGGCACAGGACGCCCAGAAGACGCAGGCCTATCAGGAGAACCATACCATCCTGCTCTCCGACACGGCCCGGGTGGAATCCCGGCCGCAGCTGGAGATCTATGCCGACGACGTGCAGTGCTCGCACGGCGCCACGACCGGGTATCTCAATCCCGACGAACTGTTTTACCTGCGTTCGCGCGGCATCCCCGAAGCGGAGGCGAGGCGGCTCCAGATGGTCGCCTTCCTCGCCCCGGTGCTCCGGCGCCTGCCCGAACCCCTGACCGAAGAAATCTATGGTTGTTTATCCTAACGTCAAGCTCAACCTGGGGCTGAGCGTGCTGCGCAAGCGCCAGGACGGCTACCACGACATCGAGACGCTGTTCATCCCGTACTTCGGGATGACGGACGAACTGGAAATCGTGAAGTCCGACAAGCTCCGCTTCGTGCCGTCGGAGAACGTGACCTGGGAAGACGACCTGACGCTGCGCGCGTACGCCCTGCTGAAGGCCGATTTCGACCTGCCGCCGGTGGAGATCCGCCTGAACAAGCGCTCCGCCGTGGGCGCCGGCCTGGGCGGCGGTTCGGCCGACGCGGCGTTCACCCTGATGGCGCTGACCAATATGTTCCAGCTGGGCCTGGAGGACTGGCAACTGGCGGACTACGCCGCCTGCCTGGGCTCGGACTGCTCCTTCTTCATCTACAACCGCCCGATGTTCGGCGAGGGCCGCGGCGACGTCCTGACGGACTACGACATCGACCTGTCGGACTATGAGATCCGCGTGGAAGTTCCTAAGGGGGTCCACGTGAGCACGAGCGAGGCCTATTCGCGCGTCATTCCGCGCGAGCGGCTGGCCCTGCCGCCCCTGCGCGAGGCGCTCCGCTACCCGGTGGAGATGTGGCCCGACGTGCTGTTCAACGACTTCGAATCGTCCGTATTCCCGATCTACCCGGCCGTGGAGGCGCTCAAGCAGCGTTTCTACGACGAGGGGGCCGTGTACGCTTCCATGTCCGGCTCCGGCTCCGCCGTGTTCGGGCTGTTCAGAAAGTGAGAAATAATGCTATCTATTTGCACAAACGATAACCATTTTCCATCATGAGAACGAATCAGGAGTACAAAAATGCTGCGCTGGACCGCCTGCGCGGCAACTGGACGGCACCCGTGATCTCGACGCTGGTGTTCACCGTCATCGCCCTGTTCTGCTCGACCGGACAGGCGCTTCCCTACATCAAGGCCGACACCGGGATGACCCTCTGGCTCGGCGGAGCCAGTTTCCTGCTGATGGTCTTCGTCGTGAATCCGCTCATCGTCGGTTACGACAACGCCATGCGTCTCTTCTACGAGCGCGGGGAGGAGGACATCCTGAACAACATGTTCAAGATCGCCACGACCAACTACCTGCACAAGGTGCTGGGCATGTTCCTGATGGATCTGAAGGTGTTTCTTTGGACGCTGCTGCTCATCATCCCGGGCATCATCATGACCTTCGCTTATGCGATGACGCCGTACATCCTCGAGGAGCATCCCGAGATCGGCGCCTGGGAGGCCAGCACCCGCAGCCGCGAAATGATGAAGGGCCACAAGTTCGACCTCTTCTGGCTGTACCTGAGCTTCATCGGCTGGGCTATTCTCGGCATCCTGACCTTCGGTATCGGCTATCTCTGGCTGAGCCCGTACGTGAGCTGTTCGGAGATCGGCTTCTACAACGACCTGAAAGCGGAGCAGGGCGAACCGGCCGTGACCCCATAAAGTGAGGCGGGTTGTTCTCATAACCCTTTTTATTCTTTTTTCAGCATCCGTCCTGGCCCAGACAACCAAGATCCGGGGCCGGGTGACGGATGCTGAAACGGGGGAGGGTATCCCGTTTGCGGGCGTCTATTTCAAGGATACGCAGATCGGGGTGAGCGCCGACATCGACGGCTACTACACCCTGGACACGCGCGACCCGGCCGCGCAGGTGCTGATCTGCCAGATCCTGGGGTATGTGCCCGAAGAGCGCACGGTCCACGTGGGCGCTTTCAACCAGGTGGACTTCGCTCTCCGCCTGATGGACAACGAGCTCCCCGGCGTGGTCGTGAAGGCGGACAACCGCAAGATCCGCCGCCTGTTGGACGGCATCGACGGCAATCGCGAGCGCCTGGATCCTGAGTTGCGGCCCGCCTATACCTGCGATGTTTACAGCCGGATGGAACTGGACCTGACCCACGCCAGGGAACAGCTGAAAGGCAAGCGCTTCCTGCGCGAGCTCGGCTTTATCTTCGACTACATGGACACCTCCGTCGTGTCGGGAGTGCCCTATCTTCCGGTGATGATCTCCGAGTCGGTGGTCCGCCGGACGCATTCCCTGGATCCGGCCACCGACCGGGAGACCGTGGAGGCCAACCAGATTTCCGGCATCGATCCCGAGACCAACATCAATCTGCTCAGCCAGTTCACGGGCAGCCTGCATCTCAAGATCAATTTCTACAAGCCGTTCATCAACGCCTTCGGCGTGGAGTTCCCCTCGCCGATCCAGCGGGGCGGCCTGCTCTATTACAACTACTATGTCGTGGATTCCCTCCAGGTGGACGGACGCAAGACTTATGTCGTGCATTACCGTCCGAAGGGCGGCATTTCGTCGCCCGCCTTCGAGGGCGAAATGCGCATAGACGCGGAGGATTTCGCCCTGCGGACCATCCACGCGCGGATGAAGCACGGCGGAAATGTCAACTGGCTGCGGGACATCGTGATCGACGCGGATTACGAACGGATGCCGGACAGCACCTGGTTCTATTCGAACGACCGCCTGTATGCGGACTTTTCGGTGGCCTTGCGCGACTCGTCCAGGATGATGTCCATGCTGGGCACGCGGCAGCTGCATTATTCGAATCCGGACTTCTCGCCGGCGGAAAACCTTTCCGCCCGGGCGAAGGTGCAGGTGGACCGGGATGCCGGTGTGCGGGGCGAGGAATACTGGGCGCAGGCGCGTCCTTTTGAACTGACCGAGAAGGAGAAGAACATCTACAAGATGGTGGACGAGATCCAGGACATGCCGATTTATCAGACCTTCTATGACGTGGTCTATACGGCGCTCACGGGCTATCTGGACCTCGGCCCCGTCGGCTTCGGCCCTTACCACAAGATCATCGGGTTCAACAACCTCGAGGGCTTCCGGCCGCGTCTGGGCATCCACACGACCAAGGAACTCAGCCGGGAATTCCGCTGGACGGCCTTCATCGCCTACGGCTTCAAGGACAGGATGTTCAAGGGCGGTCTGAGCTATGAACGCATGTTCAGCCGGGAACCGACGCGTAAACTGACCCTGGACGCCTCCTACGACGTCTTCCAGATCGGTCGCGGCAAGGGCGAGTTCACCGACGGCAATATTCTGACCTCCCTGCTCGGCAAAGGGGATGCGCAGCGGCTCTGTCCGCTGCTGAGCGTCTCCGCCAAATATGAGCACGAGTTCACGCCGGGCTTCAATTTCCAGGCGGATGCCGCGATGAAGCGCTATTTCGCCAATGCCTATGTGCCGATGTTCAGCCCGGAAGGGCAGCCGGTGCCCTATGTGACCTCCAACGAACTGCACCTGCAGGCACGTTTCTCCCGGGACGAGACGGTCAACCGCGGCCATTTCATCAAGCGCTCCATCCACACCGTCCACCCCATCCTGACGCTGGAGCTGACAGGCGGCATCCCGGGCCTATTCCCGGGCGATTCCGGCTTCTTGCGTCCGGAGATTTCGTTGGATTGGAGGGCGCAGCTGCCCCCGTTGGGTTTGACCAAGCTGCACGTCAACACCGGAACGATTCTGGGACAGGTTCCCTACCCGCTGCTGCACGTCCACGAGGGCAACGGCACGTATGTGCTGGACAAGACTGCCTTCTCGTGCATGGACTTCTTCGAATTTGTCTCCGACACCTGGGTGAGCGTATTCTGGAACCACAATTTCAACGGCTTCTTCCTGGGCAAGATTCCGCTGCTGCGCAAGCTCAACCTGCGCGAGGAATTCACCTTCAAGGCGGCCTACGGCACGCTGCGCGACAGGAACAACCCGGACGTGCCGGGTTCGGGGGCGCCCATGGCCTTCCCGGCCGGAATGAAGACGCTCGGCGGCGTGCCTTATGTGGAAGTCGGCGCCGGCGTCTCCAACATCCTGCGTTTCCTGCGCGTGGACTGCTTCTGGCGCCTGACGCACCGGGAGCATGAAGTGGCGGGGGAGATGGTTCCGGTGCCGCATCTGTTCTCGGTGACGGTCGGCGCGGAGTTCCGCTTCTGACCGGAAAGGATAAAAAAGTTGTTATCTTTGCAGCATGACCCCGACGGCAGGACAACTTTCGGAAAACAGCAGGAGATTGGCACGCAATACGCTCCTGCTTTATTTCCGTATGTTCCTGCTGCTGCTCATCGGCCTGTTCACCTCGCGCGTGGTGCTCCGGACCCTGGGCGTGGACGACTACGGCGTCTACAACGTCGTGGGGGGCGTGGTGACGGTGTTCACCTTCCTCACGAGTTCCATTTCCGCGGCCATCAGCCGCTATCTGGCCGTCGGGCTGGGCAAGGGCGACCCCGCGCAGCTGCGCCGCATCTTCTCCACCGGCGTGCTGATCCAGCTGGGGCTGTCGCTGGTGCTGGTGCTGCTCGTAGAGACGGCCGGCCTGTGGTGGGTGAACCACAAACTGGTCATCCCGGACGGCCGTCTGGAGGCCGCCCGCTGGGTGCTGCAGTGCTCGCTGGGCGTGCTGGTGGCGTCGCTGCTGGCCGTGCCCTACAACGCCGCCATCATCGCGCACGAGCGGATGTCGGCTTTCGCCGTGATCAGCCTCGGCGAGGCGCTGCTCAAGCTGGGCGTCGCACTGCTGCTCCTCCTTTCTCCCTTTGATAAACTGATCAGCTATGCCGTGCTGATGCTGGCCGTGGCCGTGCTGGTGCGGGTCGCCTACGGGCTCTACTGCCGGCACTTCTTCGCGGAGACGCGCGGCCGCCTGGTCTACGACGGGGCGCTGACGCGCGAAATGACCGCCTTCGCGGGCTGGAGCTTCTTCGGCTCGAGCGGCTATGTGCTGAACACGCAGGGCGCCGGGCAGGTGGTCAACCTGTTCTTCGGCGTGGCAGTGAACGCCGCCCGGGGCGTGGCCCTGCAGGTGGAGAACACAGTCAAGCAGTTCGTGTCCAATTTCCTGACCGCCCTGAATCCGCAGATCACGAAATCCTGGGCGGCAGGGGACCGCGACTACTGCTTCGAACTGGTGCGCAAGGGCGCCAAATACGCCTGGCTCGTGATCCTGGCCTGCTTCATCCCCATCTTCGGCGAGGCCGAGCTGCTGCTGGATGTCTGGCTGGGTCCCGATAAGGTGCCGCCGTACGCGCCCGCCTTCGTGCGGCTCGCGCTGGTGGGCCTGCTGGTGGACCTGGCGGGCAACTCTCTGCATACGCTGGTGCAGGCGAACGGGCGCGTGAAGCGCTTCTACCTGATCACCGGCCTGACCTCCTATCTGGGCCTGCCGCTGACCTGGCTCTGCTTCAAGCTGGGCGCAAGTCCGGCCTGGGCGTATCTCGTGTTCATCGCGGTCTATTTCGCGGTGTTCGTGGAGCGCATCGTGCTGGTGCACGCGCTGACGGATTTCCCGCTGAAGCCCTATCTGCGCCTGCTGGCGCTGCTGTCGGTCGCGAGCATCGCCTCGCTGCTGCCCTTCGTGATCTGCCGCCTGCTGGACTGGGCGCCGCTCTGGCGCCTGCTGGTCGGCACGCTGCTGGGCTGGGCGACGGTGGCGCATTTCCTCTGGCACCAGCTGCTGACGGAAGGGGAGGAAGCCTGGCTGCGGCGTAAATTAACGCGGAAGAATGGATAGGATCGCCATCTACACCTGCATCGTCGGCGCGTACGACGAGCTCCGGCAACCCGTCGTTCTGGAAAACGGGTTCGACTTCATCTGCTTCGTCGGGCCGGGGGAGAAGAAGGTGGAACGCGACGGCGTGTGGGCGATCCGCGAACTGCCGCCGGCAGCCGCCTCCGGCACTCCGACCCTGATGGCCCGCTGGGCCAAGATGCACCCCCACGTGCTGCTGCCGGACTATGCGGCGTGCGTGTGGGTCGACGGCAACATCGCCCTGCTGGACGGGTCGCTCTTCCACGCGGCGCGGCTCAAGGCCGCGTCGGACGTGCAGTACAGCGGCGTACCGCATCCCGCGCGGGACTGCACCTACGCCGAGGCCCGCAAGTGCTTCGACATGAAATACCTGAACGCTGCCGGCCTGCTGCGCGTCTGGCTCTTCCTGCTGCTCGGCGGGCTGCCCCGCCACGCCGGCCTGATGGAGAGCAACCTCGTGTTCCGGCGGCACCTCGACCCCGCCGTCGTGGCCTTCGACGAGCTGTGGTGGGACCGCATCGCGCACCTGAGCCGGCGCGACCAGCTGTCGCTGATGCTGACCCTGCGGCAGTCCCGTCTGGTCTGGGATGACCGGCTGCTGGACGGCCTGAACACCCGTAATCATCCGGGCTTCAAGTATTTGTTGCATAAATAATTTTTTTGACCTATCTTTGCCGTCCATTCCTCGGGTAGGAATGAGTTTAGGTTTAATTATTTAACAACAGATTCACAATGGCTGTTAAAATTCGTTTACAGCGCCACGGTAAGAAGAATTTCGCATTCTTCCACATTGTAGTGGCGGATTCGCGCTCCCCGCGCGATGGTCGTTTCATCGAGCAGA
>JAGCYX010000086.1 GCA_017960585.1 Bacteroidales bacterium
GGCACGGCGGGCTGGCCGTCGGCGGGGTAGGAGGTGCCGTTGTCCTTGGCGAGGTTGTCCTCGTAGCGCTGGAGCTGGCCGCCCCAGATGCCGCCGAAGTACATGTAGTATTCGTCGTCGGCGTCATCGTGCAGGATGGCGTAGTCGATGGAGTAGCTGCCGCGGATGGGGTCCGGCTGGGCCTTGAACGGGCCGGTCGGGCTGTCCGAGACGGCGACGCCGCAGCGGAAGATGTCGGTCTTGTCCTTGGCGGGGAAGTACATATAATACTTGCCGTCGCGGCCCTTCACGACCTCGTTGTCCCACAGCTGGCGGCGGGCCCAGGGGACGTCCTTGATGTCGAGGGCGACGCCGTTGTCCTTGACCGGGGAGGTCATGGGATCCGGGCCTTCGAGAGAGAGGACGTGGTAGTCCTTCATGTCGTACTCGCTGCCGAAGTCATCGTCCGGAGCGGCGGACTCCCAGTCGTGGGAAGGGTAGATGTAAAGCTTGCCGTCGAATACGTGCACGGACGGATCCGCCATATAGTCGCTCGGGAAGAGGTAGCGTTTCTGAACTTTCTTTGCCATATTGGTTATGCGTTGAGTTGTCTTGCTTCGATTTCCTTGTTGATCTGGTCCATCTTCTCGTCGCTGAGCTCATACTTGCTGATGATGAAGATGGCGAGGAGGAGGAGGATGGCCGGGATCACGCACACCAGCCACAGGATGCCCTGGAGGGCCAGCGGAGTCTGCGTGGCGGCGTCGGCGTTGAAGCCGACCCAGGCGAGCACGAGGCCGGGAACCACGCCGCCGAGGGCCATACCGGCCTTGAAGAAGATACCGGTGAGGGCGTTCACGATGCCGGCGATGCGCTTGCCGGAGGTGTACTCGCCGTAGGCGATGACCTCAGGCACGAGGGCCCACATGTAGCCCGTGGCGGTGATGATACCGGTGGACTTGACGAACTGGGCGATGCACAGCAGCACGAAGTTGCTCTTGGTGGCCGGGATGGACACGAAGGTGTACATCAGCGCCATACCCACGATGGCCACGCCGAGGAAGAGGTAGAACATGCCCTTCTTGCCGATCTTGCGCTTGATGGCGGGGACGAGCGGCATGAAGATGAAGGCCGGGATGGTGCCGAGCCACATGAAGAGCGTGGTCAGCAGCGGGGTGGCCTCGACGTTGTAGCTCATGAAGTAGGCGTCTGCGGCGTTGCTCACGCTCATCATCGCAAAGGCGGTGATGAAGAAGAAGGCCACGATGCGGAGCGGCTTGTTGCGGCCGAACTCCATCCACAGGTCGCTGACCTTCACGTTCGCGGACTCCTTGGCGTCCATGACGACCTTCTCCTTGCACTGCGTGAAGCAGAAGAAGAGGAGCGCCAGGCCGACGACGGCGAAGATGGCATAGGTGATGAACCAGGCGCCGCCGGCGTCCGGGGTGTTATAGACGGCGGTCATCTTGCCGGTCTCGGCGTTGAGAACCTTCGGGGCGAAGATGGCGATGATCAGCGGGAGGGACTTCACGCACAGGGCGCCGAGGTTGGCCATGAACATGCGCGTGGAGGTGAGGATGGTGATCTCGTTGGTGTCGCGGGTCAGGGAGGCGTTCAGGGCGCCGTACGGCACGTTCACGAGGGTGTAGCACATCGACATGCCGACGTAGGTCACGTAGGCGTAGATGAGCTTGGCGGTGTCGGACGCGCCGGACAGGCCGTTCCAGAAGCAGAGGATGGCCAGGCCGACGAGAGGAATGCCGCCGAAGATGAGCCAGGAGCGATACTTACCCCATTTCGGGTTGCTCTTGTCCACGATGGTGCCGACCACGGGGTCCCAGAGCACGTCCACGAGGCGGACGACGAGGAACATCACGGCGGCGGGACCGGGCTTGAGCCCGAACACGTTCGTGTAGAAGAAAAGCAGCCAGATACTGACGGTCTGGTAAATGAGGTTCTGCGCCATGTCGCCGGCGCCGAAGCCGATGCGCTGCATCCAGCTCAGTTTGTAGAAGCCTTTGGCTTCATTCGGATTGTTGGACATAGGTTATAGTTTTGATTGTAATATCCAGTCTAGCAAATATACAGAAAATCCGGGACAACTTGCCCCGGATTTTCTCAAAAAGCACCAAGAATCGGTCAATCTGCCTTGCGGACGGCCGGAGACTCGTCTCCGAAGAGGAATTGCGGCGTGTAGCCGCCGTAGTCCACCACGATCTTCTCGAACACGATGCCCGGGTCCAGCGGGCGCAGCGTGAGCGTCGTCCAGCCGCCCGCGGCGGGCAGTTCGGACACGGTCTCCACCACGCGGCGCGCGACCGTCGGATAGTAGACGGAGTAGATGTTGCGCGGGTCCTCGTTCAGGCGCTCGTTGAAGAACTGGACCAGCTTCGCGCCGCCGAGCTCCACCTCGTAGCGGTGGCCGGTGTTGTTGAAGGCCAGGGTGGACTTGGTGACCACGTGCACTTTCACGGACGCCGCGCCCTCCGGGAGCTGCACCCGGTAGCTGAGGGCGCCGCCTTCCGCCGGCACGGTGTAGGGCATCAGCGCCACGCCGCTGAGCGTGCGGCCCATGTCCGGGATGACGGTCCAGGCCGCCTCGGCCGCAGGCGCAGCCGCGAACCAGTGTTCCGCCTCGATGGCGGTGTAGCCGCGCGGGTCGGCGGCGAAGGAGAAGCCGCCGGGCTCCGTCTCGCCGAGGCGCTGGATCTGCGGCAGGCGGTCGGCGGGGAAGTTGTCGTTCCAGCTGCGGTAGCCGATGTGCTTCTGGGTCATCATGCCGTCCCACTTGCCGCCGGACATTTCCTTATTATACTGCGCGCAGAGGGCGGCGTCGCGCGCGAAGCACTGCTCCACGCGGTCCGCCCAGCGGTCCGCGGCCGGGTCGCCCTTGGCGTAGAGGTCGAGGTTCATCGCCTGGGCGTAGTACATCTCGTAGATGTTGCCGAGCGCCTGCACCGGGAAGAGGATGACCTGCCGGTACGTGTCGCGCCGGGCGGGGTCGAGGGCGAGGAACTGCCGCAGGGCCTCGGCCTCGAGGCGGGCGAAGTCGTCGCAGACGCGGCGGAATTCGCCGGAGGCGAGGTTGTAGGTGGTGCGGTCCATCATCTCGGCCGTGGTGCGGCCGCTGTATTTGCTGTAGAGGTTGAGGATGCGCGCGGCCTCGTCGGCCTGGTCCTCGCCGAAGGCGGCGGCGCAGAAGGCGCGCGTGTGGTCCAGCAGGTTGTCCACGGTGAAGGACTCCGGCCGGCGGGCCATCGCCAGGAAGAGGTCGATGGGGTATTCCATCGGCTTGAGGTCGCCGACGTTCAGCACCCAGAGCCTGTCCACGCCGTAGGCATACGTCAGCTGGAGCTGCTCCCACATGTTCTGGATCGGGGTGATGTTCAGCCACTTGGAGTTGCGCGGGGCGCCCACGTAGTCCACGTGGTAGTAGATGCCCCAGCCGCCCTTGCGCTTGCGCTCCTCGGCGGTGGGGAGCTTGCGCACGTCGCCCCAGTTGTCGTCGCTGAGCAGGATGGTCACGTCGTCGGGGACGCGCAGGCCCAGGTCGTAGTACTGCTGGACCTCCTTGTAGAGGGCCCAGACCTGCGGCCGCTCTTCGGCGGGCCGCTTCGTGACCTTGCGGATGATCTTGCGCTGGTTGCCTATGATGCTTTCCAGCAGGGAGATGTATTTCGCTTCTTCGCCTTCCTTGCCCAGGGCCGCGTCGCCGTCGCCCCGCATGCCGATGGTGATCAGGTCTTCGGTGTCCTTGGCTCGCTCCATGCCCTCGGTGAAGAACTTGTCCAGCACTTTCCGGTTGACGGTGTAGTCCCAGGGGCCGTCCGAGCCGCGCCGGCGGGCCCATTCCTGGTGGTTGCGCGCCATCGGTTCGTGGTGCGAGGTGCCCATGATGATGCCCATGTCGTCGGCCGTGCGGCTGTTCTCGGGATCGTCGGCGTAGAAGGCCCAGTCCCACATCGCGGGCCAGAGGAAATTGGCGCGCAGGCGGAGCAGCAGCTCAAACACGCGGGCGTAGAAGCGGTGGTCGCCGTAGTTCGTGCCATAGGTATGCTTGACCCAGCCGGTCAGGCAGGGGGCCTCGTCGTTGAGGAAGATGCCGCGGTAGCGCACGGCCGGGGAGGCGACGGAATAGACGCCGGGCGCGAGCGAGAGGTCCTCGCGGTGCTCCACGGCCACGTCGGCCCAGTCGTACCAGGGCGACACGCCGATCTGCTCGGAGATCTCGTAGATGCCGTAGATGGTGCCGCGCATGTCCGCGCCCACGATGACGAGCGCGTCGTCGTAGCCCGGGACGGCGCCGCCCAGCGTGGCCAGGACGTAGTTCTCATACTGTCCCTGCAGGGGGGAGAGGTCCACCAGGCCGCGGGCGACGAGGTCGCGCACCAGCGGGCTGCCGGCGGTGCCGGCCAGGATGGCGCGACGGCCGGACGCGGGCGCCTTCTGCCCGCAGACGCGGGCGAAGTCCTCCCGCAGCGTCTCCGCCGCGATCTGCACGCCCCTGGCGTCGGCCGGGTCGGTGACCACGGCGGCGGGGATGCCCCGCTCGATCAGGGAGAAGCGGCCGGGGGCCGTGCGGGCTTCGGTGATGCCCGGATGGTCGAGGGCGGCGGCGCTCAGGCAGAGCAGCAGGAGCGCGGCGCAGGAAAATACAAACTTCTTCATGGGCGGTAAATCAGATTCCGGTTACAAATGTAACAAATCTGACAAGACCCGGGTATCGGTTTGGTATCAATCCTTTTTAAAAATGTAACCCCTCCGGTTTATTCGAACATCTGGCGCAGCGTTTCGTCGTCCGGATGCTCCTGGATGCGGGCCACGAAGTCCCGCGGGGAGATGCCGAAGTACTCCTTGAACGAGCTGGAGAAATAGGAGTGCGACGCAAAGCCCACGCGGTAGGCCACTTCGGACACGTTCACCTGGTTGTTCGCCAGCAGGTAGGCGGCCTGCTTCATGCGGAAGGTCTTGATCAGGTTGCCCGGCGATTCCTTGCCGAAGGCCTTGAGCTTGCGGTTCAGGTGCACGCGGCTGATGCCGACGTCCTCGCAGAGGGAGGCCACGCCGTATTCCGGGTCGTCCAGGTGCGCCTGGACGCTCTCCACGATGCGGCGGAGCAGCTTTTCGTCGGCGGAGCCCATCTGGATGCCGGAGTAGTCGTAGTCGAAGTTCACGCCGAACTTGTCCTTGACCGCCTCGCGGGCGGAGATGACCTGGGCGACGCTGCTCAGGAGCAGTTCCACCGAAATGGGCTTGGAGAGGAACTTGTCGGCCCCGCTGTCGCTGGCCGCCTGCTCCTCCTGCTCGCCGTTCTGGCCGGTGAGGATGATGACCGGAATATGGCGCGTGGCGTCGTTCCGCCGGATCTGGGCGCAGAATTCGCTGCCGCTCATCCCGGGCATCACGAGGTCGGTGACCACGGCGTCGGGCAGGGTCCCGCTCACGACCGGCCAGGCCTTCTCCGCATCGGCGCAGGCCGTGACGTTGTAACGGCTGCGCAGCAGGTTCTTGAGGTAGTCGCGGGTCTCGTCGTCGTCTTCCACCACGACGATGTTCTTTTTCGCGCGGGCGGCTTTGTCCTCCTGGCGGCGTTCGGCGGCATAGGTCAGGTCTTCGTGCTCGTCGAAGGGGGCTTCCGGGCTCTTGGTGTAGAGGTCCTTGTGGTGGGAGGTGTAGGACAGCTCTTCCTGGCTGAGGTGCTCCTTGCCCGCGGGCACGAGCACGCGGAAGACCACGCCGTCCGCCTCGTTCTCCGCCGCGATGTGGCCGTGGTGCAGCTCCACGAGCATCTTGGTCAAGTTCAGGCCCACGCCCGAGCCGGAGCTGGCATCGTGGGGATTCACCTGCACGAAGCGGTCGAAGATGCGGCTGATCCACGCCTCCTCGATGCGGCTGCCGGAGTTGAAGATGCGTACCTGGACGTATTCCCGGATGTTGTTCTGCAGCTCGCCCCGGTTGGGGGTCGGCGCCGACACGTCCACGCGGATGCGGCCGCCTTCCGGCGTATGCTTGAAGGCGTTCGAGAGGATGTTGTAGATGATCTTGTCGAAGTTGCCCTGGTCGATCCAGAGCGGCTCCTCCTTGTGCGTGGAGGCCAGCGAGAAGTCGACGTGCTTGCTTTCGGCGAGCTTGTCGAACGACTGCATGATATCCTGGATGAAGTAGATGATGTCCGTCTCGCGGAAGTGCAGCTGCATCTGGCCGGCGTCGATCTTGCGCAGGTCCATGAACTGGTTGACGATGCGGTTGATGCGCAGGCAGTTGCGGTACATCAGATTATAACTGTCCTTCTTGACGGGGTCCTGTTCCGCCTCGCGGATGGCGCCCAGCGGTGCCATTACGAGGTTGAGCGGGGTGCGGATCTCGTGGGTGAGGTTGGTGAACAGGCCGAGGCGGAGTTCTTTCAGTTCGGCCTCTTTCTTCTCCTCGGCGCGCCGTTTGCGCTCGCTCGCCAGGTGGTAGAGCAGCAGACCGAGGCCGGCCAGCAGGATCAGGTAGAGCACGTACGCACCGCCGGTCCGGTACCAGGGCGCCTCGACGTGCAGGTCCACGCTGCACAGGGAATAATCTTCCGGCGCTCCGGCGAAATAGGCCTTGACCTCGAAGCGGTAGCGGCCGGGCGGCACATTGGTATAGGTGGCCCGGCGTAGGCGGGCGGGCTCGATGTTCCAGTCGTTGTCGAAGCCTTCCAGGCGGTAGGCATAGACGATGCGCTGGGGGTTGGTGTATTCCGGGACGGAGAATTCGACCGAGAAGAGATTTGTTCCCCGTGGAATCTCGATCCGGGTGGCTTCCGAAATGTGCTTGTCGATCAGGTTGTCGCTGCCGGCCGCGGGGTCGTAGGTCACTTCGCGGTCCAGCACGTTCAGGCGCGCCAGGGTCACCTGGGGCATCTTGTGTCCGCTGCCGTCGATCAGCAGCGGGGAGAAGTAGGTGATGCCGCCGAGGCCGCCGAAATAGAGGCGCCCGGAGGCGGACTTGAAGGCGGCTCCGGAGCGGAATTCATTGCCCTGGAGGCCGTCATAGGAGCGGAAACTGTCGATCCTGCCGCTGCGCGGCGACAGCCGGGACAGGCCGCTGAGCGTGGAGACCCACACTTCGCCGGCCGCCGTGCACAGGATGTCGCGGATCACGTTGTTCGACAGGCCGTCCGCCTCGGTGTACTGCCGGACTTCGCGGGTGACTTCGTCCACGCGGAACAGGCCGTCGTCCGTGCCGAACCACTTGGTCCCGTCGGGGCTGCTGCCGATGCCGTAGATACGCGGCGGCGTGTCGTTCTTGGAAGGGAGCGTATAGGAGATGATGCGTCCGGCCGACGGGTCGTAGCACCAGGGGCCGTTGTAGGAGCCCACCCAGAGGAGTCCGTTCGCGTCCAGATGCAGGGCGCTGATCCAGCGGTACTGGTCGTCGACCTGCTGGGTCGCAAGACGGCGCGAGGTGGCGTCGACGACGGCCAGGCCGGCGCCGTAGGTTCCCACGTAGACCAGGTCCCGCACCGGGTCGTAGGCTAGGGTGCGGATGCGTTCGGTGCCGATCCGGCCCTGGTCGGCAAAGCGCGTGACCTTGCCGTCCGGGCTCATATGGAACAGGCCGTCGTTGTAGGTGCCGATCCAGATCGTGCCGTGTTTGTCGCCGGTCATTCCCATGACGGAATTGTCCGTCAGCGCGGTGTTCTCGCTGGTGTAGTTCCGGTCGGGGCCCGACCCTTCGAGCGGCTTCCGGAAGATGCCCGCGCCGTCGGTGGCCACCCAGAGATACTGCCCGTCCTCATAGATGGCGGTGATGCAGGCGCTGTTCTCTCCCGGGATGCCGCGGCTGCTGCAGCCCAGGTAGGAGAAACCGAACATGGACTGCGGGGCCACCACCACGCCGCGCTGGTAGAGGCTCAGCCAGATGTTGCCCTGCGAGTCGATGGTGCTGTTGGTGGCGCTCCAGCTGCTGATGTCCTGCCGGATGGAAGGCAGCGTGGCTTCGCGCACCTCCTCCCGGGCCGTGTCGAACAGCAGCAGGCCGCCGTTCTTGTCGCCGAGCAGGAAGGATCTTCCCTCGCCGGACGAGGCCTGGCTGTTGAAGAGGATCGTCGTCGCGACGGTGGAGGCCGCACGTTTCCCGGCCGCCTTCCGGATGACGCCGCTGCCGGCCTTGCAAAAGAGCAGGCCCAGGTTGCTGCCGATCAGGAAATCGCCGGTGAGCGGGTCTTCGGCGATGTTCCCGATCCGGATGTGGTCGGCCTCGCGGAGCAGGTCCGGGCTCCAGGACAGGTTGGGAACGGGCTCCAGCGTACTCATGTCCAGGACGGCCGGGAATCCGGTCGCCTCCGGGAAGAGCCAGAGATGCTTGCCGGAGTCGAGGAACATCTTGTGGACATAGTCTTCCGGGAAGTGGCGGTAGATCTGTTCGCGCGCATCGGGCAGCAGTTCCAGGGTGTTGCAGTCGATCACGAAGACGCCGGCGCCGCTCGTGGCCACGTACAGGCGGCAGCCGCCGCTGCGGCCGGGTACTTCCTGCAGCCAGCTGACGTAGGGATTCGTGATATCGTTGCGCTCGTCGCGCAATTCGAAGCGGTGGAATTCGCTGTGCTCGGGATCGAAGAGATTGAGTCCGCCCGCCGTGGCCACCCAGGTGTTGCCGCGGCTGTCTTCCACCATCCCCTGCACGGAAGAACTCGAGATGGACGTCTCCCGTTCGCGGTCGTGGCGGAAGGTTTCGAAACGCATGCCGTCGAAACGGATCAGACCGCCTTCCGAGCACATCCATATATATCCGCGCTTGTCCTGGTAGATGCGTGCGACCTGGGAATTGGGCAGGCCGTTCTCGGACGTGTACACGCGTGCGGTCTGTGCCTGAGTGTATTGGAGAGTGGCCAGCAGGGCCAGGAAGATGAAAAATCGCTTCATTGTTGGTTTTGTTCCATTCGTTACAAAAATAGAATTTCTTTTTCGTTTGTCAAGAGGTATGGTTCAAAACTGATAGTATGTGTTACGTCGGTGGGGCGCGACCTTTTTATAATATGATACATTTGCGCTGCCGACAAACCGAAATTACACCAATATTAAACTCTTTAATCATTATCACTATGCAATTAAACCTTAAGAAAACGCTCGCAATCGTGGCTGCAAGCCTGATGGCGCCGCTGTTTGCTCTTGCGCAGAACATCAGCGTCAGCGGCACGGTCACCGACCAGAGCGGGGAAGCCATCATCGGCGCAGCCGTGATGGTTGTGGGTGATTCCACGAACGGTGCCGTCACCGACATCGATGGTAATTATTCCATCCGCGTGGCTTCGACGGCGACCCTCGAGGTCTCCAGCATCGGCTACAAGACGCAGCTCATCCCGGTTCAGGGACGCACGCAGATCAACGTCGTCCTCGAAGAGGATGCCGAGCAGCTTGAAGCCACCGTCGTCATCGGTTACGGTACGGCCCGCCGTCAGGATGTCACCGGTTCCATCGTTTCGGTGGGCGGCGACAACCTCCGCGCCGTTCCGGCCGGCGATATCACCCGCGCCCTCGAGGGCCGCGTGGCCGGTGTCGAGATGACGCAGACGAACTCCAAGCCGGGTTCCTCGATGCAGATCCGCATCCGCGGCCAGCGCTCGCTCTCCGCTTCCAACGACCCGCTCATCGTCCTCGACGGCATGCCGTTCATGGGTTCCCTGACCGACATCTCCACGAGCGACATCAAGAGCATGGACATCCTCAAGGATGCCGCCTCCACGGCCATCTACGGTTCCCGTGGTGCGAACGGCGTCATCATCATCACCACCTACAAGGGTGTCGAGGGCCAGGCTCCGAAGATTTCCTTCAACGCGTACGCGACCTATAAGAAGGCGGTCAAGTATCCGATGATGCCGCGCGAGAAATACATCCAGATGCGCGAGATGGCCGGCCAGTACAAGAATACCCTGGACGAGTCCGACAGCCAGTACACCGACTGGCAGGATATGTTCTACCGTCCCGGCTACACGCAGAACTACGATCTCAACATCACCGGCGGCACCCGCAACGGCAGCTACCGCTTCGGTGTGACCTATTATAACGACGAGGCCGTCATCCCGACCCAGGGCTACGACCGCATCGCCCTCAACGGCAGCGTCGACCAGAAGATCGGCAAGTGGTTCCGCGTGGGCTTCACCACCAACACCAGCTACACCACCAACACGGGCAACCAGGTCGACCTCTACGCCGTCCTGTCCAAGTCCCCGCTCGTGGTTCCCTACGATGAGACCGGCGCGCTCAAGTGGCGCATCAACATGCCGTCCGACAATGACCAGTACGTCTTCGACCGCCAGCGCGTCGAGGACCTGACCGCCCAGGGCGTCTACGTGAACGAGTCCAAGTCCATCGCCACCTACAACACCGGCTACCTGCAGTTCAACTTCCCCTGGATCGAGGGTCTCTCCTTCAAGACCAGCGTGGGCCTGAACTACCGCAACTCCAAGAGCGGTTCCTTCACCGGCGTGGGCGTGAACGCCTCCGCGACCAACCCCAACGGCGCTTCCTGGTCGTTCAACGACAACTTCAACTGGACGATCGAGAACCTGCTCACCTTCGACCGCACCTTCGGCAAGCACCACATCAACGCCGTTGCGCTCTACTCCGCTGAGCAGACTACCAACACCGGCCAGTCCCTGTCCGGCAAGAACATCCCGAACGAACTCTTCCAGTACTACAACATCGGCAGCGCCGTGGCTTCCGACATCACGGTGAACGGAGGCAGCTACACGCAGACGGGCCTCCTCTCCTACATGGGCCGTATCATGTACACCTACGACGACCGCTACATGATCTCCGCGGCCGTCCGTTCCGACGCCTCCTCCCGCCTGGCCGCCGGCCACAAGTGGCACACCTACCCGGCCGTTTCCGCCGGTTGGAACATCCACAACGAGGCCTTCATGGCAGGCGCCCGCGGCTGGCTCGACGAGTTGAAACTCCGTGTCGGTTACGGTGAGACCTCCAACCAGGCCATCTCTGCTTATGCGACCCTCGGCTCCCTGAGCACCCGCGTCTACAACTTCGCGGACGAGAAATACGCCACCGGTTACTATGTGTCCACCCTGCCGAACGAGGATCTCGGCTGGGAGTATTCCCAGACCTGGAACTTCGGTCTCGACTTCGGCTTCTTCCAGGGCCGCCTCCGCGGTACCCTCGAGTACTACCGCGTCGACACCAAGGACATCCTCCTGAGCCTCGGTCTGCCCGCCACCTCCGGCGTGAGCTCCTACACCGCCAACATCGGCGCCACGCAGAACCGTGGTCTCGAGCTCTCCCTCAACGGCACCATCCTCGACAAGGGTGACTGGACCTGGACGGCAGGTCTGAACATCTACGCCAACCGCAACAAGCTCGTTGCCCTGGCCGACGGTTCCGACCGTGACGAAGGCAACGCCTGGTTCGTGGGTTACCCTCTGAACTGCATCTACGACTACGAGTATGACGGTCTCTGGCAGCCCGGCGATCCCTACATGGACATCCTCGAGCCCAGCACCGAAGTCAACGGCATGAAGCAGGCCGTGGGTACCATCAAGGTCAAGTACCACGGCGACTACAACACCGACGGCAGCCCGACCCGCGCCATCAACAGCACCGACCGCGTGCCTATCAACGCCGAGGCCATCTTCCAGGGTGGTTTCAATACCAACCTGAGCTGGCGCAACTGGGATCTCTCCGTGATCGGTTCCTTCCAGGCCGGCGGCATCCTGCTGTCCTCCCTGCACAGTGGCAACTCCTACCTGAACATGCTCACCGGCCGCCGCGGCCAGCTCGACGTCGACTACTGGACGCCGTCCAACACCGGCGCCCGCTACCCGCGTCCGGGCTCCCTGGTCAGCAGCGACAACCCCAAGTATGCTTCCACGCTGGCTTACTTCGACGGCTCTTACCTCAAGATCCGCACGATCACGCTCGCGTACCGCTTCCACAAGCTCCCGGCCCTGCGCCGCGCCGGCATCGACAACCTCCGCGTCTATGCTACCCTGCAGAACCCGGGCCTCGTGCTCTTCTCCGACTTTACCCGCGAGACCGGACTTGATCCGGAATCCAACGCCAACGGCGGCTCCACCGCCAGCGGCCGTCCGGGCCCGGGCCGTCTCTCCTACGTGGGCTTCAATACGCCGAACACGCGCAACTTCCTGCTCGGTGTGAACTTAACTTTCTAATCGGAACCGAAAATGAAAAAGATAGCTAAAATCGCTTTGGGCATCGCCGGTATCGCTCTTCTGGCCACCTCCTGCAACAAGATTCTCGAGGAGCACCCCAAGACCCGCTACACGCCGGACTTCTTCTCCACCTCGATGGGTGTGGAAGGTGGTCTGACCGCCCTGTACGCCCAGCTCCGCTACCTCTATGGCAACGGCTACTACTACAACATCCTGACCACCGGTACCGACGAGGCCACCTGGGGCCAGTCCGCCGACGGCAACTTCAAGGACGCCGACATGTCCGACGCCGGTACGCTGAACGCCAACACCTCCCGCAGCGACAACCTGTGGAACAACGCGTTCACCTATATCAACACCGCCAGCGGCATCATCGAGAACGCTGAGAACGTCGGCCTGGACAAGGCGATGATCGCCGAGGCCCGTTTCTTCCGCGCCTTCGACTACTTCCAGCTGGTCCAGACCTTCGGCGGCGTGCCCCTCGACCTGGGCGCCGGCGAGCTTGCCTTCAACAGCAAGCCGGTCCGCGAGTCCGTGCGCAACACCGTTCCCGAGGTTTACACCAAGGCCGTCTTCCCGGATCTCAAGACCGCGATGAACGACCTTCCGGTCAATCCCCGTCTGACGGGTGCCCTGACCCAGAACGTCGCCCGCCTCTACCTGGCCAAGGCCTACCTGACCTACGCCTGGTGGCTGGAGAATCCCAACGGCATCCCGACCTACCCGGAGTGCTCACGCACCGACCCGGACGGCCACGACGCCAAGTGGTACTTCCAGCAGGCGTACGACCTGTCCCTGCAGGGCATCAACAACCCGGGCCCCTACGGCCTGATGGAGCATTTCTATGAAATCAGCGACGGCGCCCACGACCGCAACAAGGAGATCCTCCTCTATGCGGACCACACCGAGAACTCCCAGCAGTACAACGGCTCCGACCTCGGTTACAGCGGCGGCGGCGACATGGACAACTTCGCCGGCTGGATGATGAACTGGAACTATCCGAACATGGTCGCCAAGGCCAACACCGGTGCGATGATCAATCCGGTGCTCCGTACCGACCAGCAGTACTGCGGCCGTCCCTGGTCCCGTATGGCCCCGACCCAGGAAGCCATCGCGACCTTCATCGACCGCGACATGGATTCCCGCTTCGACGGTACCTTCGTCTATGTCTTCCGCACCAACTGGGATCGTGGCGGCAACGCGGCCGAATATGTCGAGGGCCCGAACGGTGCCCAGATCGGCAAGAACGAGGCTTTCCTGGTCTACCTGGACGAAGAGGATCCGACCGTGAACTACAGCTACAACGCCAACGTCTCCATGCTGGGCGTGAGCCCCAACTACGACTACTATGTCGTGAACCCGAGCGGCGTGAGCCGCCTGATGTTCCCGAAGATCTGGAAGCTCGGCCCGTACCGTACCAACACCTCCGGCACCGGTTCCCCGAACGCCGCCCACACGCGTCCGTTCAACATCGCCAAGTTCTCCGAGTTCTACTTCATCGCCGCCGAGGCCGCCGTCAAGGGCGCAACGGGCAGCGAGTCCGCCCGCGACCTGATCAACGTGCTGCGCGCCCGTGCCGGCAAGTGGTCGTATGATGTCAACTGGGACTGCGAGTATGTGGCCGACTTCAGCAAGGAGATGACCGACGCCACCCCGGCGACCATCACCATCGACTACATCCTGGACGAGCGTATGCGCGAGTACTTCGGCGACGGATTCCGCTGGTTCGACCTGGTCCGCACCCAGACCTGGGCCGAGCGCGCCGGCAAGTACACGATCTGCGGCCCCGGCGCCGGCGACCACACGCCTGCGACCGTCACCCGCAGCATCCAGAACTTCCATTACCTCCGCCCGATCCCGCAGGGTCAGCTGGACAACATGAAGATGGATGAGGCGGCGAAGAAGGCCTACCAGAACCCTGGCTATCCGACTGAATAGCATGCAGTTTTTTGGTTTATAAATTATATGGTTGGATGGGAAGGGCGCCCCGTGAGGGCCGCCCTTCCTCTTTGAAAAAAGCGAAAAAAAGCGGATATTTGTAACACTTATGAAAGGAAGAAACATACAGATCGGCCCTTTGGCCGCCGGGTTTGCTTTCCTGGGGACGTTCGTCTTCTTCCAGTCCGCATATCCGTACCACCTGATCCGCCGCGAGCAGATGAGCCTGTTCGCCTACGATTGGGAATACATCTGCCAGACCTACCGCGGCGACGGCTGGCTGGCCCGTTTCCTGGGCGATTTCCTGGAGCAGTTCTTCCATCTGCCGCTCGTGGGACCGCTGGTCGTGGCGCTGCTGCTGACGGGAATCGGCACCGTCGTGTACCGGATCTGCCGGAAGTTCCTCGGGAAATGGCCCTCGCTGGGCATCGCGCTGCTCGTGTTCGCCTGGTCCTTCATGCGGGAGACGGGCAACCTCTACGTGACCCGTTACACCATCGTGACGCTGGGTTATCTGTCCCTGGTCCTGCTGGCGCTGCAATGCAGGAAAGTCTGGCTGAGGCCCGTGGCCGCGGTGCTGCTGATCGCAGCCTGCTGCTGGCCCCTCGGCATGCCGGTCCACAAATACTACGGCAAGGCCTGGGGCGTGCCCAGGGTCGAATATGACCGGGTGATCGGCCTGGATGCCGAGACCGCCCGGGAGCACTGGGACAAGGTCATCAAGATGTCGAAGAACGACCTCTACATGGTGGAAGCCAGCTACTGTTACAACCTGGCCCACGCCATGAAGGGCGATCTGGGTACGACGCTTTTCAACCATTCGCAGAAAAACCACTGGTCGCTTCTCTTCCCGGTTTCCTCCGAGAAGAGCGTGTTCACCAATACGCTGGCCGGCGAGGCCTGGTTCCAGCTTGGCGACATGACCGTCGCGGAGCAGAGCGCCATCGTCTCGCTGCAGGCGTCGCCGAACCACACAGGCACCCGCTATCTGGTCCGCCTGGCGCGGGTGAACCTGATTTCCGGACAGGACGGCGCCGCGATGAAATACCTGAATCTGCTGAGCAAGACCCTGTTCTACGGGAAGTGGGCCCGGAGCATGATGCCCGGCCGCCAGGACGAGGCCACCCGCGCCCAGCTCGCGGAGGCCCGTTCCCGGGTGGCGCAGCATGACTTCGTGCACAATTCCGACGTGCCCCGCGACGTGCTGCACGAGCTGCTCCGGGTGAATCCGGGCAACCGCCTGGCGCGCAACTACGTGCTGTGCTTCGACCTGTTGCGCTACGACCTCGACCAGTTCATGGAGGACTATGCGGGGGACATGATCCCGGCCCGCCTCTACCAGGAGGCCATCCTCATCTGGCTGAGCCGGAACGATAAACTGACCCCGCAGCAGGTCACCAGCTACGGCGTGGACCTCTCGATGGTGGACCGGATGGGACGCTTCGGCGCCAATCCCTCCGCCTTCCGGAACACCTACTGGTACTACTACCTGAAAGCGTTGAACGAGTTAAACGAGCAATAGACCATGCACCGCAAGCGTATATTCAGACTGTTTCTCGCGATCCTGCCGTTCCTGCTCCTGCAGGCGTGCGGCGGGGAGGATTTCGTCACGGCTCCCGACGGCAGCGCCGGTCCGCTCGTGATCTATCCGGACTACAAGGACGTGACCATTCCGGCGAACATCGCCCCGCTGAATTTCCGTTATGCGATGGCGGGCGTCCGGAACGCGAAGACCACCTTCACGCTGGGAGACAAATCCGTGACCATCAGGGGCGCGGAGGTTCTTTGGCCCCTGCGTAAATGGAAATCGTTCGTCGCGGATGCCGCCGGGCAGACCGTCTCCGTGTCGGCCGAGGCCGTCGTGGATGGCAAGCCGGTGACGGACAGCTGGACCTTCTGCGTGAGCGGGGACAGCATCGACGGTTACCTGACCTACCGCCTCATCGAACCGTCCTACCAGATGTTCAACGAGGTCTCCATCATGGAGCGCTGCATCGAGAACTTCGACGAGACGGCCATCTGCAACCACCGCAAAACGGACAACGCCTGCATGAACTGCCACATCCACGGCCAGGCGCGCGGCGATTACTCGCTGTACTACATCCGCGGTCCCAAGGGCGGTTCCATCCTGAACCAGAACGGCAAGCTGCGCAAACTCACGCTCAACGCCCCGGGCATGCTCTCGGGCACGGTCTACGGCGACCTGCACCCGGACGGGCGCTTCGGCGTCTTCTCGACTAACATCATCCTGCCGAGTTTCCACACCCTGGCGGTGAATCGCATGGAGGTCTATGACTCGGCCTCCGACCTCACGGTCGCGGACTTCGAGAACAACGTGATGATCAACCTGCCGCACGTGGCCCGGGCCGACAAGTTCGAGACCTTCCCGTGCTTCTCGGCCGACGGCAAGTCGGTTTTCTACTGCGTATGCGATTCGGTGACGCTCCCGGCGCAGATCAAGGAAGCGCGCTACGACCTGTTGCGCGCGGACTTCGACCCCGCCACGGGGCACATCTCCGAGCAGGTGGACACCATCTGGAACGCGCATGCCCAGGGCGGCTCCGTCTGCCACCCCAAGGCTTCGCCGGACGGCCGCTGGCTCATGTTCTCCGTGGCCGACTACGGGACCTTCCCGCTGTTCCACCCCGAGTGCACCCTGTACCTGATGGACCTCCGGAGCGGCGAGATCCGCGCCCTGGACGAGATCAAGGGAGACAAATCGGATTCCTACCACAGCTGGTCTTCGGACGGTCGCTGGTTCGTGTTCGCGAGCAAGCGCGGCGACGGCCAGTACGGCAAACCTTATTTCTGCCACGTGGACGCGGAAGGCCGCACGACCAAGCCTTTCGTCCTGCCGCAGAAGTCGGCCCGCTTCTATGTGTATAACCTGAAGTCCTTCAACGTGCCCGATCTGGGCAACGCCTCCACGGGCATGACGTTGCGGGACGCAGCGCGCCTGTTCAAGATGTCCAACGAACTCTTCAAGCAGGCAGAGTAAGTAACTAAAAGTTAGTAATTTATATGCAAAAGTCATTCTTCCTGACATTCCTGGCAGGTGCGGCGCTGCTGTCCGCCTGCAGCCGCCCCGCCCCCGTGGCGCAGGACGGCACCGAGCTCTGGCTCGCCGCCGCCCGTCCCTACGCCGAGGTGCTCGCCTCGGTGGAGACGGCCATCGACCCAGCCCTCCCGGTTGAGGGATACCACATCTACGACGCCGACGGGCAGCGCCACGTGGCCGCCGGTTCCGAGGCCGGCCTGCGCTACGGCGTCTACGCCCTGCAGCGCGCGGAAGTGCTCGGCCAGGCAGGCCCCGGCATGGACCTGCAGGAGCAGCCGTACTACGACCTGCGCCTGCTCAACCACTGGGACAACCTGGACGACACCGTCGAGCGCGGCTATGCCGGCGAATCCATGTGGGAGTGGACTTCCCCGTCGATTCCGGAAGCCCGGATCCGCCACTACGGCGAGCTGTGCGCCTCCGTCGGCATCAACGGCGCGGTGCTCAACAACGTCAACTCCAACCCGCTGATCCTCGACGCCGAGCACATCGCCCGCGTGGCGAAGATCGCGGACATCCTGCGCGAATACGGCATCAAGACCTACCTCTCCATCAAGTGGACCAGCCCCATCGCCCTGAGCGGCCTGAAGAGCGGCGATCCGCTGGACCCGAAGGTCCGCAAATGGTGGAAGGACAAGGCGGCCGAGATCTACGCGGCCATCCCTGACTTCGGCGGCTTCCTCGTGAAGGCCAACTCCGAGGGCCAGGCCGGTCCGCAGGACTACGGCCGCACGCACGCCGACGGCGCCAACATGCTTGGCGAGGCCGTCGCTCCTTACGGCGGCATCGTGATGTGGCGCGCCTTCGTCTACAGCCCCACGAGCCCCGACCGCGCCAACCAGGCCGTCGAGGAGTTCCTGCCGCTGGACGGCAAGTTCGCGGACAACGTGATCGTGCAGATCAAGAACGGTCCCGTGGACTTCCAGCCGCGCGAGCCCTTCAGCCCGCTTTTCGGCAAGCTCAAGGACACCAAGATGATGATGGAGTTCCAGGTCACGCAGGAGTACCTGGGCTTCTCCAACCACCTCGCCTATCTCGGCACGATGTGGGAGGAATGCCTGCAGTCCGACACCTACCGCGACGGCGCCGGCACCCCCGTCTCCAAGACCATCACCGCCATCGCGGGCGTGGCCAACACCGGCCAGGACCCGAATTTCTGCGGCTACGTCTTCGCCCAGGCCAACTGGTACGCCTACGGCCGCCTGGCCTGGAATCCCGCCCTCAGCGCCAGCCAGATCGCCGACGAGTGGATACGCCAGACCTTCCTCAAGCCCGAGGGGATGACGGACAAGGCCTTCGCGGCCAAGTTCATCGCGCCCGTGCACGACATCCTGATGGCCTCCCGCGAGGCGGTCGTCAACTACGAGATGCCCGTGGGCCTGCACCACCTCTTCGGCGGCACGCACTACGGCCCCGCGCCCTGGGACCGCCTCGGCCGCCCCGACTGGACGCCGGCCTACTACCACAAGGCCGACAGCGCCGGGATCGGTTTCGACCGCACCCGCAGCGGTTCGGACAACGTGGACCAGTACAACGAGCCCCTCGCCTCGACCTTCAATGACCTCGCCACCTGCCCGGAGAACCTCATCCTGTGGTTCCACCACCTGCCCTGGGACTACAAGCTCAGCAGCGGCCGCACGATGTGGGACGAGATCTGCCTACACTACGACACCGGCATCCGCCAGGTCGAGGAATTCCGCAAGACCTGGGCGGGCCTGAAGCCTTACGTGGCCCCGGCCCTCTGGGAGGAGACCGCCACGAAGCTGGAGATCCAGCAGCACGACGCCGAATGGTGGCGCGACGCCAACGTGGGCTACTTCCAGCAGATCAACGGCCTGTCGCTGCCCGCCGACGTGCGCCCGCTCGACACGCCCATCGACTCGCTGATCTACCGCCAGGTCCAGTCCGACCGCCTCGGCATGCCCATCCACGACGAGAACAACCGTCCCGTCATCGTAGCACCCCGTTTCCGCCGTCCCCAGTAATCACCCGCCGTCATGCCCGGCCAGACCGGGCATCTCCAACAATATGAAAAAGATACTCCTGTCCCTGATACTCGCCGCCGCCACCCTGTGCGGCTGCGCCCAGAGCCCCGACTGGGTCACCACCTGGGCCACGGCCCTGCAGATCGCAGAACCGCACAACAATCCGCCTGAGCCCGGCCTGGCCGGCAATTCCTTCCGCCAGATCCTGCAGGTCTCGATCGGCGGCACCGAACTCCGCCTGCACCTCTCCAACCTCTTCAACGAGGACGAGACCGAGATCCTGGGCGTGGAGATCGCCCGCGCCGCCACGATGGGCGCCAGCCCGGACATCGTGGACGGCTCCACCGTGGAGCTGACCTTCGGCGGCGAGCGCGCCTTCACCATGGCGCCCGGCGCGGAGGTCGTCTCCGACCCGGTGGCGTTCCCGCTCGCCGAGCGCGAGAACCTGGCCGTCACCATTCACTACGGCAAGATTTCCGCCACGCGGCTGACCAGCCACCCGGGTTCCCGCACGACCTCCTACATCGCCGCGGGCAACACCACGGACTTCTCGAATCCCGTCGCCAAGACCGACCACTGGTACACCATCAGCGCCATCGACGTGCTCCCGCTGCGTCCCAGCGCCGCCATCGCCGTGCTCGGCGACTCCATCACCGACGGCCGCGGCACCACCACCAACGGCCAGGACCGCTGGACCGACCAGCTGTCCCGTTCGCTGCTGAGCGACCCGAAGACGCGCGACCTCGCCGTACTGAACTTCGGCCTGGGCGGCAACTGTATCCTGCGGGGCGGCAACGGCCCCACCGCGCAGAGCCGTTATCAGCGCGACCTCTTCGGCCCGCTGGGCGTCAAGTACGTCATCCTCTTCGAGGGCACGAACGACCTCGGCGGCAGCCGGGACGGCGAGAAGACGGCCGAGGACATCAAGGCCGTGTTCCGGGACATCATCCAGGAGGCCCACGAGCGCGGCATCAAGGTGTACGGCGCCACGGTGACCTCGGCCGTGGGCAGCTTCTACCAGCGCCAGGGCGAGCACGAGAAGGGCCGCCAGGCGCTCAACGCCTGGATCCGCGAGAGCGGGGAATTCGACGGCGTGATCGATTTCGACAAGATCACCGCCGGCCCGGAGGATCCCACGCGCATCAACCCGGCGTTCCTCTTCGAGAACGACTGGCTGCACCTCAACGCCGACGGCTACAAGTTGATGGGCACCAGCATCGACCGCTCCCTGTTCTATTAACGTCATTCCCGGCAAAATATCGTCATTCCCGACAAATAATCGTCATTCCCGGCTTGACCGGGAATCTCCTTCCGCTATGAAAAAGAAGACCCCGTTAATACTCCTCGTTGTTACGCTCCTCTGCGCCTGCGGCGGCAACGACCCGCTGAATCCCGATCCGGGTCCCGCTCCAGGCCCGTACGTCCCGGTCGACCCCAATCCGCCGTCGGTCTACAAGTACGGCCTCCGGGAGCTGGCGCAGGCCAACAAGCTGATGATCGGCACGGCTTTCACATACAGCGA
>JAGCYX010000009.1 GCA_017960585.1 Bacteroidales bacterium
AAGGCCGACTACCTCGTGAACTATTTTACCTATCTGGCACAGGAGGTGCGCGAGTACCTCGCCGAGATGGGCTACACCAAGCTGTCCGACATCGTCGGGCACACCGAACTGCTTCTCCGGAAGCCAATCGACCCGTCTTCCTTGAAAAGAACACGGGACAGGTCAACCCGCGCCGCCTTGGAAGACGGATCGATTGGCTTACGGAGAAGCAATTCGGTGTGCCCGACGATGTCGGACAGCTTGGTGTAACCCATCTCGGCGAGGTACTCGCGCACCTCCTGGGCCAGATAGGTGAAATAGTTGACGAGGTAGTCGGCCTTGCCGAGGAAATGCTTGCGCAGCTCGGGATCCTGCGTGGCCACGCCCGTGGGGCAGGTGTTCAGGCTGCACTTGCGCATCATCACGCAACCGAGCACGATCAGCGGCAGGGTACCGAAGCCAAACTCGTCCGCGCCCAGCAGCGACATCAGGATGACGTCGCGGCCGGTCTTCAGCTGGCCGTCCACCTGCAGGCGGACCTGGCTGCGCAAACCGTTGCGCGCCAGCGTCTGCTGCGCTTCGGACAGGCCGATTTCCGGGCTGATGCCCGCAAAGCGCATCGAGGATGCCGGAGAAGCTCCGGTGCCGCCCTCGGCCCCGGAAATGACGATCAGGTCCGCCTTGGCCTTGGCCACGCCGGCGGCGATCGTACCCACACCGCTCTCGGACACCAGCTTCACGCTGATGGCCGCGGCCGGGTTGACGTTCTTGAGGTCGAAGATGAGCTGCGAGAGGTCCTCGATGGAATAGATGTCGTGATGCGGCGGCGGGGAAATCAGGGAGATGCCCGGGATGGAGTTGCGGGTCTTCGCGATGATGGCGTTGACCTTGAATCCCGGCAGCTGGCCGCCCTCGCCGGGCTTGGCGCCCTGGGCGACCTTAATCTGGATTTCCTCGGCGTTGACGAGGTACTCCGTCGTGACGCCGAAGCGTCCGGAAGCCACCTGCTTGGTCTTGCTGGACAGCGACACGCCGTCCACTTCGGTGTGGTAGCGCTCGTTGTCCTCGCCGCCCTCGCCCGTGTTGGAACGGGTTCCGAGGCGGTTCATCGCCAGGGCGATGGCCTCGTGGGCCTCGATGCTCAGGGCGCCGAAGCTCATGGCGCTGACAACGAACCTCCTGACGATGTCCTCCACGGGCTCCACCTTATCGATATCGACGGGCGTGCCCCGTTTGAAGTCCAGCAGGTCGCGCAGGAAGAGGAGGTCCGCCTTGCCGTCCACGGCGGCGGTGAACTCCTTGAATTTCTTGTAGCTGCCCAGGCGCGTGGCGATCTGCAGCGCCGAGATGGTCTCGGGGTTCCAGGCATGGACGATGCCGCCCTTGCGGTAATGGAACTGGCCCACGTTGGGCAGGAAGTCGGTCTTCGCCGTGTCGGCGTACGCCTGCGCGTGGAACCACATCGCATCGCGGGCGATGGTCTCCAGGCCGATGCCGCCGATGGTCGAGCGCTCCGTGCCGAAGTACTCGCGCAACAGGCCCTCGTCCAGGCCGATGCTCTCGAAGATCTTGGCTCCGCGGTAGGAGCGGATGGTGGAGATACCCATCTTGGCCATGATCTTCAGCAGGCCCTTCTTCATCGCCTCGATATAGTTGGTGCGGGCCGTGGCGTAGTTCAGCTGCATCTTGCCGCCGTGCGCCAGGCTCGAGATGATGGCGAAGGAGAGGTAAGGGTTGATGGCGGAAGCGCCGTAGCCGAGCAGCAGCGCGGCGTGCATCGTCTCGCGGATCTCGCCGCTCTCGACGATCAGGGCCGTCTGCACGCGCTTGCCGACGGCGATCAGGTGGTGATGCACCGCGCTGACGGCCAGCAGCGAAGGGATGGGCGCATGCGTCTCATCCACGTCACGGTCGGACAGGATGATGTAGTTCACGCCGTCGTTCACGCATTTCTCCGCCTTCTGGCAGAGACCCGCGAGGGCCCGGCGCAGGTTGTTCGCCGCAGCGGTCGTGTCGGCCGCGCATTCGAACAGCATCGGCAGCTTGACGGTGTTGAAGCCCTTGTAACGGATGTTGCAGAGCAGGTCGAGCTGCGTATTGGTCAGGATCGGGTGCGGCAGGCGCACCATCTTGCAGTTGTCTTCGTCCGGAGTCAGGATGCCCGTGCCCACACGTCCGATATACTCGAACAGCGACATCACCATCTGCTCGCGGATGGAGTCGATGGGCGGGTTGGTCACCTGCGCGAACTGCTGCCGGAAATAGTTGAAGAAGCTTTGCGGACGCTCGGTCAGCACGGCCAGCGGGGTGTCGTTGCCCATCGAAGAAGTGGGCTCGATGCCCTTCTCGCACATGGGCTTGATGGCGTTCTCCACGTCCTCGGCCGTGCAGCCGAAGAGGAGTTCCTTGTGCAGGAGGTCAGCCTCGTTGTGCTCGATCTTGCGGCCGCTGTGCAGGTCTTCCAGCTGGATGCGGCCGGCGGAGAGCCACTTGCGGTACGGATGCTCCGTGGCCAGCTGCTCCTTGATCTCGGCGTCGTACCAGATCTTGCCTTCCTTCGTGTCCACGAGGAGCATCTTGCCGGGTTCCAGACGACCCTTGCACTCGATCTCGGTCGGATCGAAGTCCAGCACGCCCACCTCGCTCGCCACGACCAGGAAGCCGCGCTTGGTGATGGTGTAGCGCCCCGGGCGCAGACCGTTGCGGTCCAGGATACCGCCGGCGTAACGGCCGTCGCTGAAGAGCAGCGTCGCCGGGCCGTCCCACGGCTCCATCAGGATGGAATGATATTCATAGAACGCACGCAGGTCCTCGGAGATCGGGTTGGTCTCGTCGAAGCTCTCCGGCATCAGCACGGCGACGGCCTGCGGCAGGCTGAGGCCGCTCTGGGTCAGGAATTCCAGCGCGTTGTCCAGACTGGCGGAGTCGCTCATGTCGGGCTGGATGATCGGCGTGAGGTCGCCGATATCGCCCAGCGCCCCGGAGTTGAGCACGCTCTGGCGGGCCTGCATCCAGCTGCGGTTGCCGCGGATGGTGTTGATCTCGCCGTTGTGGCAGAGCATCCGGAACGGCTGCGCCAGGCTCCACTGCGGGAAGGTGTTGGTCGAGAAGCGGGAATGGACAATCGCCATCGCACTCGTGAACCACTGGCTCGTCAGGTCGGTGTAGTATTCGCGCAGCTGACGGCTGGTCAGCATGCCCTTATAGACGATGTTGCGGGTGGAGAGGGAGCAGATGTAACCGTCCTCCCCCAGGCGCTCCACGTGTTTGCGGATGCGGTAGAGCTTGCGCTCCAGGTCCGCTTCCTCGATGAATTCCTTGCTGGTCACGAAGATCTGTGCCGTGTAGGGCTCGCCTTTGGCCGCCTCTTCTCCCAGGCAGCCGGCGTTGACCGGCACCTCGCGGATATGGCTGAGCACGCAAGCTTCGTGCTCAACCTCCGCGCGGATGGACTCCAGGATACGCTCGCGCTTGGCGGCCTCCTTGGGCAGGAACACCAGGCCGGTGCCGTACCGTCCCTTCTCCGGAACGGGAATACCCTGGAGCAGAATGAACTCATGGGGAATCTGGACCATGATGCCGGCGCCGTCACCCGACTTGCCGTCGGCGCCCTCGGCGCCGCGGTGGCTCATGTTTTCGAGCACCGTCAGGGCTTTGTCGACCAGCTCATGGGTCTTGTCTCCACGGATGTTGACGACCATACCAACCCCACAGGCATCGTGTTCCGATGCCGGATCGTATAGACCTGTTTTCATAAGTTAACTAGCTGATAAACAACAGTTCGCGATACTTCGGAAGCGGCCACATCTTGTTGTCCACCACTTCTTCGAGCTTGTCGATCGGACGGCGCAGGGCGAAGAGGCTTTCGGCGATTTCGTGGTAGGCCAGGGCGCGCTTGAATTCGTCCTCGATGGCGTTGGCCGCCTTGCGGGCTTCCTTCATGGCAGTCGCCTTGACGCGGACTTCCTCCACATATTTGTTGATATCCTCGAGAATCTTCAGCTCGGTGGCGCAGCCGTCCAGGTTGCCGTAGATGCCCTTGGCCAGGGTCACCTCCTGCAGGAGCTTGGCCTTGTACTCGAGCGCGGCCGGGATGATATGGTTCAGGGCCATACGCACCATCACGCGGGATTCGATCTGGACCTTCTTGGTATAGGTCTCCCACTTCACCTCGTTGCGGGCCAGGAGTTCCTTCTCGGTGTAGACGCCGGTCTTGGTGAACATCTCGATGGCAGCGGGCTTGGTGAACTCGCAGAACATCTTCGGCACGTTGGTCTCCACGTCGAGACCGCGCTTGACCGCCTCTTTCTTCCACTCCTCGCTGTAGCCGTTGCCGTCGAAGCAGACGGTGCCGAGGACGGACTTGATGATGGGCTTGAGGGCGTCCATGATGGCCACGTTGGTCTTCTTGCCCTTGACGATTTCCTTCTCCACATCGGCCTTGAAGGCGATGAGCTGCTCGGCCACGGCGGCGTTGAGCGTGGTCATCGCGCCGGCGCAGTTGGCGCAGGAACCCACGGCACGGAACTCGAAACGGTTGCCGGTGAAGGCGAACGGCGAGGTACGGTTGCGGTCGGTGTTGTCCACGAAGACTTCCGGAATCTCCACCAGGCCCACGCTCTTGCTCTTCTTGCCCGCGATCTCGATCGGGGTGTCGGAAGGAACTTCCAGGAGCTTGTGGAGCACCTCGGTCATCGTGCGGCCCAGGAAGGCGGACACGATTGCGGGCGGCGCCTCGTTGGCACCCAGACGGTGGGCGTTGGTCGCGCTGGCGATGGAGGCCTTCAGCAGGGCGTTGTGCTTCTGCACGGCCGCGAGCACGTTCACGAAGAAGGTGACGAACTGCAGGTTGCCCTTGGCGTCCTTGCCCGGAGCGAGCAGCTGTGCGCCCTTGTCGGTGCCGAGCGACCAGTTGTTATGCTTGCCGGAACCGTTCACGCCGTCAAAAGGCTTCTCGTGCAGGAGCACCACGAAGCCGTGCTTGCGGGCGATGCGGTTCATCAGGTTCATGATGATTTGGTTCTGGTCGTTGGCCAGGTTGGTCTCGCCGTAGATCGGTGCCAACTCGAACTGGTTCGGGGCCACCTCGTTGTGGCGGGTCTTGATGGGAATGCCCAGGCGGTGGCCGGCAATCTCGAGGTCACGCATGAAAGCGGACACGCGCGGCGGAATGGCGGCGAAATAGTGGTCGTCCAGCTGCTGGTTCTTGGAAGAGTTGTGGCCGAACAGGGTGCGACCGGTGATCATCAGGTCCGTGCGGGCGGAATAGAGCCCCTCGTCCACGAGGAAGTACTCCTGCTCCCAGCCGAGGTAGGAATAGACCTTGTTCACGCTCGGATCGAAGTATTTGCAGATGGGCACGGCGGCGTCGCTGACGGCCTTGAGGGCCTTCTTGAGCGGGGTCTTGTAGTCCAGAGCCTCGCCGGTATAGGAAATGAAGACAGTCGGGATGCAGAGGGTGTCGTCCAGGATGAAGACCGGGGAGGTCGGGTCCCAGGCGGTGTAGCCGCGGGCCTCGAAGGTGGCGCGGATGCCGCCGCTGGGGAAGGACGAGGCGTCCGGCTCCTGCTGGGCGAGCATCTTGCCGTCGAAAGTCTCGATGACGCCGCCCTTGCCGTCATAGTCAATCAGGGAATCGTGCTTCTCGGCCGTGCCTTCGGT
>JAGCYX010000087.1 GCA_017960585.1 Bacteroidales bacterium
GCCGGACATCTCGTTGGGATAGTGCTTCGCCCAGTCGGCGAGGCCGAGGCGGTCGAGGTACTCCATCGCCAGCTGGTGGCGCTTGGCGCGGGGAACGCCCTGATAGAAGAGGGGCAGTTCGACGTTCTCGACGGCGGTCTTGAAGCCGATGAGGTTGAAGGACTGGAAGATGAAACCGATCATGCGGTTGCGGTAGTCCGCAGCCTGGCGCTCGGAGAGGCCCTTGATGAGGCGGCCGTCGATGTAATACTCGCCCGTGTCGTAGTTGTCCAGGATGCCCAGGATGTTGAGCAGGGTGGACTTGCCGGAGCCGGAGGCACCCATGATGGAGACGAATTCGCCCTTGTCGATGCCGAGGGTAATTCCCTTCAGAACGTGCAGCGGCTGCCCGTTGTTGTATGTCTTGTTGACGTCTTTGAGTTCGATGAGCATATAGTGTCCTATTGAACTATTACACTGCAAATGTACATATCTTTTTTATATCTGCAAATTTTTTTTTGTGAATTCTTTGTCGATTTCCGGGAGGGACTCCCAGCTATAACGAAAAATCGGGCCAAAAGGTTGGAAAAATCACACCACTATTCAATAGACGCCGCAACAACGGTTTTGTTAATACGGATTCGGGGCGCAGAACGGTCTGTTCTGCACCCCGAATCACGAAGCAGGCTGCCCGCGCGCCTAGATCTTCTGGCGGAGCAGGAAGTAGTACACGAGGAAGCCGACCCAGCTGAAGGCGACGACGGCGATGGACAGGAGGACCTTGTAGAGAGGCTCGAGTTTGTCGTGCTTGAAGATGTCGAGGACGCACCAGACAGCGGCGACGATGCCGGCGATGTAAATGATGGTTGTAATCATGATAGTGTGTATTTAAGGGTTTATTTGTTTCGAGAATTCGCAGCCGCACCAGGTCTGGTTGTAGAAGCCCTGCTCCCGCAGCACCTCGTTCCGCCGCTCCTGCAGTCCCCCTTTCCGCCAATTCTGTGACCAGAATAAAATATTATCACAAACTGATTCGCCAGCTTCGTTGACCTGGTCGAGGTCTTTCCAGCGGGAAGAAGCGAGGGTGGTGGCGACGACGGGGAGGCCGCGCGAGGCGGCGTAGCGGGCGGCGCGGGCGAGGCGGAAGCGGAAGCAGGCCGCGCAGCGCGCACCGCGTTCCGGCTCGCGCTCCAGGCCACGGACGGCCTCCAGCCACGCCTCGTGGTCATACTCGTCCTCCACGAGCTCCACGCCCATCGTTTCGGCATAGCGCCGCATCTCCCCCAGCCGCAGGTCATATTCCGCGCGCGGGTAGATATTGGAATTGCTGAAGAAGACCACGGGCGCGATCCCGCTGTCCCGGAGGCACTCCAGAATGGCCCCGGAACAAGGCGCGCAGCACGCGTGCAGCAGGATTTCCCGGGCCCCGCCCGGCGCTTCGACCTTCAGCATAGACTATTATTCGATCTCGGAAATGTCGATCAGGTTGTTCAGGATGGCGTATACCGTCAGGCCCGGCACCGTCTTGATGCCCGTCTTGCGGGTGATGTTCTTGCGGTGCGTGATCACGGTGTTGATGGAGATGTTGTGCTTGTCGGCGATCTCCTTGTTCAGCAGGCCCTGCGCCACGCTCACCAGGATCTCCTTCTCGCGCGCCGACAGCTCCAGGTGCTCCTCCGGCTCTTCCACGCGGGCTTTCGCCTGCTCGCGGTAGCGCTGCGGGTTCTCCAGCAGGCGCACCATCGGCACCAGGATGTGGTCCTCGATGTAGGTGTGGCATTTCAGGTCTTCCTGAAGCGCGAACACGTGCAGCAGCAGTTCGATGCGGGCCAGCTTGTTGCAGGAAGCCGGCAGGGACTTCATGATCAGGTTCTTGAAGTCGGAGAGCTTCTCGTCGATGTTGGAATGGTTCTCCTCGAAGCGGATGATGCTGAATCCGCTCCGCTGGCGTCCGATGATCAGGTCCTGCACATACGGGATCACTTCCTCCTCCTCGAAGCCGAAATGGTTCTTCAGCTCCACCTGGTAGCCCCGGAAGAAGTTCCAGACCACTTCCTGCTGCTTCTTCTGGCAAGGCTCCAGCAGGCGCGTAATGGCAGATTCCATCGCCACCAGGGCGCGGCTGAGGTAGTAGTCGTGCGACTGGTGCAGGTAACGGAGGATGTCCCCCACGTGGCTGTGGTGCAGCATCTCCACGGTCGGGGTGAAGTTCGGCTGGGAGTACACCTCGCACAGGAGGATCAACGTGTCCGGATCCAGGCCGCACTGGAGGCACACCTCGGCGACCGTCTTTTCCCCGAAACTTCCATCGATTCCCACGCGGGCCAGCACGCCGAGCAGGCGGTAATTGGCCTCGACGAGGTCCGCGACCTTCATATTGCTTGTGAACTTATCCATCATCACACAAAATTAAACAATTTTTTTGCGTTTTAGAGAAATATCCCTATTTTTGCAGTCCCAAAACAGAATGCGGCAGTGGTGAAATGGTAGACACGCTACTTTGAGGGGGTAGTGGGCGTTTGGCCTGTGTGAGTTCGAGTCTCACCTGCCGCACAGAAAAGACAGCTTCGGAAGAGGCTGTCTTTTTTCGTTTATATCCCCATAAATAGGTATTGCGCATGTCGCGCGGGCGTGCCATCTTTGCACCTTGGATAGAAGGTAGTGATGACACTGAAAGAACTTCCCATAGGCGGCAGCGCCGTCATTCTCAAAGTTGGGGGCAAGGGCGTCCTGCGCCAGCATTTTCTGGACATGGGACTGATCCCGGGCGCCGTCGTCAAACTGATCAAATATGCCCCGTTCGGCGACCCGATGGAGCTACGCATCAACGGCTACGCGCTCACGCTGCGCCTCGCCGACGCCGCGCAGATCAAGGTCGAACTGACTGAAGAACAGCCGGAAACGGTCCGCACCCTGGCGGACGACACGTCCGTGGAATCGGTGGATCCCGCCGTGCACCCGGGCTTCGGCGAAGGCGGCAAGTACCATGACAAGTCGCATGAAAATCCGCTCCCGGACGGGACGGAACTGACTTTCGCCCTCGCGGGCAACCAGAACTGCGGCAAGACCACCCTCTTCAACCAGCTGACCGGTTCCAACCAGCACGTGGGCAACTTCCCCGGCGTGACGGTGGACCGCAAGGACGGCGTCATCCGCGGCCACGACGACACGCGCGTGACCGACCTGCCGGGCATCTATTCCCTGTCGCCCTATACCTCCGAGGAAATCGTCTCCCGCAACTTCATCCTGGACGAAAAGCCGCGCGGAATCATCAACATCGTGGACGCGGGCAACATCGAGCGCAACCTCTACCTGACCATGCAGCTCATGGAACTGGACATCCCGATGGTGCTGGCACTCAACATGATGGACGAGGTCCGCAACAACGGCGGCCACATCCGCGTGAACAAGATGGAGGAAATCCTCGGCCTGCCGGTCGTGCCCATCTCCGCGTCGAAGAACGAGGGCGTCGAGGAGCTCGTGGACCACGCGGTCCACGTGGCCCGCTACCAGGAGCGCCCGGCCCGCCAGGACTTCTGCGACAAGAACGACCACGGCGGGGCGGTGCACCGCTGCCTGCACGGCGTGATGCACCTCATCGAGGACCACGCCGAGCGCGCGGGCATCCCGCTGCGCTTCGCGGCGAGCCGCCTGGTCGAGGGCGACGCCGCGATCGAGAAGGCCCTGGGGCTGCAGCAGAACGAGAAGGAGATGGTGGAGCACATCATCGTGCAGATGGAGCAGGAGCGCGGACTGGACCGCAACGCGGCCATGGCCGACATGCGTTTCGCCTTCATCCGGAAACTGACGGAGCAGACCGTCATCAAGCCGCACGAGAGCAAGGAATACCTCCGCAGCCGCCGCATCGACCGCATCCTGACGGGACGCTGGACGGCCATCCCCATTTTCGTCATCATTATGTCCTGTATTATCTGGCTGTCCATCGACGTGCTCGGCGCGCCGCTGCAGGACCTGCTGGACCGGGGCATCCAGTGGCTCGCGGGCGTCGTGGACACCGGGATGGGCCGCTGGGGTGTCATCGACGCCGTGCGTTCGCTCGTCGTGGACGGCATCTTCGGCGGCGTGGGGACGGTGGTCAGCTTCGTGCCGATCATCATCATCCTGTTCTTCTTCCTGTCGATGCTGGAGGACAGCGGCTACATGGCGCGCGTGGCCTTCGTCACCGACAAGCTGCTGCGCAAGATCGGCCTCAGCGGGCGGAGCATCGTGCCGCTGCTGATCGGCTTCGGCTGCAGCGTCCCGGCCGTGATGGCCACCCGCACGCTCCCTTCCTCGCGCGACCGCAAGATGACCATCCTGCTGACGCCGTTCATGAGCTGCTCGGCGAAGATTCCCATCTACGCCTTCTTCACGAGTGCGTTCTTCCCGGGCCACGGGGGGCTGGTGCTGGTGATCCTCTATCTGTCCGCCATCCTGGTGGGCATCGCGGTGGCGCTGATCGGCCGCCTGCTGCCGGGCAGCCAGAAAGCGGCTCCCTTCGTGATGGAACTGCCGAACTACCGTCTGCCGGGCGCGAAGAACGTGGGGCACCTGCTCTGGGATAAGACGAAAGACTTCCTGCAGCGGGCGTTCACGGTAATCTTCATCGCCTCCATCGTCATCTGGGTGCTGCAGAGCTTCGATTTCCGCTTCCAGCTGGTGCCCGCCGAGAACAGCATGCTGGCCGCGGTGGCGGGTGTGCTCGCGCCGCTGTTCCAGCCGCTCGGGCTGGGTGACTGGCGCGTGGTGACGGCGCTCGTGACCGGTTTCCTGGCGAAGGAGAGCGTTGTTGCAACCCTCGAAGTGCTGAACGTGACCGCGTCGCTGACGGCGCTGACCGCCATCCCGATGCTGGCGTTCTGCCTGCTCTATACGCCCTGCGTGGCCGCCATCGCCGCGGTCAAGCGCGAACTCGGCGCCAAATGGGCCGGGTGGGTGGTTCTGTTCCAATGTATCGTCGCCTGGGTGGTGGCCTGGCTGGCCTATCTGGTGGCAGGTCTCTTTATGTAGTGTGTGTTATGAACCTGCCGACCCTCATCGTCCTCCTGCTCGTGGCCGCCGCCCTGGTGATCGCCATCCGCGCCTGGCGCCGTGCCGGCGGGGCGGGCAGCTGCGGCTGCGATGCCGGGAAATGCGCCGGCTGCTCCGGCGCCGAGGGGTGTCCGTACTGCGCCAGAAAAAGCCACAATTGATTATCAACGAGTTATAAAATGACTCCGGGTATTTTTGCCCGGAGTCATTTTGTAAATACCTGATACTCAGCAATCCGTTATTTTAACAAAAAAGCACCGCGCTCCATCGAGGCGTCGCGGAGCTCCTTCAGCTCCGGGAGCCGGGCGTTGAATTCCTTGATGAAGCGCCAGGGGATGGCGGAGATGTTCTTGATTCCCATCCCGACGAGCTCCAGCACCTCGCGGATGCGCATCCAGCGCCAGTTGCGGTTGGGGTCGGAGACCTTGACCACGGCGGCGACGCACTTGAGCCGCATCTTCTTCTCGTAGGGCAGGCGGCGGCCGCCGCGGTCGTGCACGGCACTCGCGGCCGGCACCACGCCGCAGTGCAGCTTGTGCCAGTGCAGGCGGTGGATCCAGTTGTCGTCTTCGCCATACTGCGTGAAGGCCGGCGAGAAGCCGCCCACGGTCGCGATGGCCTCCCGGCTCACGAGCCAGTGCGCCGCCATCACGAAAGGCACCTCAACCACCAGGGTGTCAGTATGATAGCCCCCCATGGCCGAGTTGATGTATTTCCCGCATTTCTTGTTGAAGCGCTTGTCGCGCTTGCCGCCCGCATTCAATTGCATCGGGCTGAGGACGCCCCATTCCGGCTTGTGCGCCGCCACGAGCTTCTCCAGCGTGTCCTTCTGCAGCCAGGCGTCCTGGTTCAGCAGGTACGCGAAATCGTAGCACTCGTCGTGCGCGATGCGCAGGCCCCGGTTGTTGGCCGCGCCGAAGCCGAGATTCTCCCCCGTCTCGATGATGCGCGTCCGGGGGAAGTCGGTGCGGATCAGGGGGACGGTGCCGTCGGTGGAGCCGTTGTCGATCACGAGCACGTCGGCGGGCAGCGAGGATTTCTCCACGCTCCGCAGGCACTTCTGGATCCATTTCAGCGCGTTGTAGGTGACAATGACAACGAGGACCTTAGCCATGGTAGTACTTTAAGAAGATCTGTTTGGGCGTCTGCCGGGTGAAGATGTTGCGGCTGATGTTGCGGAAGGTCTCCCACGCGATGCGGTTCTCCTCCGAGGGGTTGCGGCGCAGCTTCCAGGCGGCCTTGGCACGCTTGCTGCTTTCCGCCAGCCAGACCGGCAGCGCCAGCAGGAAGTATTTCAGGCCCGAGCCGCCGCTGAAGAAGATCAGCGAGCCCCGGACGGCCGCCGGGCGGATGGCCGTGGCGATGCGCGTGGCGGTGGTGCGCCACTTGTGGGTGATGGCGACCGCGCGGTCCACATAGACGCCGTAGCCCTTCTTCCGCGCCAGCGTGGACAGGGCGATGTCCTCCGGCGTGAAGAAGTAGGTCTCGTCGAACCAGCCGAGTTCGCGGAAGATGTTGGTCTTGATCAGGAAGGCGGCGCCGGAGATGTTGAAAGTCGGGAAGACTTCGCCGAAGAGCGGGGTCTTGCCGACGGTGTTGTCGACGGGCTCCTTGTGCAGGTGCCACTGCTGCAGGACATAGTAACGCGCCGGATAGGGCGGACGGCCGCAGAGCTGCAGGGAGCCGTCGGCGTTCAGCAGCCGCGGGCTCACGATGGCCGCGTCCGGCGGCAGCTGCTCGAAGTCCTTCACCAGAGCGCCGATCACGTCTTCGTGTATCTCAGTGTCGTCGTTGACGACGAAGCAGTAGCGGCCGCGGGCCTGCCGGAGAGCGAGGTTGTTGTTCTCGCTGAAGCCGCGCAGCTCGTCGCTGACCACCCAGCTGACCCAGGGGAAATCCGCCTGCGCCTTGGCCAGGTTCTCCGGGCTGAAGCGGTAGGCCACCACGAAGGTCTCGCAGGGCACGGAAGTATGCGCCCGCAACCCTTCCAGACAGGGGTACAGGATGTCCAGGCGGTTCATGCAGACGATGACGATACTGACGAGCGGCGCTTCCATCAGCACAAAGATACGGAAAAATTAAAGCAATCCCTCCGGGAGGTCGAGGTCGAGGGTGCGGGTGGCGGAATCCGCCGAAAGGATGAGATCCTCGTGCAGGGGGACCAGGGCGTCGCCGACATACAGACAGAGATTTCCGGGGATGGGTTCCATGCCGGTGACGGTGCCGACCCGGACGCCGCGGTTGAGCAGGGTCCAGCCGGTGAAATCCAGTTCCTCTTCCTCCTCCCATTCGCCTTCGATGTACACGGCGCGGCCGACGACCTCCTCGGCGTCCGCCAGGGAGTTGATGTCGTTCAGATGAATGATGGCCTTGGAGGTGCCCCGCTGCTGGAGGTCCTGGATAAAAAAGGGAACCGGCAGTCCATCGAATTCGATGAACACCGGTTCCTGAAGGTCGATCTGCCCGACCTCGATGTCGCGCACTCCGATCAGGAGGCCGCCATCGGTGCCGTTGGATTTAAGAATCTTGGCGATCTGGAGCATTATGCCTCGGCGGGAGCCTCTGCAGCCTCCTCCGCAGGAGCCTCGGCGGCAGCCTCATCGGCGGCCTCGGCAGCCTCGGCAGCGGCCTCTTCGGCCTCAGCCTTCGCGGCGGCAGCAGCCTCCGCGGCCTTCTTGGCGAGGGCCTCGGCGCGAGCCTCGTTGACCTTGGTCTCCTCAGCCTTGGCAGCCTTCTTGGCCTCGATGGCGGCATTCTTGATGCCGGAAACCTTGGCCTCGAGCTTGGCGTCACGCTGAGCCTTCCAGTCGTTCCACTTCTTGTCAGCAGCCTCCTGGGTCAGAGCGCCCTTGGCGACACCGCCGTCGAGGTGGTGGCGAAGGAGAACACCCTCGTAGGAGAGAATGCGGCGAGCGGTGAGGGTCGGTTCGGCACCCACCTTCAGCCAGGCAAGAGCGCGCTCGGAGTTGAGAACGATTGTCGCAGGGTTGGTGTTGGGGTTGTAAGAGCCGATCTGCTCGATGAAACGACCATCGCGCGGGGAGCGCGAATCCGCCACTACAATGTGGAAGAATGCGAAATTCTTCTTACCGTGGCGCTGTAAACGAATTTTAACAGCCATTGTGAATCTGTTGTTAAATAATTAAACCTAAA
>JAGCYX010000088.1 GCA_017960585.1 Bacteroidales bacterium
CCTACGGCGACGGCTACGTCCTGCCGGACAACGTCCCGGCCAACGAGTTCCTGAACCTCGAGGGGGACAAGATCTCGACCTCTCGCGGCTGGGCGGTCTGGGCGCACGAGTACCTGCAGGATTTCCCGGGCAAGGAGGACGTGCTGCGCTACGTGCTCACGGCCAACGCCCCGGAGACCAAGGACAACGACTTCAGCTGGAAGGACTTCCAGCAGCGTAACAACAGCGAGCTCGTGGCCATCTTCGGCAACTTCGTGAACCGTGCCATGGTGCTGACGCACAAATACTTCGGCGGAAAGGTGCCTGCTTGCGGCGCCCTGGAGGACATCGACAAGGAGGTGCTGGCGGAGATTCCGGCGCTGAAGGCGTCGATGGAGAAGAACATCGAAGGCTTCAAGTTCCGCGAGGCGCTCAAGGATGCGATGGGCATCGCCCGCGTGGGCAATAAATACATCTCCGACACGGAGCCGTGGAAGGTCGCCAAGACCGACCTGGACCGCACCGCGACCATCCTCAACATCTCCCTGCAGATCTGCGCGGATCTCGCGATCGCCTTCGAGCCCTTCACCCCGTTCGCCGCGAAGCGGCTCCGGGAGATGCTGGGTTCCGGCCTCGACTGGGAGGTGCTCGGCCGTCCGCAGGTGCTGCCTGCCGGCCACCAGCTGGGCGAGCCGGAGCTGCTCTTCGCCAAGATCGAGGACGACGCCATCCAGAAGCAGCTGGACCGCCTGGACCGCATCCGCGCCGAGCGTGAGGCGGCCGCCAAGGCCGAAGCCGCGAAGCAGGTGGCGCCGCAGAAGGCGGAGTGCACCTTCGACGACTTCGCGAAGATGGACATCCGCACGGCCACGGTGCTGGAGGCGGAGCGCGTCCCGAAGACCGACAAACTGCTCAAGCTTACCATCGACACCGGCATCGACCGCCGCACCATCGTGTCCGGCATCGCCGAGTACTACACGCCCGAGGCGATGGTGGGCAAGCAGATCTGCATCCTGGCGAACCTGCAGCCCCGCATCATCCGCGGCATCGAGAGCCGCGGCATGATCCTGATGGCGAAGCAGGGCGACGGCGCGATGCGTTTCATCACGCCGCAGGAAGTCCTCGCGAATGGCGCGGAAATTGGATAGCTAGTCATCCGGTTTTATTCGTCATCCCCGGCTCGACCGGGGATCTAATAGTAAAGAGATGAAAGTTCTGATTATAGACGACGAGCGGGCCATCCGCAATTCGCTCGGGGAAATCCTCACCGACGAGGGCTACGAAGTCGACACCGCCGAAGACGGAGCCGCGGGGCTCCAGCAGGTGGAGAAGGAGAAGTACGACGTGATCTTCTGCGACATCAAGATGCCCGGCATGGACGGGGTCGAGGTGCTCGGGAAGCTCATGGAGATGGGCCTGGACAGTGCTGTGGTGATGATTTCCGGCCACGCCGACATCGAAACGGCCGTGGAGTGCATCAAGAAGGGCGCCTTCGACTTCGTGCAGAAGCCGCTGGACCTGAACCGCATCCTGATCACCATCAAGAACGCCTCGGAGCGCGTGACGCTGACCACGCAGAACAAGGCGCTCAAGAAGAAGGTCTACGGTGCCGACATGATCGGCGAGTCCGCTCCGATGCAGCTTATCCGTGATATGATCGCGAAGGTGGCGCCGACCGACGCGCGCGTGCTGATCATCGGCCCCAACGGCTCCGGCAAGGAGCTGGTGGCGCGCAACCTTCACCAGCTGAGCAACCGCAGCGCGATGCCGTTCGTGGAGGTGAACTGCGCGGCCATTCCTTCCGAGCTGATCGAGAGTGAGCTGTTCGGCCACGAGAAGGGTTCCTTCACCTCGGCCATCAAGCAGCACAAGGGCAAGTTCGAGCAGGCTGACGGCGGCACGCTCTTCCTCGACGAGATCGGAGACATGTCGCTGGCCGCACAGGCCAAGGTGCTGCGCGTGCTGCAGGAGAAGAAGCTCTCCCGCGTGGGTTCCGACAAGGACATCGAGGTGGACGTGCGCGTGATCGCCGCGACCAACAAGGACCTGGCGAAGGAGATCGAGAAGGGTACTTTCCGCGAGGACCTCTACCACCGCCTGAGCGTGATCGTGGTGCGCGTGCCGTCGCTGGACGAGCGCCGCGACGACATCCCGCGCCTGATCGACTTCTTCCTGGCGAAGTACGCCGACGGCAACAAGCCGCGCAAGTTCTCGCCCGAGGCCGTGGAGCTCCTGAAGCAGAAGCACTGGCCCGGCAACATCCGCGAACTGGACAACGTCGTCGACCGCCTCCTCATCCTCGGCGGCGACCCCGTCTCCGCGGACGACGTCCGTACCTACGTAAACCTATAATGCTGGGGGGGGTAACCCCCCAGACCCCCTGCGTCGCTTCGCTCCGAACTCTCCCGTCCACAAAAAGGGCTGTATTTGTGGATGGGAGGTCATTTTTCTGCTCGCCGTCCACAAAACAAGCCGTTTTTGTGGACGGAACTGCTGATTATCGGGGTTGTCGCTCGTATTCCGCGCGGGCGCGCTCGACGGAGACGGAGCGCTTGAGGACGAAGCCGGAGCCAAGATACTTGGTGCGGACGTCCTCGTCTGCGGCCAGTTCCGCAGGGGTGCCCTGCTGCAGGATCGTGCCTTCGTAGAGCAGATAGGCGCGGTCGGTGATGGCGAGGGTCTCGCCGACGTTGTGGTCGGTGATGATGACGCCGATGTTGCGGTATTTGAGCTTGGCGATGATGTACTGGATATCCTCGACGGCGATCGGGTCCACGCCCGCGAAGGGTTCGTCGAGCAGGATGAACTTCGGGTCGATGGCCAGGGCGCGAGCGATCTCGCAACGCCGCCGTTCGCCGCCGGAGAGCTGGATGCCCAGCGACTTGCGCACCTTGGAGAGGTTGAACTCGTCGATCAGCGACTCCAGCCGGGCTTCGCGCTCCGGGCGCGGAATGCCCCGCATCTCCATCACGGACACGATGTTGTCCTCGACGCTCATCTTGCGGAACACGGAAGCGTCCTGCGGAAGGTAGCCGATACCTTTCTGGGCCCGCTGATACATCGGCAGACCGGTAATCTCTTCGTCATCCAGGAAGACGCGGCCGTCGTTGGGGACGATCTGTCCGGTGATCATATAGAAGCTGGTGGTCTTGCCGGCGCCGTTGGGGCCGAGGAAGCCGACGATTTCGCCTTGTTCCACTTCCATCGACACGCCCTTGACGACCGTGCGGACGCCGTATTTCTTGACCAGATTCTCGCAGCGCAGTTTCATTTCGGGGACTATTTGATATCCAGTCCGAGGTCAATCACGAGATTGCGGACTTCTTCGTTTTTGCTCATCAGGTCCTCCGCTTTCTCGGAGGGCATATAGATCTTCTTCTCCTGCTCCTCTTCGGGCGGGACGGTCGGCTCCAGGCGGATCTTGCCGCAGCCCGTCAGGCGGGCGAATTTGCCCTCCAGGTCGCGCAGGATGCGATCTTCGATCCACTTCTTCTGGGCTTCGTTGGTCACGGTGAAGGCCACTACCTTGCGGCCGTCCTCTTCGCGGAAGTCGAGGTTGGCGTTCGACAGGGCGTTCGCCAGGCGCGGCTGGCTGGCATACATCCCCGCCAGTTCCTTCCACTTCCCGGCCAGCACGCCGTCCTCCGGCAGCCCCTCCGGCTTCTCCGCAGCCGCCTCCGGCCCCGACGCCGGCATCACCTCCGGTTCATCCTCGTCCATCAACGCACTCAAACTCAACGATGACGCCTTCTTCTTCTTAGAAGCACCGCCCGCTGCAGAGCGACCAGCAGCCTCATTAGACGTCCCGCTTTGCGCGAAGTTCTGCGGGGGTGCCGCAGCACGCCGCGACGCAGAAGGTTCGGCCGAAGTCAACGCAACAGGAGTATTATTCAAGAACGCTAACTTCATCAGCGCGAATTCGATGTGTAATCTAGGATTAGTGGCTGCGCGATAACCGGCCTCGCAGGAGGTCGTGACGCCGAGGGCGTCGTACAGCCACTTGACGCTGCAGCGCTCCCCCTGGTCCTTGTAACGCGCCCGCAGCGAATCCGGCAGATCCAGCAGCGCCTCCAGGCCGCCCGTGCGGCTCACCAGCAGATCGCGCAGATGCGTACTCAGCGCCGCCACGAAATGCTGCGCATTGAAACCCTTCGACAGAATCTCGTCGAAGATCAGCAGCGCCGTCGCGTAATCGCCTGCCAGGCAGGCGTCCACCAGGCGGAAACTGAACTCGTAGTCCAGCACCCCCAGATTGCGCACCACGTCGTCATAACGCAACTCCGTCCCGCAGAAAGCCACCATCTGGTCGAACAGCGTCAGCGCATCGCGCATCGCGCCGTCCGCCTTGTGGGCGATCACGTGCAGCGACTCGTCGTCCACCGTGATCCCCTCCTTGCCCGCGATGTCCCGCAGGTTGCGGACGATATCCGGCACCCCGATGCGGTTGAAATCGTAGGTCTGGCAGCGGCTCAGGATGGTCGGCAGGATCTTGTGCTTCTCCGTCGTCGCCAGGATGAAGATGGCGTGTGCCGGCGGCTCCTCCAGCGTCTTCAGGAAGGCGTTGAAAGCCGACTGCGACAGCATGTGAACCTCATCGATGATGTACACCGAATAGCGTCCCACCTGCGGCGGAATCTGCACCTGGTCCATCAGCGCCTTGATGTCCTCCACGCCGTTGTTGGACGCCGCATCCAGCTCGTGGATGCAGTACGAACGCCCCTCGGCGAACGAGCGGCAGGAGTCGCACTCCCCGCAGGGCTCCAGGTCCGGTCCGGGATTCGAGCAGTTGATGGTCTTGGCGAAAATGCGCGCCGCACTCGTCTTGCCCACGCCCCGGGGGCCGCAGAAAAGATATGCATGCGCGAGCTGCCCGCGCTGGATCGAGTTCTTGAGGGTCCGCGCGATGTTGTCCTGTCCGATCAGGGATTCGAAGGAGTCAGGACGATATTTGCGTGCTGATACGACGTAGTCTGACATAGTTTACAAATTTAAGGATTTCCGCTAAAATAGCAAAGGATCCCAGACGTTGCAGATGACACCAAAAAACGGTATATTTGTATTCCATACTGAAACTGAACCTTTATGCGCATTCCTGACATTACCATTGCTGTCGACGGCTATTCTTCCACCGGGAAGAGCACCTTTGCGCGGCTGATAGCAAAACATTTCGATTTTCTGTACCTGGACTCCGGCGCGATGTATCGCGGCGTGACCCTCTTTGCGCAGGAGCAGGGGCTGATTGCCCCGGACAATACCATAGATCCGGCCCTGGAGAAGGCGCTGGAGGGCCTGGACCTGCACTTCGGGCAGGGGACCGTGCTCTTCATGGGCGACCGCAACATCGAGAAGGAAATCCGCACGATGGAGGTTTCCTCGCAGGTGAGCCCGATTGCGGCGGTGCCCTATGTGCGCAGCTGGGTGGATGACCGCCTGCACGCCTTCGCCGCCTCCGGCCGCGTTATCATGGACGGCCGCGACATCGGCACCACCGTCTTCCCGAACGCCGAGGTCAAGGTGTTCATGACCGCCCGCCCCGAAGTGCGCGCACAGCGCCGCTACGACGAGCTGGTGAGCAAGGGCGAGCATCCTGTCTTCGAGGAAGTGATGAAGAACCTCCAGGAGCGCGACTACATCGACTCGCACCGCGAGACCTCCCCGCTGCGGCGGGCGGAGGACGCCTTCGAGCTGAACAATTCCGACATGGGTCTCACGGAGGAAGTGGCCTGGGCCGAGGGCCTCATCCGCGGGAAGTTCGGCCTGCTGGATGCGCCGGAGGAGATTGGGTGATGCAAGTCGAGATCGATCCTCATTCCGGATTCTGCGGCGGCGTGATCCGGGCCATCGGCACGGCCGAGAAACTGCTTGACCAGAAAGGCCGCCTGTATTCCCTCGGTGCCATCGTGCACAACGAAGAAGAGCTCGCACGCCTGCAGGGGCGCGGGCTGGTGACCATCGATACGGAGGACCTGCGGGAGATGCGCGACCCGGTGGACGGAGCGCCCCTGCTGATCCGGGCGCACGGCGAACCGCCGCAGGTGTACAAACGTGCGGAGGAGCTGGGCTTCAAGATCGTGGACTGCACCTGCCCGGTGGTGCTGGGCCTGCAAAAGAAGATCCGCGAAGCACGCCAGCGCCTGGCCCCCGTGGAGGGGCAGATCGTCCTCTTCGGCAAGATCGGCCACCCCGAGGTGCTGGGCCTGGTCGGCCAGGTGGACGGCGGCGTGACCGTTGTCGAGAACCTGGAGCAGCTGCGCGACCGCATCGCCGACAGGACCCTGCGGACCTACCGCGACATCGAACTCTTCTCCCAGACCACCATGAGCCCGGAGGGCTACATGCGCATCCAGCAGTACCTGGCGGGCATGATGGCGGGCGCCTCCCTGAAGGTCCACGCCACCATCTGCCAGCAGGTCGCCTCCCGCCACCGGGAACTCTCGGAGTTCGCGCATAAGCACGACGCCATCGTGTTCGTGGCCGGCAAGGACAGCTCCAACGGCAAGGTCCTCTGCGAGCTGTGCCGGGGCGCAAACATCCGCACCTGGCACATCGGTTCGGCCGCCGCCCTGCGCCGCGAGTGGTTCCGTCCGGACGACCTCGTGGGCGTGTGCGGGGCCACTTCCACGCCGAAATGGCTGCTGGAAGAGGTGGCCGCCGCCATCAAAAATTTGCAATAGTTGATGCAAATCCTTAAATTTGCCCGGATTAAGCAAATTCAAACAAATCAAGAGATATTTTTATGGCAACAACAGCTGATTTCAAGAACGGCCTTTTCCTCAAGTACAACGGCAAGCCGTGCCAGATCGTCTGGTTCCAGCACGTCAAGCCGGGCAAGGGCCCTGCTTTCGTGAAGACCAAACTCCGCAACCTGGAGAATGGCAACATCCTGGAGAACACCTTCACCGCCGGCATGAAGATCGAGACGATCGAGGTCGAGCGCCGTCCCTACCAGTTCCTCTATGCCGAGGAGGACGGTTTCAATTTCATGCATGAGGAGACCTACGAGCAGATCCTGCTCCAGAAGGACCTCGTCGAGAACGCCGACCTGATGAAGGAAGGCCAGCACGTCGAAATGATGTTCGTGGTGGGCGAAGAGCGCTGCCTCACCTGCGAGCTTCCGACCTACGTCACCCTCGAGGTCACGTATTCCGAGCCTGCCGTCAAGGGCAACACCGCCTCCACCTCCGCCCTCAAGGAAGTTACCCTCGAGACCGGCGCCAAGGTGATGGTTCCGCTGTTCATTGAGACGGGCGAGAAGATCAACGTCAACACCGCAGACCGTTCCTACGGCGGCCGCGCCTAAGCTACAACTGCTGCTGCTCGATTTTGAGCTGCTGTATCTTGTAGGATTTGCCCTTGGAGCTCACGAAAATGGTGACGGAGTATGTCTCCCCACCGGCGTTGAGTGTTCCGAGGGCATATTTCATATTGTCGCGTCCGGCCGTGTGGTTGACCTCGAAGGAGCGCGGCGTATGGTTCTCGAAGAAGCTCTTGACGATCTGCCGGGCCTGGGCCTTGCTGGCGTTGCTGCTCTGGCTGGTCACGGCGATTTCGAGGTTGTCGTCGAACCAGGCGGACAGGTTGTCGGCGTTCCCCTGCGCCATGTATTTGCTGATGGGGATGAAAACGTCATACCCTGCGGGCTGGGCCGAGAGGCGTCCGCAGAAGAGCAGGGGCAGGAGCACTGCCACGATCGTAAGCAAGCGTTGCACGTCCGGAATGATTGCAAATTCCGAGCCACATTATTATATTTGTAGTTGAATGCGAATCACTTTGGTTACGGTCGGCAAGACGGATATTCCGTGGGTGCGGGAAGGCCTGGAGATGTATGTTTCCCGGCTGGAGCACTATGTCCCGTTTGCGCTGAAGGAGATCCCCGAACTGAAGGGCGTGTCGTCCCTGTCGCGCGAGCAGATCAAGCAGCGCGAGGGGGACCTGATCCTCCGTCAGCTGACCCCCTCGGACGAGGTGGTGCTGCTGGATGAGCGCGGCCGGGAGTACCGTTCCGTGGAATTCGCGGACTGGCTGGGCGGGCGCATGGCGCGCTCGGGCCGCGACCTGGTGTTCGTGATCGGCGGGGCCTACGGATTCTCGGAGGCGGTCTACGCCCGTGCGGACGGGAAATTGTCCCTGTCGAAGATGACCTGCTCGCATCAGCTTGTGAGAACGATTTTTGCAGAACAACTGTACCGGGCATTCACCATATTGCGCGGAGAGCCGTACCATCACGAATGATCTGGAAACGAAATAGCCGGGAGTGGATCGCCGTGGCGCTGATCGTACTCGCCGTGGCGGCGTTCATCTCGTCGCTGCGCGACACGCGCGCGCTGGGCGACCCCGCCCGCGAGGCCCGGCGCGTGGAGCGCGTGCTGGCCGGCCGCATAGCCCGGCTGGACGAGTTCGCTGCCCGCGCGCTGGCGCAGGATCCGGAGGAGTGGATGCAGCTGGACGGCGTGCCGGAGGATTTCGTGCTCTACCGCTACTGCAGCGACACGCTCCAGTCCTGGTGCCACGAGTTCCCCGTCTCCAACGACAATATCAACCAGCGGGTGTACGTGCCCTTCGTCGCGGATCCCCGCATCGCGGCGGAATCGCCGTTCCTGCAGGTCACGGATTCGCTGGCCTTCCACAACCTGGGTTTCAGCTGGTACCTGGCCAAATGGGTCGGGGAGGGCGACGTCCGGGTGCTGGCCGGCCTGCAGGTCATGGACGGTATGCCGAACGTCGGCATGGGGCGGATCAACCGCCGCCTGCACGTACAGCGGCGCTATTCCATCCGGCCGCTGTCCACCAGCGGCGGCGCGGTCGTTTCCGTGGAGGGTCGGCCGCAGTTCAAGATTCTGCTGGAGTCGCTGATGGCTTCCGGCCGGGAGGCTTCCCCCTTGCTGTGGATCTCCGTCGCGGGTTTCCTGCTGTCGTTCCTGCTGTTCCTGTCGTCGAAGCGCACGTCCCGGCGCTACCTGTGCGTGACCCTGGGCGTCCTGCTCCTCTTGTCCGGCCTGTATTTCTGGGGCCGTTTCTCGGGCAGCCGCGTCCTGCTCTTCTCGCCGATGCTGTATGCGGGCGGAGACGTGCTGTATTCGCTGGGCGCGGTGATCCTCATCAACCTGGCCATCCTGATGTGCGCCGGCTGCGCTTACATGGTCCGCCGGAAACTGTGGGCGTGGATGAACACCCGCCCGCGCCGGCTCGCGGTGCTCGCCCTGGTCTTCGTGCTGGTGGCCGGAATCATCGTGTATTCCCTGGTGGCCCTGCGGAGCATCGCCCTCAATTCCGGCTTCTCGCTGGAAATCTATAAGCTCGGGCAGCTGTCGCCTTTCTGCGTACTCGTATACCTGTCCTTCATCTCGCTGCTGATCAGCGTGCCGCTGCTGCTGCAGCTGGCGGCGCCTGCCCTGAGGCGGCGGGAAAGGCGTTATTTCGACGCCTTCTCGCTGACCGGCCGCGTGGTGTACTCCGTGCTGGTGGCGACTTACCTGGTCGTCACGGCCGGCGTGCTGGGCTTCCGCAAGGAACAGGACCGCCTGGGCCTGCTGGCCACCCGGCTCACGTTCGACCGGGATATCGCGCTGGAACTCCGCCTGCGGCGGATGGAGGCGCAGATCGCCGACGACATGATCCTGTCCGCGCTCTCGCATTTCCAGGGCACGGAGCAGTCCATCCAAAGCCGCCTGTCGGATTACTACTTCTCCGGCGCCGACCGGGACTACCTGGTCTCCACGCGTGTCTTCAACGAATACAACAATACGCGCGAAGCCGCCGCCGAATTCAGCCGGATGCTGGAGAACGGCGTCCCCATCGCCGAGAATTCCCGCTTCCTGTATGCGCGCCATGAGAACGGACGCCCGTACTACGTCGGCGTGTTCTTCTACGTCTCGGAAGAGGGTACTGTGTCGCGCGTGCTGGTCCGGCTGGAGCAGCGCGAAAGCCGGGGCGGAAGCGGCTACGCGGGCATCTTCGGCTTCTCGCCGCCGGGGCAGGTGAACCTGCCGTCGGGCTACTCCTTCGCCCGCTACGGCGGCCGTGACATCAAGGCTTACAAGGGCAATTACGCCTATCCCACGCGCCTGGACGACGCGCTGTACCTGCAGCTTTACGCCTCCGAGAGCGGGCGTTCCCAGTCGGACGGTTACACGCATTTCATGTATGTGGTCGGCGAAGGGGAGGCCGTGGTGATTTCACGCGCGAGCGTGGGCGTCCTGTCCTACATCATGGCGGGCGTCCTGGTGGCGCTGCTGGCCTTCCTGGCCCTTTCGATCTCGGTTCTGCGCCGGCCGCGGCCGGTCATGTTCCAGCAGTCCTACTTCAAGTCCCGGATCTCCCTGATCCTGCTCACGTCGCTGCTGCTCACCCTGCTCGTCATGGCGCTGGTGAGCGTGCTCTTCGTCTATTCGCGCAACAACAGCAACCGCCAGACGGTGATGTCCGACAAGATCGGCTCCATCGTGGCGATGATGGATACGGGCCTGCAGGAGGCCGAAAGCGCCTCCGGCATCAACTGGCAGCAGCTGCGCGCCCTGATGGAGCGCGTGGGCAAGGAAACCGGCTCCGACATTACGCTCTACACGCCTACGGGGCGGCTGATGATGACCACGACCCCGATGGTCTTCGAGCAATGGATGGTTACGGAGCGGATGGACGGCACGGCCTACTACAACATCCTGTACCGGAACCGCCGCCATTACATCCAGCAGGAGCGGATCGGGATGCAGAAATTCTACAGCATGTACGCCCCGCTGTTCGCCTCGGACGGCTCGATGGTGGCCATTCTCTGCTCGCCGTACAACGAGGATACCTACGACTTCGAGGAGGATGCGGTGATGCACTCCGTGACGATCATCTCGCTCTTCCTGCTCTTCCTGCTGATGGCGCTCTTCATGGTGTCCCGGATCGTGGACCGGATGTTCAAGCCGCTGAGCGAGATGAGCTCCAAGATGGCCAGCGCCGACCTGGATTCGCTCGAGTACATCAACTACGACCGCGACGACGAGATCACGTCCATCGTGCAGGCCTACAACCGCATGGTCACGGAACTGTCCGAGAGCTCGCGCAAACTGGCGCAGGCCGAGCGCGACAAGGCCTGGAGCGGCATGGCGCGCCAGGTGGCGCACGAGATCAAGAACCCGCTCACGCCGATGAAGCTCCAGCTCCAGCGGGTCATCCGCCTCAAGCAGAAGGGCGATCCGGCGTGGCAGGACCGCTTCGAGGAGGCCAGCCAGGTGATCCTGGACCACATCGACATCCTGACCGACACGGCCAACGAGTTCTCCACCTTCGCCAAACTGTACACGGAGGAGCCGACGCAGATCGCGCTGGACAAGCTGCTGCACGAGGAAATCTCGATGTTCGACAACCGGGAGAACATCCGCTTCGAATACCTCGGGCTGTCCGACGTGACCATCCGGGGTCCGAAACCGCAGCTCACGCGTGTGTTCGTGAACCTGCTCGGCAACGCCGTGCAGGCCATCGGGGATGCGCCCGAGGGGCAGATCCGCGTCTCGCTGCGCAAGAGCGTGGAGAACGGCTTCTGGGACGTCGTCGTGGAGGACAACGGTCCCGGCGTGTCCGACGAGAACGTCGAGAAGCTCTTCACCCCGAACTTCACCACCAAGAACGGCGGTTCCGGCCTGGGCCTCGCCATCAGCCGGAGCATCCTGGAGCGCTGCGGCGCCACCATCTTCTACTCCCGCTCCTTCACCCTCGGCGGCGCCTGCTTCACCGTCCGGTATCCGGACAATACCCATACCGATAACACCAATTAATACCATCTATATGAGAAAATTGCTCACTCTGTTGCTTGGTCTGGCGGCCGCGATGGCGGCGCTGCAGGCCCAGCCTTCCACGAATGTTTTCTGGTTCGACAAGCCCGCTTCCTACTGGGAGGAGGCCCTGCCGGTCGGCAATGGCCGCATCGGCGCGATGGTCTTCGGCGGCACGGACACCGAGGAGATCCAGCTCAACGAGGAGACCATCTCCACGGGCGGCCCGTATGAGAACTGGAACCCCAACGGTCTGAAGAACTTGCAGAAGGTCCGCGACCTGATCTTTGCGGGAGAGTATGAGGAAGCCCAGAAGCTCGGCGACGAGAACTTCCTCTCGCCGGTGGGCGAGGAGATGTCGTACCAGACCGCCGGTTCGGTTAAGATCGCCTTCCCGGAGCGCAAGGGTGAGGTGACGGATTATCGCCGCGAGCTCGACCTCGAGCGCGCCGTGGTCCGGACCAGCTACAAAGTGGACGGAGTGGAATATGTCGAGGAGGCGTTCGCGTCCTTCACCGACAACCTCATCATCGTGCGTCTGACGGTCTCCCAGCCCAAGGCACTCAACTGCGAGCTGTCGTTCACCACGCCGATGAAGGACACGAAGGTGAGCGTGCCGGCCAGGAATCAGCTACGCCTGGAGGGGCAGGGGGCCGAGAAGGGCGGCATCCCGGGCGCCATCCGCTATGTCAACGACCTCAAGGCCACGGCCAAGGGCGGCAAGGTGACGGCGACCGACGAGACGCTCCGCGTCGAAGGCGCCACGGAGCTCCTGCTCCACATCGCGCTGGCCACCAACTTCGTGGACTACAAGACGGTGAACGCCGATCCGTACGCGCGCAACGCCGCGTCCATGAAGAACAGCTCGAAGAAATACGTCCAGGCGCTTGCCGCCCATGTCGCCGCCTATCAGGCGCAGTATGGCCGCGTGAAGCTGGAATTCGCCCCGTCGGGCGTACCTGACGCGCCGGTCAACGAGCGCATCAAGAACTTTGCGGAGAATCACGACGCGCAGCTGGTGTCGCTCTATTTCCAGTTCGGCCGCTACCTGTTGATCAGCTGCTCGCAGCCGGGCACGCAGGCGGCCAATCTGCAGGGCATCTGGAACGCCAGCCTCATGGCGCCCTGGTGCGCCAACTACACCACCAACATCAACACGGAGATGAATTACTGGCCGGCCGAGCTGACCAGCCTGCCGGAACTGCACGAACCGCTGCTGCGGATGATACGCGAACTGGCCGTGACGGGCGCAAACACCGCCCGCAACATGTACGGCTGCCGGGGCTGGGTGGTGCACCACAACTCCGACCTCTGGCGCATCACGGGCGCGCTGGACTACGCCTACTGCGGCCTGTGGCCGAGCGGCGCCGCCTGGCTGTGCCAGCACCTCTGGGACCGCTACCTCTATAACGGAGACAAGGCCTACCTCGCCGAGGTCTATCCGCTGATGAAGGGTGCTGCCGAGTTCTTCGTCGATTTCCTGGTGGAGGACCCGAACACGGGCTACCTGGTGGTGACCCCGTCCGACTCGCCCGAGAACCGTCCGGCGCACCTGAAGACCAATATGTTCGCCGGTATCACGATGGACAACCAGCTGGTGACCGACCTCTTCTCCAATACGGAGCGCGCCGCGGGTATCCTCGGCTGCGACGCGGCCTTCTCCGACACCCTGGCGACGATGCGCCGCCGTCTGCCGCCGATGCAGGTCGGACAGTACGGCCAGCTGCAGGAGTGGTTCGAGGACTGGGACAGCCCGACCGACAACCACCGCCACGTCTCGCACCTCTGGGGCTTCTACCCGGGCTACCAGATTTCCCCGTATCGCACGCCGGTGCTCACGGAGGGCGTCCGCAACACGTTGATCCAGCGCGGTGACGCCTCTACGGGCTGGTCGATGGGCTGGAAGGTCTGCCTCTGGGCGCGTATGCTGGACGGCAACCACGCTTTCAAATTGATCACGGACCAGCTCACGCTGGTCACGCCGGGCCGCCGCTTCAATATGGCGGGCGGCACCTATCCGAACCTCTTCGACGCGCACCCTCCGTTCCAGATTGACGGCAACTTCGGCTGCTGCGCCGGCATCGCCGAGCTCTTCCTGCAGAGCCACGACGAGGCCGTCCACCTGCTGCCGGCCCTGCCGGATGCGTTGAAGGACGGCTGCGTGGAGGGTCTGCGGGCGCGCGGCGGCTTTGTGCTCGAGAAGCTGGTCTGGAAGGACGGCCACATCGTGGAAGCACAGATCCGCTCCACCATCGGCGGCAACCTCCGTGTCCGTTCCTACGACGCGCTGGCAGGGGAGGGGCTGGCCGAGGCGGCTGCCGGAGCCAATCCCAATCCGCTCTTCGCGGTACAGGAGATCGCCCGCCCGATGATCAGCGAGAAGGCGCCGATGCGCGGCTTCATCGCCCCGGAGGCGCATCTGTACGACATCGCCACCGAACCGGGCCAGGTGATCACGCTGCGCGCGGCCAACTAGGCGTCGGACTGCTGCTTGTAGTCGCTCGGCCGGACGCCGAATTCTTTCTTGAACGCTTTGCTGAAATAGTGGGGGTCGTTGAACCCCACTGCATAAGAGATATCGGTCATCGACCGCCCGCCATCCCGGATGAGCTGCCTTGCACGCTCCAGCCGGAGGCGGCGCAGGTAGGTGGCCGGTGTCGTTCCCAGCAGGGTGCGGCAGCGGTCGAAGAGCACCGAGCGGCTGACGCCCAGGCCTTCGCAAAGATGTGTCACGTCCAACCCGCCGTCATCCAGGTGAGCCTCCAGGTAGTCCGTAAAGGACTCGACAAAACGCCGGTCGTCGCCGTGCAGGCCGCGCAGGAGCGGGTTTCCCTCCTCCGGATGGTTGGCGCTCCCGGGCGCCCAGCGTCGTGTGAAGAGGAAGACAGTCAGCGCGATGAGCAGCAGGATGATGGCGCTGAACCAGGTGGATTGCAGCAGGTTGCGGCGTACCACGATGACGAGATCCCGTTCGTTGTCCACCTGCAGTCCGCCGCCGTTGGTCGAACGGATGCGCAGGGTGTAACGTCCCGGCCGCAGAGGGTCGAGACTCACCAGGGGCTGGTGTCCCAGGTGGATCCAGTCCTCGTCCCGACCTTCCAGTTTATAGGAATAGAGAATCTGCTCCGGTGCCGTCAGGTCCACGGCCGCCACCTGGACACGGACGCCGTCCGTCGGCCGGAGATGCAGCGGGACGCCCTCCTCCACCTCCTGGCGGAGTCCGGAGACATAGACCGCCTGCACGAGCAGTTCCGGGACGAAATTGTCGTTCGAGATCTCCATCGGATTGAAATACAGGACGCCGGCGGACGTATTGAAGCAGAGGCTGCCGTTCCGCAGGCGGGCGGGACTGCCTGCGTTGAAACGCAGGGCGTGCCCGAAGCGGTCGTAGGGGAAGCTGATGAGGCTCCCGGTCTCGGGATTCAGTCGGTTGAGGCCGTCCTGCGTGGCGATCCAGAGATTGCCCGCCTCGTCTTCGATGGCGGAGAGGACGTAATTGGACAGCATGCCGTCCTCGACCGTCCAGGCCTGGAAATCGCTGTCGGGCCGGCCGCTGTCCAGCTTGAGGAGGCCTGCGCCATAGGAACAGGCGTAGAGGTCTCCTTCCCGGGTGAATAGGATGTGCTGGATGTCGTAGTCGATGATCTCCGAGAAACGCTCGAAATGCATGTTCTCGGGCTCTCCGAAGGGATGGTCGCATACGAACAGCCCCATCTGTCCTCCGGCATAGAGCTGGCCGTCCGGACTGAGGGCGAGGCAGCGCATGCGGTTGCGCCTGTCGGTCGGGAAGCTGAGCCGGTTGCGCTTGCTGACGAACAGCCGCTCCGTCTCGTCCAGATCCACGTAGGCGATACCTTCATCGAAGGTGCCGATCCAGAGCCGGTGCGAAGGGTCTTCCAGCAGTGAGAAAATATCGTTGCTGTTGGGCCCGTAGAACAAGTCGTCCTTGGGGTGGCGGACCAGGTTGTAGCGCATCTGCTCGTCGGCCAGCAGGGTCAGTTCCAGCAGGCCGGCCCCCCGCGTTCCCGCCCACAGCTTGCCGTCGTGGGCGCGGGCCAGGCAGTATGCGGGCCGGTCCAGGCGCCAGGATGCGCGCTCGCGGAAAGACTCGTCATAGACATGCAGGCGCGTGTCTCCCGTGGCCACGTACAAGGTGCCGGAATCGTCCCGCAGAAGGGCGCGTACGCTGTTTTCCTGCGACACTTCTCCGCTGCCGTCGATGGACTGGAGGTTAAAGTTGTCCCGGTGGAAGACGATGCGCTCCAGTCCGCCCCAGTTCGATCCGATCCAGAGATTGCCTTGCCGGTCCACCAGGAAGGAGGTGATGCCCGTTTCGGAATTCCATCCCTGCCGGACTTCCGAGCCGAGGAAGGGCCAGAGGCGGTGATTCTCCTTGTCGTACCAGGAAAGGCTTCCTTGTTGCGGGAAAACCCAGAGGTTGCCGTTCTCGTCCATCCGGCTGGCGTAGGTCCGGTCTTCTCCGTTCTTCTCTTCCTGGACCACGTTGTATTGTGTGCCGTTGACCAGGCTGAGCGCCACGATGCCGCGGCGGTCCGAGCCGAGCAGCAGTTCCGCCCGCTCGGGAACGCGGGAGATGAAGGTGATGTTGCCGCTGAGCCGGGTGGGCAGCGTACTGAGCTGTCCGTCCTGGAAACGGAGCAGCTCTCCTTTGGCGGAACCGATGTACAGGACGCTGTCTGCGGTTTCAGCGCAGAAAGCGGGAATCTCCGAGGTAAGGCGGGCGTTCCGGTAGATGCCCCGGTCTGTCAGGACCCAGGCGCCGCCGTCCGGCCCGGTGATGACGGAATGTACCCGGGCGTCGCCGCGGACCATGCAGAAGCGGGAGAAGGTCGCGTCGAGCACCTCGTTATCCTCCGTCAGGAAATACAGTTCGTCCATATCCGGACGGAACATGGCCTGGATATCCCGCCCTCGCCGCCCCACGGGGTCGAGCACGCGGGTGTCCGGATTGAGCCGGTAGAGGCGGTTGTCGTAGGAGAGCGCCAGAATCTCGTCGTTCGACAGCGCTTCCACATTGATGAAATGATTGCTGCGCGGGTTGTCCCGGTCTTCCGGGTTCTCGGTCCGGTAGTTCTGGAAGGTGCGGCCGTCAAAGGAGTAGAGACCCGCCCACGTGGCCAGCCACAGCCGCCCGTGGCTGTCCTGCGCCATGTCTTCGACCGTGGTCCCGCTGAAATTGTTTTCCCGGCCGTAGCGGGTGAAGCTGTGCGGCGGCTGGGCGAAAACCGGGACGGAGAGGACCAGAAGTCCCAGAACGGTCAGTTGGCGGAAAAATCTCATTTTAGGATATAATTTCGTACAAAAATACACTTTTTTCCGTTGTTTGTACGAATTTACACCTATTTCGGACGATTGCAAACATGATTTTCCCCGCGCTTCACTACCTTTGGACACATAGAAACAAGCGATCCTAACCTTAAACGAGATCCTGGATACTAACGGTTAATAATTGGTTTTTTCGGCGGCCCTACCAGGAAGGGCCGCCTTTTTTGTTAGTACTGGGCGACGAATTCGTAGACGATGTTGCCTTGCTGTTTGGCGGGGGCGTCCGCCTTGGCGGAGAATTTCGAGAGGCGGGCGGCGCGGACGGCGAAGTTCCGCAGGCAGCCGTCCTTGGACGAGACGGCGTCGTCCACTTTGGCGCCGACGACCGTTCCGCCCGGGTCCACGGTAATCAGCACCGTCACCTGTCCGGCTCCCATGCAGCGGTATGCAGGTATCGGCAGATGGCTGGCCTTGCGGCCTTCCAGATAATAAGAAACGACGGAAGGACCGCTGTAGACGGTCTCCTGCTGGACGGGTTCTTCCTTTTTCTCGGGCACCACGGGCCCGGGATCTGCCACGTCCTCCTGCTTGACTTCATAGCCCGCGGCCAGCTCCTGCTGCAGGCGTGCTGCGTCCTTGTACAGCTGCTCGGCGTCCGTTCCGCGGTCGTCCTTGAGCGTGCCGCGGTCCACGGCCACGCCGCGTACGGGCGTGGATTGAAGCTGCTGTTCGAGCCGCTGGGCGATGCTCTCCTTGAACGCGGCTTCTTCTTCCAGTTTCTTGATTTCCTCCTCGAGCCGCTCCTTCTCTTCGAGCGCGGAGAAATCCAGGATGAAACTGTTCTCCTTCCGGATGCTCCAGTCCAGGCCGGCTATCAACAACACAATCACCACCGCGAGGTGAACGATCACGGTGGTGTAGATGCCTGCCTTTTCTTCCTGGGAAAGCCGGCGCATGGGATGATTATGCCAGATCCTCGAGGGACTTCTCGATGGTGGCGGTGATCACGTCGATGGCCACCTTGTTGTGTCCGCCCTGCGGGATGATGATGTCGGCGTAGCGCTTGCTCGGCTCGATGAACTGCAGGTACATCGGCTTGACGGTGCGCGAATAACGTTCGATGACCCAGTGCACGTCCTTGCCGCGCTCGCTGATGTCGCGCGCCATGACGCGCATCAGGCGGTCGTCATCGTCGGCGTCCACGAAGATCTTGATGTCCATCTGGTCGCGCAGCGGCTTGCAGGTGAAGATCAGGATGCCCTCGATGATGATGACGTCGGCGGGCTCCACGGTCACCGTCTCGGTCTTGGACCGGGAGCAGGAGATGTAGGAGTAGACCGGCTGCTGGATGGTCTTGCCGGCCTTGAGCTCGCTCAGCTGCTGGCAGAGGAGGTCCCAGTCGATGGCGTCGGGATGGTCGAAGTTGTTGTTGCGCTTCTCCTCGTCGGAAAGGTCGCTGCAGTCCTTATAATAGGAATCCTGCGGAATGACTACCACGCGCTGGGCGTTGAGCTGGTCCGTGATGGACTTGACGACGGTGGTCTTGCCGGAGCCGGACCCGCCGGCGATACCAATTACTAGCATATTGCTTTCTTTTATCCTCTGTTTCATCCTCCCCTACGGTTAGGGGAGGACGGGAGGAGGGGTGATCGAATAATACGCGAACGCAAAAATGCTGAATTCGTCAGAATTCTGCATTTTTCGGCGTTCTGGGGAAGGGGATGACGTCCCGGATGTTCTGCATGCCGGTGATGAAGAGGAGCAGACGCTCGAAGCCCAGGCCGAAGCCGCTGTGCGGGCAGCTGCCGAAGCGGCGCGTGTCGATGTACCACTCGAGGTTCTTGCGGCTCATTCCCAGCTCGTCGATACGCTTCTCGAGCTTGCCGAGGTCGGCTTCGCGCTCGGAACCGCCGATGATCTCGCCGATCTTCGGGAAGAGCACGTCCATCGCGCGGACGGTCTTGCCGTCCTCGTTCTGCTTCATGTAGAAGGCTTTGATATCCTTCGGGTAGCCCGTCAGGATGACCGGCTTGCCGAAGTGCTTCTCCACCAGGTAGCGCTCGTGCTCGCTCTGCAGGTCGATGCCCCAGGACACCGGATACTCGAACTGGACGCCGTTCTTCACGGCTTCCTCGAGGATGCGGATGCCCTCGGTGTACTCCAGGCGCACGAACTCCGTGCCGATGACGCCGCGCAGGCGCTCGATCAGTTCGGGATCGTAGCGGTCGTTGAGGAACTGGATGTCGTCCAGGCAGTGCTCCAGGGCGTAGGAGACGAGGTGCTTGATGAAGTCCTCGGCCAGGTCCATATTGTCCTTGATGTCGTAGAACGCCATCTCGGGCTCGATCATCCAGAACTCCGCGAGGTGGCGCGGGGTGTTGGAATTCTCGGCACGGAAGGTGGGGCCGAAGGTGTAGATCTCACCGAGTGCGGTGGCGCCGAGCTCGCCTTCGAGCTGGCCGCTGACGGTCAGGCTCGTCTGCTTGCCGAAGAAGTCGCGGCCGTAGTCGATGCGGCCCTTCTTGTCGCGGGGCACGTTCTCGAGGTCAAGCGTAGTGACCTGGAACATCTGGCCGGCGCCTTCGCAGTCGGATTCGGTAATCAGGGGCGTGTGCAGGTACACGAAGCCCTTGCTGTGGAAATACTCGTGGATGGCGAAGGCCATCTGGCTGCGCAGGCGGTAGATGGCGCCGAAGGTATTGGTCCTCGGGCGCATGTGGGCTACGGTGCGCAGGTACTCGAAGGAGGTATCCTTCTTCTGGAGGGGATAGCGCATGGGATCGCAGGTGCCGAACACCTCGATCTCTTCCGCCTTGATCTCGACCGCCTGGCCGCTGCCCACGGACTCGACGAGATTGCCGCGCACGCCGATGCAGGCGCCCGTGCTGATCTGCGCCAGCACCGGCTCCGTCTCCGCATTCTTGTCCACGACGATCTGGACGTTCTTGATGGTCGATCCGTCGTTCAGGGCGATGAATGCGATCTCCTTGTTCCCTCTCTTGGTCCTGACCCAACCTTTGGCCAGCACTTCCTGACCTGCCTGCATCTGCAGCAGGTCCTTCACCTTGGTACGAAGTATTTCCTTCATATGTTTCTTATAGATTTTAAAAAGCAGCCCTCGTTGAAGGGGGCTGCTCGTATTCAATGCCGCAAGAAGCTATTTTGCCGGCTTTCTTGCAGAGTACATGATCTTCAGCGCGGAGCAGCGACGCAGCTCCTGCTTCACATCGGTCACGATACCCATTCTGACATCCTGGTCAGCCTTGATAGACACGGTCATGAGCTGGCGGTCATTCTCGCTCTTGGAGTCGCGCTCCGCGGCGATGAAGTCGCGGATGTCGTCGACGGTGCGGAAGGAGTCGTTCAACTGGATACGGGCATCGGTACCGTATTGAGCCTGATACTGCAGGGTCGGGGAACCGATGTTGATGTAGGAGTTGAGGTCCTTACGGTCCAACTTGACAACCTCAGATGCTTCCGGCGTGGTGATTTTAACCTTCTGCTCGGTGTCACGCATCTGCGTAGTGACCATGAAGAAGAACAGGAGCATGAACACGATATCGGAGAGAGAGCTCGAGGTGATACCCGGCATCTCTTTCTTTCCGTCTTTCTTGAATCTTGACATAATCTTACCTCCTATTATCTTCTTTTACCGACGTCCTTAGGCTCTGCCTCGGAAATGTTCTGCGGGATGCAGTCGCGGACGACCTTCTGCTGGTCTTCGTCGTCGAGCTGTGCGTACTTCTTGCCGAACTCCTTCATGGAGAACTCGTCACGAAGTTCGTTGACGGCTTTCACAAGCTCGTTCTGCACGGCGATGTAGGCCTGGTAGCTGGTACCACGGTCGTTCTGCAGGGAGATGACACCCTTGGAAACGGGATAGGTTCCCTTGCTGTATCCTTCGATCTCCTTGATTTCCTTTTCAGGAAGGTTCGGGTCGTTGGCAGGGTTGCTTAAGAACTCTTTGATCTTGTCTTTGAGCTGAGAGACATCGATGGCATCGGAACCGGCAAGAATCCTATCGGCAGAGTTGATCTTCACCACGATGATGTTGCGGCGATTGACCTTCTGGTCCTCGATCTTCTGATTGGGATCAGGCATCGGGGGCAGACGACGGGAAAGTCCGAAGTGGGAACCCATCGTCGTGGTCATCAGGAAGTAGCACAACAACAGGAACGCGATATCGGCCGTAGAACTCGAATTGATTGCTGGTGTTTTCTTTGCCATGATTATTTCTTGTTAGCGATGGCCATACGGATCTCACCGACGATGATGGCGATGATGGCGCCGACACCGGCAATGAGGGTGAGGTTCAGAATGGTATCAGTGAGCTTGAGTTCGCCGGCCGTCGAGGTGACAGCGGCGCCCGGAACGGGATCACCCTTCGCGAGGAGATATGCAACCAGGCAGACAGCGGCGATGCCGACCAGCACGATGCCCATCTTGACGATGGACTTCGGGTCGTTCTTGACGCTGATGATCAAGCCGATCACAATCCAGCAGAAGAGAGCGATGCCGATCATGATCGCAGCCCAGGAAAGAAGGACGTTCGTTGCGGGCAGGGCCTCGTGACCAGGGGTCTCGAAACCTGCGCTGAATCCCCAAACCAGGATCGCGACGCTGATAAGGATCAGCACCACCAGTCCCCATTTGAATATCTTGTTAAGTTTCATTATTCAGTGGTTTAAACCGGTATTGGACTTATTTCTTCTGGCCATACTTGGTCAGCGCGTCGATCAGGCTGATGGAGGAGTCTTCCATGTCGATGGTGATGGACTCGATCTTCGCAAGGATGTAGTTGTAGAAGACCTGGAGGATCATGGCGACGATGAGACCACCGACCGTCGTGATAAGGGCGACCTTCATACCACCGGCAACAACGTTCGGGGAGATATCACCCGCAGCCTGGATGGCGTCGAAGGCGTTGATCATACCGATAACCGTACCGAGGAATCCGAGGGACGGGGCGATGGCGATGAACAGGGAAATCCAGCTCAAGCCGCTCTCCAGCTGGCTCTGCTGCACGCTGCCGTAGGAGACGATCGTCTTCTCGACCACATCGAGGCCCTGGTCATAGCGGAGGAGACCCTGGTAGAAGATGCTGGCGACCGGACCGCGGGTGTTGCGGCACACTTCCTTCGCCTTCTCGATACCGCCTTCGTTGAGGGCAGCCTCGACCTTCTCGACCAGCTTCTTGGTGTTGATCTTGGAGAAGGAGAGATAGAGGATGCGCTCGATGGCGAGGGCGAGACCGATGATCAAGCAGATGACGATCAGGGACATGAACGCCGGACCACCTTCGATGAACTTTTGCTTGAGGGCCTGGTTGAGAGGCTGCTCGCTGCCGCTGAGGAGGTCAGCCGCGCTCATCTCGTCCTGGGCGAATGCGATGTTTGCAGAGAAGGCCATAGCGCCTGCAACTGCCAAAAACCTGAAAAACTTTTTCATAATGAATTTAATAATGTATTAGTTGTGATATATTCTATGCTGTATCAATCTAACTAAAAGCGGTGCAATTTAGCAAAAAAAATCCATTTTTCAATAATTATTTTGAGATTTCGCCCTTGAGATTCTTCTCCAGCAGGGCCTTGACCCGCTCGTTGTCCGCGTGTCCGCCCATCAGATAGAAGAGTTTGCCGAGCGCGCTCTCGGTGGTGATGTCGTGCCCGCAGATGACGCCGGCGTCCTTAAGGGCGCGCCCGGTGGCATAGATGTCCATGTCCACGTCGCCGCTCTGGCACTGCGTCACGTTGAGCAGGATCTTGCCGCGCGAGTTGGCCTCCCGCACGAGCGAGAGGAACCAGGAGCGGCAGGGGGCGTTCCCGGAGCCGTAGGTCTCCAGGATGACGGCGCGCGAGCCGTCGCCGAGCAGGATGTCCCGTACGGCCTGCTCCGTGATGCCGGGATGCAGCTTGAGCACCGACACGCGCGTGTCGAGGTCCGTATGGATGGTCAGTCCCTTCCGGCGGTCGTAGCCGTAGTGGATGAAGCTGTTGTTGAAGTTGATGCTGATGCCCGCAGTGGCGAGCAGCGGGTAGTTGGGCGACTTGAAGGCGTCGAAACCGGTGGCGTTGACCTTGACGCTGCGGTTGCCGCGGAGCAGCTGCGAGTTGAAGCAGATGCACACTTCCGGCACCATCGCGTGTCCGTGGGAATCCTTGGCCGTGGCGATCTCCACGGCCGAAATCAGGTTTTCCTTGCCGTCGGTGCGCGGCTCCCCGATGGGCAGCTGGCTGCCGGTGAAGATGACGGGCTTCCCGAGGTTCTCCAGCATGAAACTCAACGCGGAGGCGCTGTAGGCCATGGTGTCCGTGCCGTGCAGGATCACGAAGCCGTCGTAGTCGTCGTAGCGCTCCAGGATGAGCCGGGCGAGCGACTGCCACAGGGCGGGCTCCACGTCGGAGGAGTCGATGATCGGGTTGAAGGCGTAGGAGTCGATCTTCATCGCGAACTTGCGCAGCTCCGGCACCTCCTCGAGGATACCGCTGAAATCGAAGGGCTTGAGGGTGCCGTCGACGGGGTCAGCCTTCATCCCGATGGTGCCGCCCGTGTAGATCAGCAGGACGGCGGTCGGGGTGGACTTCTCCTGAAACAGATTGAATCTCAGCTTCATATGGCGAACAGTTTTTTTGCGTTGGCGGTGGTCACGGCGGCTACTTCCTCGACGCCGACCCCCTTCTGCTGCGCCAGGAAGGCGGCGATGAAGGGAATGTAGGCGCTTTCGTTGCGCTCGCCGCGATGCGGTGCGGGGGTGAGGTAGGGCGCGTCGGTCTCCAGCACGATGCGCTCCAGGGGGATGCGGCGGACGGTCTCGGCGAGGGAGGCTTTCTTGAAGGTCAGCACGCCGCCGATGCCGACGTACCAGTCGCCCAGGCGCTGCAGGCGCGCGAAGGTCTCGGCGCTGCCGCTGAAGGCGTGCAGGTTGCCGCGCAGGCCGAGGTGGCGGCAGTCTTCGACGATCTCGAAGAAGTCTTCCGTGGCCTCGCGCAGATGGATGTTGACGGGGAGACCCCAGGCGGCGGCCAGCTCCAGCTGGACGCGGAAGGCCTCCTTCTGCTCGGCCTTGAAGTCGGCGCCGTAGTGGTAGTCCAGGCCGATCTCGCCCACGGCCACGATGCCGCGGCCGCGCCAGGCCTCCAGGGCGTCGATCTCCGACCGCCAGTTCTTGTCCACGGAACCGGGGTAGAGCCCGAGCATCGGATACAGCACGCCGGGATGGCGCTCCACGAGCGCGAACATCCGCTCCCGCTCGCGCGAGTCGACGTCCGCCTGCAGCTGGACGGTCACGCCGGCGGCGACGCCGCGCGCCACGACCTCGTCCTCGCAGCCCGCGAAGGCTTCGTCGTAAGCGTGCGTGTGCGTATCGATATATTCCGTCATATCCCACAAAGTTAAGCAATTTTTACATTGATGGTGCACCTTTGGAGGAGATCCATGCTGATGAATCCCTCCTCCTCCAGCAGGCCCGTGTCGCGGGCCACGTCGGCGTAGTCCAGGCCCGCTTCCCGGCAGATTTCGTCCAGCTGGATGCCGCGCCGGGCGCGGATGAGCTGGGCGATGCGCACGAGCCGGTCCACCTCCTCGTGCGGCAGGGCGGTGGCGAAGCGGCGGCGGACGGCGGTCTCCAGGTCCGCCTCCCGGCTGGGCTTCAGGCGGCCGAGGCCGAGCGCCACGGGCAGCGTCTCGGGCGAGGCCACCGGCGCCGCGACCTGCTCCTTGAGCAGCTGGTTGCAGCCCTGCGAGCGCAGGTCGTCGATGCGGCCGGGCACGGCGAACACGTCCCGGCCGTAGCCGGCGGCGAGGCGCGCCGTGATCATTCCGCCGCCTTTGATGCGCGATTCCACGAGGATGGTGGCGGAGGCGAGTCCGGCGATGATGCGGTTCCGCCGCAGGAAGTTGAATGCGGCGGGGAAGGTCCCGGGCGGGTAGTCCGTGACCAGGGCACAGCCCGGCGCGGAGCACATCCGCTGCACGAAGGCGGCGTGGCGGCGGGGATACACGTCCTCCACGCCCACCGGGCTTACGCCGATGGTGGGCAGGCCGCCTTCCAGCGCCGCCGCGTGGGCGGTGATGTCGACGCCGAGGGCCAGCCCGCTGACGACCGTCGGCCGGGCGGGCGCCTCCGAGAGGGCCCGGACGATGCGCCGGCAGCATTCCCGGCCGTAGAGGCTCTGGTCGCGCGTGCCGACGATGGCCACGGCCGGCGTGCGGCCGAAGAGCTCCGCCGCGGGCGTGCTGCTGCGCACGTACAGCAGCAGCGGTGCGTCGGGACATTCGCGCAGCGCCTCCGGATAGGCTTCGTCGAAGATGTCCAGGAACTGGCAGCCCTGCGCGGAGAGCCGCTCGTACTCGGCCTGTGCGGCCTCCAGCGCCGCGGGCGTGATCTGCGCCACGTGGGGATTGTAGGGACCGAACAGTTCGAGCCGTTCCCGCTCGGAGAGCGCGAAGACCGCCCCGGCCGAGCCGAGCGCGTCGATCAGACGATGGGAGAATTTCGGCTCATTGCCGAAAATGGTGTTGAGCGCGATGGCGCTCACCCGGGAAGAAATTTTGTCGTCCATTTCTCATAGTATTTTCGTTCGGGGCAAAAATAAAGGATCCGGCAGACAAAGTCAACCGGATCCTGTAAAAATCGTATTTTTAATTACACAATCAGCAATGCATCGCCGTAGGGGCCGAATTTGTAATCGTTTTCGAGTGCACTTTGATATGCATTCATTACTTTTTCATAGCCTCCGAAGGCCGCCACGGACATCAGCATCGTGGACTCCGGAAGGTGGAAGTTGGACACGATGGCGTCGGGGACGGAGAACTCGTACGGCGGGAAGATGAACTTGTTGGTCCAGGTGTCGGTGGCGCGCACCTCGTGGTTCGTGGTCACGTAGGTTTCCAGGGCGCGGATCACGGTCACGCCGACGGCGCAGATCTTCTTGCCGCTTCGCTTGGTGCGGTTGATCTCCGCGGCAGCCTGTTCGCTGATGATGATGCGCTCGCCGTCCATGCGGTGCTTGGAGAGATCCTCCACGTCCACGGTGCGGAAGTGGCCGATGCCCATGTGCACGGTGATGAAGGTCTTCTCGATGTCGTGCAGGATCATGCGGTTCAGCAGCTCGCGGCTGAAGTGCAGGCCGGCCGCCGGGGCGGACACGGCGCCTTCGTGCGTGGCAAAGATGGTCTGGAACTCTTCGGCGTCGCGGGCGGTGGGGGTCTTCTTCACCCACTCGGGGACGGGGGTCTGGCCGAGGGCGAAGAGGGCCGCCTTGAACTCGTCGTACGGTCCGTCATACAGGAAACGCAGGGTGCGGCCGCGGGAGGTGGTGTTGTCGATGACCTCGGCCACCATGCTCTCGTCCTCGCCGAAGTAGAGTTTGTTGCCGATGCGGATCTTGCGGGCGGGATCCACGATCACGTCCCACAGGCGCTGCTCCTTGTTGAGCTCCCGGAGCAGGAACACCATGATGTCGGCGCCGGTCTTTTCCTTCTTGCCGAAGAGTTTGGCGGGGAAGACCTTGGTGTCGTTGAGGACGAAGCGGTCGCCCTTGCCGAAGTAGTCGATGATGTCTTTGAATTGACGGTGCTCGATCTCGCCGGTGTCCTTGTGGAGGACCATCAGCTTGCACTCGTCGCGCCACTGGACGTGCCCGTTGATTTCGGGCATGAGTTCGGTGGCGATTTTCTCCTGCGGGAGTTCGAAGTCGAATTGAGAGAGTTTCATGCGTTCCGTATTGACAAAACATTCAATATACGGAACATCATGGCAAAAAGTTTCAAAGTTTCGCCGAAATTACTACTTTTTCGCGGCGGCCTGTTTGCGTTCGATGATCTGCAGGTTCCGCTTGGCGGCGTAGTCGTCGGGGTCGAGTTTGAGGGCCTTCTTATAGTATTTGACGGCCTGTTTGTCGTTGCCCTTGACCACCTGCCACCAGGAACCGATGTTGTCGATGAAGACGGGGTTCTTCGGGTAGAGCTTGTTCATCCGTTCGGAGATCTCGCGGAAAAATTCGTAACCGGCGTCGGTGCCCAGCTGGAAGAGGGAACTGCAATACTCGCTCACGCCCTGCTGGAAGAGCTCGTCGTCCGCGGACTCGCCGTCCAGGGTCCAGGCGGGATGCGCGGAGGCGTTGCGCTCGATCAGGGCCTTGAGCTCGGCCGCGGCCATGTCCGGGCTCTCTTTCTCGTAGGCCAGGAGCGCCGTGATCTTGAGGTAGCGCCAGCGGAGTTCCGTGGGGTGCGCGGCGATCTGCGCGTCCAGCACCTTGACGGCCTCGCCGAAGGACTCCTCGTCGTAGAAGGATTCTTCGAAATAGTTGACGTCCTGCCCGTCCGCGTCCTTGAGCGTGAGGGCGGGCGCCTTGCCGAGGTATTTGCGCGCGCTGCCCTTGGCCACGACCTCCGTGCGCTCCGACTTGTCGAACCAGTAGTTGAAGCGGGCGATCGGGACGGACGGGTCGTCGGGGAAGGCTTCTTCCCAGCGGTCGATGAGGGTCTCGACCCCCACGCCGGAATGGCCGACGTTGCGGACCAGGCGCTCGTAGCGGGCCTGGAATTCTTCAGCGGTGGTCTGGGCCGCAGCGGCGGCGCAGAGGGCGATCGCGGCGATCGCGAGTATCACTTTCTTCATATTCATACGTTCATCAAAATGCGGCGGTCCTTGGGAAGGAGGTTGTTGCATCGGGAACCGATGTTCTTCACGAATCCCAGCGGATGGCCGAGGTAGCTGACTGCGTTGTAGCCGGGAGCGGCCTGCGGCAGCGTGAGCGCGTCCCGGTGGAGGAAGTGCAGGGCCGTCTGCCGGTCCACGTCCACGCAGTTGTAGTCTTTCCTATCAAATAATATGCTCAAGGCGTAGTCCGCGTCCGGCACGAAGTCCTTGCCCTTGAGCTCTCCCTTGCGGAGGCCCTGCCGGAGCGGGTGCAGGACGGACAGGTCCGCCTTCCGGGCGGCCGGCTGCGGCGCCGTTTTCCGCAGCGCCCCAGCCCACTGCCCCTCGCCCGGCACGACGCCCGCCTCCAGCAGGTGCCCGTGGGGCGTGCGGCGTACGCCGTATTCTTCGAATTCCGCCTCGGGTTCCAGGATCTCGCCGCCCAGTTCGGCGGCCGCCCAGGCCAGGTTGTCGTCATTCTCGGCCGGCTCGTAGGTGCAGGTGCTGTACAGCAGCCAGCCCCCCTCGCGCAGTGCGGGCCAAACATCCGCGAGGATGCGCCGCTGGCGCTGTGCGCAGAGTTCCACCACCGCCGGGCTCCACTCCTCGCGGGCCCGCGGGTCCTTGCGGAACATCCCCTCGCCGCTGCAGGGCACATCGGCCACGATGATGTCGAACCACCCCGCCAGCTGCGCGAACGCCGCCGGATCCACGCTCGTCACCACCACATTCGGGTCGCCCCAGCGTGCGACGTTATCGTCCAGGATCTTCACGCGCGCTTTCATCACCTCGTTCGCCACCAGCACGAATCCGTCTCCGCACGCCTCCCGCAGCGACGCCGCCAGGTCGGTCGTCTTCCCGCCCGGCGCCGCGCATAAATCCAGAACTCTTAAAACTGTTTTTTTATCAAGTATTTTTCGGAAAAGGTGTCCGACGTACATGGCAGAAGAGTCCTGTACGTAGTAGCAACCGGCGTGGAAAAGCGGGTCGAGCGTGAAGACGGGGCGGTCGGCGAGCATGCGGCCGTACGGCGACCAGGGAACAGGCGCCCCCTCGGGGCCCTCAAGCCCCTTGAACGGATTCAGCCGGATCGAGACGGACGCCTCTTCCATTACACGTGGAAATCGTCCGGCATCTGCGGCATGCGCCCCTCGGACGCATCCACCAGGCTGTCCACCATCTTGTCGATCACCTGCTGCAGCTTGCTGCCCAGCATCGTCTTCATCATGAAATTCAGATTCGCATCCAGATCGATCCAGAAATCGGTCCGGCCCGGCAGCGTCGACGGCTCGAAATGCAGCACACCCACGAACTCCACCGGCGACTCGCTGCTCCCGATCCGGATCAGCCGGTACGGCTGCCGCTCGTCCACCCGCACCCCGATCCGGAACCCCTGGACCGTGGCCGTCAGATTGTCGAAATCCGCCGTGATCTCCGCCTTCACCTTGTCCTGCGGCACCATCTGCGCGAAATTGCGCATATCCGTGAACGCCATGAACAATTCCTCGGGACGCTTGGCCACCTGGCCGTGCTTGCTGGTATAATGTGCTGTCATAGTCTCTGAAAAATGATTACATTTGCGGCATCGAATGCAAAGATAGCAATTTTCTGATGCACAGGATATATTTCGAACGACGCTGCATCATCATCTGCAGCCCCGACGAACAGGCGCTCTCCGACCCCAATGCCGTGGAGTTCCATTTCGGCGAGCGCATCGACATCCACACCCTCGTGGCTATGTTCGAAGCGTCGGAATCCCTGTCCCGCATCTACATCCCCACGGAAAACACCGAATGGATGTACCGCCGCGTCTGCGCCGAATTCCGCGAAGTCGACGCCGCCGGCGGCCTCGTCTCCAACCGCCGCGGCGACTACCTCCTGATCCAGCGCAGCGGCCTCTGGGACCTGCCCAAGGGCCACCGCGAAGAAGGCGAGGATATCGAAGTCACGGCCCTGCGCGAAGTGCAGGAAGAAACCGGTGTGGACCAGCTGGAACTCCGCGACCTCATCTGCGTCACGGACCACTGCTATCTGCGCGACGGCATCTGGCACCTCAAGCACACCTGGTGGTACGACATGCTCTACACCGACCCGGTGGACCTGACCCCGCAGCGCGAAGAAGACATTTCCCGCGCCGCCTGGGTCGCCCGTTCCAGCCTGCCCCCCTTCCTCAAGAACACCTACCCCTCCATCCAGGAGGTCTTCCGCGAAGCAAAAGTCTGATCCCGTCATCCCCGACCTGATCGGGGATCTTTCCGCACACGTCATTTGCCGGCGCTTCTGGGGAAGGTCTACTTTTATGGTCGACACCTTCCCCGGCAGATCGGCCTCTTAACACACTCCATGGCATAATGTGCGGGGAA
>JAGCYX010000089.1 GCA_017960585.1 Bacteroidales bacterium
GACTCACGACCGGTCTTGGAACTCGATTGACCTTTCTTGTGTGCCATAACTCTTAAGCGATTTCGTTGATCTTGATCTTGGTAAGTTTCTGACGGTGACCATTGAGCTTCTGGAAGCCCTTGCGGCGGATCTTCTTGAAGACCAGCACCTTGTCAGCCTTTGCATCATCATCGAGGACGGTGGCCTTGACCACGGCACCCTCTACATAGGGAGCGCCCACCTTCACCGCCGCGTCGTCCGCGACGAGGAGGACCTTCTTGAACTCCACATCAGCACCCTTGGCATCGGCGAGCCGCTGCACAAAGATCTCGTTGCCAGCTTCAACCTTAAACTGCTGGCCTGCAATGTCTACGATTGCGTACATAAAGTAAAACTTATTAAAAGTTTCGGCCGTAAGCGTCTGCCGCGAGGCAGCTCTTTATCAATGGCTTAGCGGTCATCAATTCTATTTTGGGCTGCGAATTTACGCAAAAAACTCCGTTCCGCCAAATATTTCGCAAATTTTGCTTATAACAAATATGTTTCGTAACTTTGGGTCATGGACAGCGCTTTTCAGTACAATAAGCCCGTGACCGGCAGGCAGTTCCTGGGCCGGGCCACGGAATTGCGGGCGTTCGCCAACCTCCTGACCCAGGGGGAGAACGTGGTCATCTACGAGCCGCCCAAGACCGGGCGCAAGTCGCTTGTGCAGCAGGGATTCTTCAATATGAAGGCCTCCGGGGCGCAGTTCACGGCCGTGCAGCTGAATCTGCTGGACGTCCGGGCGCTCTCTGAGCTGGCCCTGCGCCTGGCCGGCCAGGTCCTCCTGACCGTGGGCAACACGCCGGCGGAGTACGAGCAGGCGGCGGGCGAGCTGCTGGCGGATACGCATTTCGCGTTCGATCAGACGCGCTACGGCAATTCCGGCGAGGCGCTCTCGCTCACGGGCGCGCTGGACGACGGCGACCTGCGGGCCGCGTTCCTGCTCCCCTACCGCATCGGCCGGCAGACGGGCGTGCGGCGCATCGTGGTGCTGGACGAGTTCCAGAACGTGATGCTGACCGAGGACGGCGACCGCGCGTGCCAGCTGCTGGAGGAGGTCTTCAAGACGCTCCCCGCGGAGCTGGCGGGCTGCGCGAACTACGTTTTCCTGGGTTCGCAGGTGAACGCGATGCACGAGATCTTCGGGGTGAAGCGCTGGTTCTGGCGCAAGGCCGAGCGGCTGCACCTGCCGACGGTGGAGACGCGCGATATCATTGAGCACGTGGTCAAGGGCTTCCTGGCCACGGGCAAGGTCATCGACCGCGACCTGCTGCTGGGCGTGTGCCGCCTGTTCCGGGACAACATCTGGTACATCAACCATTTCAGCGCGATCTGCGATTCGCTCACGCGCGGATATATCATGGAGCAGACGCTCACCGAGGCGCTGAACAGCCTGCTGGCCGTGCACGAGCCGCGCTTCGTGGCGATCATGAACGACCTGACCACCTTCCAGGTGAGCCTGCTGCGCGCCATCCTGGACGGGCATACGCGCTTCAGCAGCGCGGAGATCATCCGCCAGTACAACCTCAACTCGTCGGCGAACGTGCGGCGCCTCAAGGACGCGCTGTGCAAGAAGGAGATCGTGACCTTCGACGAGGAGGACAATCCGGTGCTGCTGGATCCGCTGTTCGAGTATTGGGTGCGCAAGTATTACTTCAATATGAGCTTCGAATGAAAAAGAGAATTGCCGTACTGACCGGGGCCGGCGTGAGCGCCGAGAGCGGTCTGGGGACCTACCGCGACAACGGCGGGCTCTGGGACAATTACGACCCGATGGTGGTCGCTTCCGCCGAGGGCTGGGCGCGCAACCCGGGCCTGGTGCTGGATTTCTACAACATGCAGCGGGAGAAGCTGCAGGAGGTGGAGCCGAACGGCGCGCACCGCCTGATCGCGGAGCTGGAGAAGGACTACACCGTAGACGTGATCACGCAGAACGTGGACAATCTCCACGAGCGGGCGGGCTCCACGCACGTCGTACACCTGCACGGCGAGGCCACGAAGGTGCGGCCGGAGAATACGTGCAACGACTATGACGGGTTCTCGGAGAAGTTCGTGGTGGACGTGGGCTACGGCGCCGTGCACCTGGGCGACAAGGCGCCGAACGGGGCGCAGTACCGCCCGCACATCGTCTTCTTCGGCGAAGCCGTGCCGAAGATCGAGCGGGCGGTGGAGCTGGTGTCGCAGGCCGACATCGTGCTGATCGTGGGGACGTCGCTGCAGGTCTACCCCGCCGCGGGGCTGTACCGCTATGCGCGCGCCGAGGCGCCGATCTACCTGATCGACCCGGCGGACGTGACGCTGTACGACAAGCGGGTACACCACATCAAGAAGGTGGCGACGGAAGGAATGAAAGAATTTGTTGGATTGTTGAAATAAATTGCTAACTTTGCACCCCATTTAGAAAAAGGAGGTGTAAAAAGCAATGATTATCGTACCCGTTAAAGAAGGCGAAAACATCGAGCGCGCGCTCAAAAAGTTCAAGCGTAAATTCGAGAAGACCGGTGCCGTCCGCGAGATGCGCGCCCGCAAGAACTTCCAGAAGCCGTCGGAGATCCGCCGCATTGCGAAGCAGAAGGCTATCTACGTCCAGCACCTGCGTCTGGAGGAGGAGTAAGCCTCTTTGCACACCTATTCAGATAAAATCGACCCGCCGGTTTTCAGCGGGTCGATTTTTTGTTATATTTGCCTCATGGACAACGAAGTACTCAAAGCGCTCCGCGAGCGCAGAAGCATCCGGCGCTATAAGCCGGAGCAGATCAAGGACGAAGAATTGCAGGCCGTGCTGGAAGCCGGCACCTGGGCGCCGACGGGCATGGGCCGGCAGGATCCGTGGATCGTGGCCGTGCAGCGGCCGGATCTGGTGGAACGGCTCGACCGGATGAACGGCGAGATCCTCGGCAGCGCGCATCCCTTCTACGGTGCGCCGACCATCGTGCTGGTGTTCGGCAGCGACCCTTCCGTCTGGGCGAACTCCACCCCGGACGGCAGTCTCGTGCTGGGCAACATGATGCTGGCGGCCCACGCCGTCGGGCTCGGCTCCTGCTGGATCAACCGCGAGCGGGA
>JAGCYX010000090.1 GCA_017960585.1 Bacteroidales bacterium
CTGTATTTCGCCTTGAATAGGTAACATAACTCTTTGATTTCCAAAGGTTAAGTTACAAAAAATCGAGGAAATATCCAAATAAATTGAATACTTCCTCGAAGTTTTTTAGCCGGCTTTTATAGGGACTTTTTCAGTGCCCTCAATCTTTGCGACTCTTTTTTGTCTGGGTGACTCCGCTCCGCTTTATGAACGAGGGGGCGTACCCCCTCGAGCTCCCCTGCGTCGGCCTTCGGCCTCCGAAAAACTCTTTCGTCGCAGTTTTGTCGCAGTTTTAGCGTGTTTTAACCCAGATTTAACTCCATATGAAAGTACAGCGATTCTGATAGATGCTCATTCCGCATTACTTTGCATCTTGCTCCATAGATGTGGTTAGCAAAAAGAAAGTGTGGAGCATTTTTCGTTTATCTGGGAGAGGCTCTGCAAAGCCATGAAGCAAATAAACAATACCCCACACCCGTTATGGCGATGTGCCAGAGGGCACAATGCACCAAAACATGGTGATGAATGAATTGCCTATCCTTGCTTCTAAGAAAGTTTGCAGATTTCTCCCAAGGATAAAAGCGAAAACACTTTCATCAATATGTCTGTTCTCCCGAAGGAGAACAACGCAAATATAAGAAAATATCTTGATATTCAGGAAACAATCCCTATCTTTGCATTAAGAGATTGACATGCGGCTGTCGAAGTCAGCCGATAGTAATGTACATAGAGCATTGTTTCCTGCGAGGGCAATAATGCTCTTTTCTGTAGAACGCTTGTTATTCCAAAATTCTTTATTAATTTTGTGACCATACTCCACAGATTCATATAATTTTATGGAGTAAAATTCATTTAAAATGTGGCCCTATGTACAAGAGGATATTTGATGTAGAGAGCAAATTGGACGAAGGAATGTTCCTGTTTGGTGCACGCCAGACGGGGAAATCGACGCTTTTGAAGGACCGATTCAAAGGAAAGATCTACTATGATTTGTTGGACCCCGATGTGAGAAAAGGCTTTAAAAGGAATCCAAACTTGCTGAAAGAGGCCCTTTTGAACAAACCGTCCGGAACGTTGGTCATCATTGATGAGATCCAGAAGGTGCCGGAACTGCTTGATATTGTCCACACCTTGATGGTCGAAAAAGGCCTGTGGTTCATCCTCATCGGCTCAAGTGCAAGGAAACTCAAAAAGCACGGAGCCAACACCCTGGGTGGGCGCGCCATCCCGGAAACCCTGTATCCGCTTGTATGGCCCGAGGTAAGCGACTTCCAATTGGACAGAGCCGTACAGAATGGAATGATTCCCCGTCACTATATGGTTGAGAATGCCACAAAGCGACTTAAAGGTTATGTGGAGGTGTATTTAAACGAAGAGATTCGGGAGGAAGGTGAGGTTCGGGAGTTGGATGCCTTTGAACGTTTCATGGAAGTGGCGGCCATTTCTGACGGGGAGATGTTGAACTATTCCAATATTGCTTCCGACTGCGGCGTGTCGGTCAAGACAGTGCAGTCATACTTCCAGATTCTGTATGACACCCTCATCGGCTATGAGATCCCGGCATACAGAAAGGTAGTCAAGCGAAGAATCCTCCAGGCTCCCCGGTTCTACTATTTCGACGTTGGGCTGGCCAACTACTTGATGGGACGCCACTCCGTGAAACGCGGCACCGACGATTACGGCCACGCATTTGAGCATCTGGTGATGCAGGAAATGATAGCATTCAAGGGATACAATGATAAAACGGACACCATCTCTTATTGGCACACATACGATAAAAAAGAAGTCGATGCCGTAATTGGGGACGCCAAGGTGGCCATTGAAATCAAATCCTCAGAACAGATAAAGCCCCGACACAAGACTGGGCTCAAAGCGTTCAAGGAAGAGCACCCTGATTGTCGCTTGATTCTTGTTTCGTTGGACCCGATAACAAGAACCGTCGACGATATCGAACTGATCTATGTGCTTGACTTCCTGAGGATGCTGTGGGCCGGCGAAGTGTTTTGATTCCGAATAGAAGCCGAAGCATAGGCATTCGTAGATGGCTTGAAGAAGGAAATATTGCATTTTCTTAGTATCTTTGTTTATTGAAGTGCGGTGCACTGAAGGTTAGTGTGTTTTTACCAATTTACAAATGAAGACTAAGTTTATTTTTGCTGCTGGCGTTCTTGCCATGCTTTTGTTGGGTTGCAGATCTTGCAAAACCGTTCCCGAAAAGACTTCGCTGAAGACTGACAAAGACCGGTACAGCTATGCGCTGGGGGCTCATTTCGGCAACCAGGCTTATTATCAGCTCGTCGTGCGCGATTCCGTCGACCTCGACCTGGATCTTTTCCTCCAGGCGTTCAAGGAACGCTTCGATCAGGATTCTGCCAAGTATTTGATGAACGATTCCATCATCATGGTGACGCTGAATAAGTTATCCGCCGACCGTCAGGCCGAGAAGAACAGAAAGGACAGCCTTGTCGCTGCAAAGAACAAGGTCGAGGGAGAAGCGTTCCTGGCGAAGAACAGGACGGCCGAGGGTGTGGTGACCACGGTGTCCGGTCTCCAGTACAAGGTGCTTGTAGAAGGCACCGGAGCAACGCCCACCGACGGCGACAAGGTCAAGGTCCATTATACCGGCAAGCTCCTCAACGGCGAGACGTTCGACAGCTCCATCGATCGTGGCACGCCGCTTGAATTCCCGGTCACGGCTGTGATTCCGGGCTGGACGGAGATGCTCAAGCTTATGAAGGAAGGCGAAAAGGTGATCGCCTGGCTCCCGAGCGACCTGGCTTATGGCGAGCACGGCAACCGCACCATCCCGGGCAACGCCGTCCTCAAGTTCGAAATGGAACTCCTCGAAGTGATTCCGCCTGAAAGCCAGGAGGTTCAAAAACCTGCGAAACCGAATGCGAAGAAAGCGGCTGCAAATTAAACTTCCGCTTCCCGATGACAGCAAAACGGCAGGGTCTCGAGCCCTGCCGTTTTGCTTATTCTTCTTCGAGGTCGGTGTCCTGGCCGAGCATCTGGAGGTAGCCGGGGATGGCGCGGCCGCCGTATTTGTGGAGGTCGCGGCGGTCCGGGGTGGCTACGATGACCTCGAGGTCCGGGGTGATGCTGGCGTAGGTGTCCACGAAATCGGTGGAACCTTCTTTCCCGGCGGCCGTCGCGGTGAAGACGTAGTCGTAGTAGGCGATCTCGTCCAGGCGGTCCTCCAGGCAAGTCCTGAGGCTGTCGAGGCGTTTGCTGGCCGCGGTGGTGCGCTGCAGGGCCTCCAGATGGCGCGCGGCGTTCTTGGGCATGCGCTGCATGACGTAGCTGCCGTAGAGGATGGACTCCTGCTCGATCTTGCGGTCGAAGACCTGCTTCCTCCGCTCGAATTCCGAGCGGAAGGTGGTGGAGTCGATCTTTTGGATGCTGTACAGCTGGAAGGTCCCCTCCTTATCCTGGAGGATATAGGCGCCCAGCGCCTCCTGGAGGGGATCCGGCTCCTGCTTACACCCGAAGGCAAGGACGCAGAGCAGCGGCAGGATCAGGACTTTGGCGGCTCTCATCGCTACTGGTGTGCGTCCCTGAGCAGGTCGAGGACGACCTTCACGGGGTTGAAGGTTTCGATGGGGACTTCGACGAAGAGCGTGTTCCAGTCGGACATGGAACCGTTCCACAGGCCGGGCAGTTCGAGAGCCTTGAGCTCGCGGCCCTGGTAGCTCTTGGAGCTGATCAGGCCGGTCTCCTCGTCCACGTATTCCAGCAGGTCGAACTTCGTGCCGTCGTGGCGGTGCAGGATGCACACCAGGTCCACCGGGTTGAAGTGCGTGGCGGACTTGAGCGCGGCCACGGCCGCGGGATCGTCGGGATTGATCTGGGCGCCCTCGAGGATCTGCAGGGAAGTGGCGCCGTCCTTGTCGCGGATGATGAAGGGGCCGCCGCCCGGCTCGCCGAGGTTCTTGACCATGCCGCAGACGCGGATCGGGCGGTCCAGCTTGGCGCGCAGCATCTCGGCGCGGTCGCGGCTGTCCTTGGGCTCCGGCAGCTCGATGCAGAGTTCGTCGTGGAGGAAGTCCTCGATCTCGTTGCACAGCTCCTGGCACTCCGGCGTGGCGAACGGGTCGTCCAGGTACACGACGTTGCCGGGAATGAACGCGAGATCAGAGATCTCCTTGCGCACGTGCGTCAGCTGGTCCAGGGCGAAGATGTAGCCGTGGATGCGGTCGCGCAGTTCCAGCGCACGGCCCATCAGGACCTTCTTCCAGCGGTAGGTGGCCGGCTGCATGCGCTCCACGCAGACGTTGTCGATATTCTTGATGGACACGAGTTCCGCGTCCAGCGCGTTCAGATTATAGATGAGGGCGCCGTGGCCGGCCGGGCGGGTGAGGATGGTTCCGTCCTCCTTGAGGAAGGGCTTGCCCGCGGCGTCGACCGCCAGGGTGTCGGTCTCCTTGGCCTGGTAGGTGAAGGTCACGTTGTACTTCACGCCGTAGCGCGCCTCGTACTCCGCGCGGATCTCCGCCACGGCCGCCTCGAAGAGGGGCTTGTGCTCCGGGGAGATGGTCACGACGAGGTCCACGGTACCGTCGGCGTTGCGCATATAGGCCTGTCCCTCCACGAAGTGCTCCGCCAGGGCGGTGCGCGTCTCGGTGGGGTAGCGGTGGAACTTCAGCACGCCCTTGGGCTTGCTGCCGTAGGCCAGACCGGCCTCGGTGAGCAGCTTGCGCGCCGCGTCGGCCGGATCGAACGGGGCCTTGCCGAAGACCTCGGGGCTGTAGAAGGCGAACTTCTCCAGGTTGGCGGCCAGTTTCTCTGTAGCTGTGTTCGGAGTCTCCATCCCGGCGAAGATGTCCTTGAACATGCGGGACGCGGCGCCGGACGCGGGCACGAACTTGCAGCGGCCGTGCACCTCGGCCTCGTCGGCATAGCGGACGGCGGCGTCCTGCGCCGCCTCGTCCAGAACCTCGATGCCGTTCCCGGGGATGGCGGGAGCGACGATCTTGAGCCAGGGGAATCCTTTGCGGAAGCGCTCGATCTGAGCATTCATGATGTTTTTGTCCATAGTGTTATCAATAGCGGTTTGTCAAAAATAAAACTCTCTTCGGTAACTGTACCCCAGCCGGAGCTCGTTGAACCGGTCCGGATTCATCCGGAACATGAAATCGTCCGTGAAGATGGGATAGTTGTATTGGATCAGGGACGCGATCTGCCCCTGCGTCTTGTCGTGTGCGTCGATCCGTACGGCCTGGTATTCGAGGATCTCCGTGGTAGGGAAGAACTCGTACAGGCCGCTCAGGGAGAAGAAGCGCGCCACGGCGCGGATGGCCAGCGAGGTGCCGATCTGCTTGCCCTGGAGGGTGTAGCCGGCGATGTGCGGCGTGGCGATGTCCACGAGGTCCAGCAGCCGCCGGTTGACATTGGGCTCGTGGCACCAGGCGTCGAGCGCCACGGGCCCCAGGCGCGGGATGGCGTCGATCAGGTCCTGCTCCACCACCAGTTCGCCCTGTGCGGCGTTGATGAAGAAGGCGCCGGGCTTCATCCTGGCGAAGAAAGCGGCGTTCGCCATGCCACGGGTGGTGGCGTTGACGGGGATGTGCATCGTGATGACGTCGGACCCTTCCAGGACCGCGTCCAGTTCGTGGAACTCCGTATGCCATTCCTTCTCGGCGCGGAGCGGGTCGTAGCGGAGCGTCTTGAAACCCAGCGCGAGCGCCATTTCCTCGACGCGCGAACCGGCGGCGCCCAGGCCGATGATGCCGATGGTGGCCCCGTCCAGGGGGATGCACTTGCGCGAGGCCGTCCCGAACAGGGCGGAGAAAACGTAGTTCGTCACCCCGCCGGCGTTGCAGCCGGAAGCGTTCTGCACGAAGATGCCGTGCTCCTTGCACCAGTCCTGGTCGATGTTGTCCATGCTGGCGGTGGCGGTGGCGATGAGTTTGACGGGAGTCCCCTCCAGCAGGGCGGCGTCGCAGCGGGTGCGCGTACGGATCACGAGCGCGTCTGCGTCCAGCAGGTCCTCGTGCACGATCTCCGGTCCGTCTTTGTAGAGGACCGTGGCGCCGTAGGGTTCGAAGACGCCTTCGATGAAGGGTATGGCCCGGTCGATGACGAATTTCATTTCAGGATCAGTTCTTTGACGACCCCCTCCGGGGCGCCGTCACGGGTGAACAGCTCGTCCTGGGCGAGCAGGGCGTTGATTTTCTCCAGCAGCGAGTCGCGCTGGAAGGACAGCTGGCTACGCACCACCGAGGAGTCCACGGTGATGTAGAGCCTGCCGTCCCGGAAGAAACGGCGGACCGTGTAGCGCCCGGCGCCGGAAGCGGCATCCCAGGCGGCGAAGATGCGCTGGGTGTTGAGGCCGGCGCTGAGCCGGCTCGTGCGGATGTATTCCCGGATCAGGTCGGACAGGGGGACGGCGGTCTTGCGGGCGACTCTACTCATTGACGGGAGTGAAGACGCCTCCTGCCGTCTCGAAATAGCTGCGGTCCGCGGTGAGCGTGTCCACGATGGACTCCGTGCGGACCTTGTTGGAGTCGGACAGGAAGATCTGGCCGAATTCCTTGTCCGCGACCAGCCGCAGCAGGTTGCCCACGCGGTTCATGTCGAGTTTGTCGAAGAGGTCATCCAGCAGCATGATGGGCGGATAGCCGTAGGCCGATTTCATGACCTCGTACTGGGCGAACTTGAGGGCCACGAGGAAGGATTTCTGCTGCCCCTGCGAGCCGCAGCGGCGGATCGGGTGCCCGTCCATCGTGAAGAGGAAATCGTCGCGCTGCACGCCTGCGGTGGTGAATTTGAACACCTGGTCGCGGTCGCGGTGCGCGCGAAGGATCTCCCGCAGGTCGCCTTTCTGCAGGTCGGAGCGGTACTCGATGCCCACCTGCTCGCGGCCGCCGGAAATCTCGGCGTAGTACTGCTGCACGACGGGCACCAGCCGGTCGCAGAAGGCGGTGCGGCGCGCGTGGATGGGCACGGCCAGGGCGGCGAGCCGCTCGTCGAAGGTGCTCAGCAGGTCCTCGTCGCACACGCCGGCCTTCAGCAGCTTGTTGCGCTGCAGCAGCAGGCGGTTGTATTGCTGGACGTCGGCCAGGTAGGGCTGCTCCATCTGCGAGAGGACGGCGTTGACGAATTTGCGGCGCTCCTCGCCGGACTCGCTGACCATGGCGATGTCGGCGGGCGAGACCATCACGATGGGCAGCACGCCGATGTGGGCGGAGATGCGCTCGTAGGGCTTGTCGTCGCGCCGGACGGTCTTCTGCCCGCCGTCCTGCACGCGGATGCTGAAGCGGGCGGTCGTGCCGCCGGGCATGGCGTATGTGCCGGACAGGGCGAAGGCGGAGGTGCCGTAGCGGAAATTGAAGCGGTCCGAGGTGGAGAAGGCGCTCTTGGTCATGGACAGGTACCAGATGGCGTCGAGCAGGTTGGTCTTGCCTTCGCCGTTGCCGCCGCTGATGCAGTTGATGTTGGGCGAGAAGGCGAGCTCCTGCAGCTGGATGTTGCGGAAGTCCTGGATGACGATTTTCTGAAGCGTGGCCATGTCTTGCAAAGTTAAAGAATTTTCTCTAATTTTGCGGGCTTAAAATAAACGAGTAATCAAAATAATTCTTATATGGCTCAGAAGAATCTGAATGACAAAGAAGCCCAGCGGCAGGAGAACATCGAGCAGACCGTCTCCGCCACCGAGCAGTTCTACAACGAACACAAGAAAACAATTTGGTGCGTCGTGGCCGCCGTCCTCGTGATCGGTCTCGGCGTCCTCGCCTACAACAAGTTCATCTACCAGCCCAAGTGCGTCGAGGCGATGCAGCAGTGCTATCCCGCCGAGATGAGCTTCCAGGCCGGCGAGTATGACCTCGCGCTCAACGGCGACGGCAACAACCTCGGTTTCGCCGATATCATCGCGGACTACGGCACCAAGGCCGGCAAGGCCGTGTACCTGTACGCCGGCATCTGCGAGCTCCAGCTCGGTAACAACGAGGAGGCGCTTTCCTACCTGAAGAAGTACAACGGCAAGGAGCCCATCCTCGCCGGCCGCGCCAAGGCCTGCGAAGGGGACGCCTACGTGGCCCTGGGCGACTATGAGGCCGCAGTGCGCAGCTACAAGGCAGCCGTGAGCTGCGGCGACAACGTCTTCGCCGCCGGCTACCTCCTCAAGGAGGGTTCCGCCCTCGAGGCGCTGGACCGCAAGGCTGAAGCCCTGGCTTGCTACAAGAGCATCGAGGACGACTATCCGCAGTCCCTCGAGGCCTACGATATCGCCAAACACATCGCCAGAGTCTCCGAATAATATGGGAAGAGCATTTGAATTCCGCAAGGAGCGCAAACTGAAGCGCTGGGGCCATATGGCCCGTACGTTCACCAAGCTGGGCAAGGAAATCACCATCGCCGTCAAGCAGGGCGGTCCCGACGTGACCGGCAACCCGCGCCTCCGCGCCCTCATGGCCGAGGCCCGTGCCGAGCAGATGCCCAAGGAGAATATCGAGCGCGCCATCAAGAAGGCCACCGAGAGCAAGCAGGGCGACTTCAAGGAGATCATCTACGAAGGTTTCGGCCCGCACGGCATCGCCTACCTCGTGGAGGCCGCCACGGACAACAACACCCGCACCGTGGCCAACGTCCGCAGCTACTTCAACAAGTGCGGCGGCTCGCTGGGCACCACCGGTTCCGTGAGCTTCATGTTCGACCGCAAGTGCACCTTCCGTGTCAAGGAGAAGGAGGGCGTCGACCTCGAGGAGCTCGAGCTCGAACTCATCGACTACGGCGTGGAGGAACTCTTCCGCCAGGAAGAGGAGGACAAGGACGGCAACGTGACCCCCGTCATCGTGATGTACGGCGACTACAGCGCCTACGGCCAGATCCAGAAGTACATCGAGGAGAACGGCTACGAGCTCATCTCCGGCGGCTTCGAGCAGATCCCCAACGTGGACCTCAAGGACGTCACCGACGAGCAGCGCGCCACCCTCGACAAACTCATCGGTATGCTGGAGGATGACGAGGACGTGACCAACGTCTACACGACGATGAAACCCGCAGAGGAGTAATTCGTCGAAGAAATCTGGCAATTCGTCGAAAAACCGGACCGATCATGGTCCGGTTTTTTTATGTTTGCATCAGAAAACGGAACGACATCCGTGATCGATGGAATATTCATTTTTAAAGTATTAATTATAGGTAAAATTTAAGTTTAACTTTACGCTCCGAAAAGTTTGCGGGCATCCTTCACAGGGTGCCCGCAAGCCGTTTTAAGCATAGAATATACTGTTTAACTAAGGTTTCCGGATGCTGCCTACGCCGCGTACGCGGGAGTTGATGTCCGCGCACTCGAGACCGCGGGCGTCGATGTCGCCGGCGCCGCTGATCGAAAGCTCCGCGCTGCCGGACTTGCCGGCGAGGACCGCGTCGCCCGCGCCGTTGATGGAGACCGTCAGGACGTCGCAGTCGATCTGATTGATCTTGGCGTCGCCCGCGCCGTTGACGGTCACTTTGACCTCGCTGGCCTCCAGGCCGTCGATATCGATGTCGCCGGCGCCGTTGACGACGGCGTCAAAGGAGAGGGCGGTGATACCGTCCGGCGCATTGAAGTCCACGGCGCCGTTGAAGTTCACGCTTTCCAGGACCGGGCTGGATACGGTGATGGTGATTTTCTTGAGATTGCGGATGCGGCCGAGGTTGGACTTGATCTGCAGGGTGCCGTTGTCGTTGGTCACGGACACGTAATCCAGGACGTTGTCCGGGGCGTTGATCTTGACGGCGCAGTCGCCGGGGGTGTAGATCACGTCGCCGGGAAGGTTGCAGGTCAGGGAGTGGAACTCGCCGGTCACATCTTCACGGGTGATGTAGTTGTTGCTGGCGGTGATGCCCTTGGAGGAGGATTCGCCGTTCCGGTTGAAGCCTTCCTGCAGGGCTTTCTCGTTGAGCTCGTCGCTGATGCGCACGAAGCGGCAGGAGGGGAGGAGGAGCAGCGCGATGGCTGCCAGGGTGATGTATGCGATTCTTTTCATGGGTGTTCTTGTTAGTCGATGAATTCCTTGAGGTTGATTCCGAGCAGGGCGGCCCGGTTGCGGAAGAGCGGGAGCTCTTCGTCGATGAACTTGCGGCGCTCCGTTTCGCGGATCACGTCCAGGGCGTCGCCCGCGACGAAGAAGCCGATGCCGCGCTGGTTGTAGATGACCTTCCGGTCCGTGAGGATCTCGTAAGACCTGGCCACGGTGTTGGGGTTGACCCCGATTTCTGCACCCCATTCCCGGACCGAGGGGATGCGCCCGCCGGGTTTGAACTCCCCGGAGAGGATCCGCTCGCAGAGGTTGTCCGCGATCTGGATGTAGATGGGTTTGTTGCTGTCGAATTCCATAATATTAATGTTTAAGTGTTCTGATGCGGTAGTAGATGCCGCCCAGCAGACCGCCGACGAAGACGAAGAAGCTCACGTTGAGGAGCCAGTTGAGGGCCCGCACGGCGGCGATCGGAGAGTCGAAGCTGTCCAACCAGTTGAAGTACATGGTGCCGTTGCTGCCGACGATGATCATGCCGATGGTGGAGAGCACGAAGCTGAGCCCGAAGAGGCAGAGGAGGGTCTTGGCGATCTTGCTCTTCTTGAAGCACACGGCGCCCAGGGTGAAGGTCAGCACGCTCTCGCTCCACTCCAGGAAGATGAGGGCCGGGAAGTTGATGCTGAGGCCTTCTTCGGCCATCGTGTCCTGGATCTCCTGCAGGGGAATGAGTTCGAGCATCCGGCCGCCGTACTGGTTGGGGAAGAAGAGGGCCATCAGGGCGTCGCTGCAGAGTTGCAGGGCGAAGAGGACGACCGGAACCACGACGCAGACCATCAGGCCCAGCGAGAGCCATTTCTCGAAGCTGGAGGCCGGGAGCATCAGAAAGTTGGATCCCGCGCGCTTCTCGGTCAGGTTGCCGTAGAGCTTGGCGCCGGCACCGAGGATGGCGACGGTGTAGGCGACGAAGAACTGTGCGTATTTGGCTCCCATGCCGATCTCGGTGAACTGCTGGGAGAAGATCAGGGAGAAGAGCTGGACGACGATGAACAGGCTGATGGGCAGCGTTCCGAGGATCAGCAGGCTGAGACCGTAGTTATTCTTGGCGTTGCGCAGGTCGTACAGGAAGTACTTTCCGAAGCGCGTGAAGTCGAAGATGTTATTCATGGTTGAAAAGTATTTTGACGAGGTCTTTGTGCTTGTGGACGGTGTTGAAGAGGGCTTCGATGTTCACCTTGCTGTCGGCTTTCTCCGTGTTCGGGAGCACCTGGATGAAGCCGCCGGGCAGCTGCTCGGAGTAGAGGGCCTCGGGATGCAGGGTGGTGCCGTAGTCGAAGTAGAGCTTGTCGGCGATCTCCTCGATGGAGGCGTTCAGGAGGACGTCGCGGCGGTCGAGGATGATGATCGGGTCGATGATGTTCTCCAGGTCGCGCACCTGGTGGGTGGAGATCACGATGGTGCTGTCTTCGGCCGTGTACTTCATCAGGGCGGAGCGGAACTGGGCCTTGGACGGGATGTCCAGGCCGTTGGTCGGCTCGTCGAGGTAGAGGAAGCGCGTGCCGGCGGCGAGGGCGAAGGCGATGTAGGTTTTCTTGAGCTGGCCGGCGGACATGGCGTTCATCTTCTGCTCGGGATCCACCTCGAACTCACGGATGATCTTGTCGAAGGTGTCCAGCTTGAAGTTCGGCCAGAAGGTGCCGGTGGCCTTGGCCCAGCAGCGGGCCTTGTCGTTGACGGGCGCCACCTCGTCGGGGAGGTAGTACTGGTCCTGCAGGAGGGCGGGCTCGCGCTTCCAGGGGTCGCGGCCGTCCGTTTCGATCGTGCCGGCCTGCGTTTTCTTCAGGCCGCAGAGGAGGGTCAGGAGCGTGGTCTTGCCGACGCCGTTCTCGCCCAGCAGTCCGTAGATCTTGCCAGGCTCCAGGTCCATGGAGATGTTCCGGAGGACCTCATTTTTTCCATAGCTGAATGCTAGATCATGAATTTTTATCATCGCTTTGCAGTGTATTAGTTCATTAGTACACCGCAAAGGTACAACAAAAATTTAAACTTCCAAATTTTTCTGCATAATTTTTTTCACAAACTTTCCAACAGCCCTTTCCAGCCTCTCGAATTGCCCTCGCACGCGTGTGCGCGCCGTCCCTATTTTTGCGCGCGCCCGCGCTTACCTTGACCATTGGCTGCACGCAGACCCGACGGGGCACTCTGTAGGATAGGTGTCCAGCAAAACGCCATTGTGTGCGTTCTGTGTGGACACCTATCGGTGTTTTAGGGCCAAATGGCCTGTTTCGTAGGGGAGGTGTCCAATTGTACGCTGCAGGAGACCGATTTGCTGGACACCTATCCTCCTGACCGCCACCCTTGCGCGCAGGCAGCTGCTGCCGCAAACCTTCGCTTCGCTCATCCCTCCCACGCCTTGCTGCGCGGGCCCCTCCCGTTCACGAGGCCACGGGCGGCCACGGGTTTGCCGGCAGCACTGCCTGTCACGCAGCGGGGGAATAATGAAGGACCGGGCCAGTCAACCAATGCCGATTTCTATAGCGCCAGGCAACGGCGGAGCTGGGCGGGAGAAGCGTGGAGGCGGCGGACCAGGTCTTCCCCGATGCACAGCCGCTGTTCTTGGGACAGGCGGTAGACGGAATCCGCGTGGTATCCCGGGACGTATTCCTCATCGATGATCCGGCACACGTCCTGATCGGAGAGCCGGGAGGCGGAGTAGTTGTGCCCCTTCTCGCTGGCGAGCATCCTGGCAATCGGCTCGTTCGGATTCATCGGCTCCAGCAGTTCCAGCGTGACGGGCTTGTCGACAACGGGGTCCTGCCGTTGTTCGCGTTGCCATTCCTCGCCGGACAGGCGGCTCATGTAGTAATCGAAGCAGCGGGGCGTGCGGTAGTAGTGCTCCACCATCTGGAGATTCTCGAAACTGCTCCGCAACAGCATCCCGTCGCGGTTCATAGCGAATTGGTCCGGGAAGTCGGACCGCCGGGGCAGGTAGCGGGCGATCTCCGGGCGGGAGGTGATGGCAGGCGCGAACGGGTCTTTCCCGAGATCCTTCCGGAACAGATGGTTGGCCGAGCAATGGGGATAGCCGAACGGCGTGGCGCTCTGCGCGTGGTGCAGACCGTTCCGGAGCACGTAACTGAGCGCTGCCAGGATGTGGTTGTTCCCATCCAGCGGAAGCAGGAAATATCCTGCGTCAAAGAGCGGCCCCATGCCGTGATGCCGGTTCCGATGGTATTTGGTCATTCGCATCTTGAGCCGCTGACAAAGAAGAATCATCCGTCCCTCCTCGGCAAAGGCTACGCCGTGCAGGTGGGTGGACATGATGGCGTCCGCCCACAGTTCCACCCCGCAGGCATAGCTCTCCAGCGCAAGAATGTTGGTAATGTTCCGGATGTCCTCGGCGTCCCGGAAGAGGACCTCGTCGTGACAGGTAATACAGAAATGGTACAGTCGTTTCATAGTCGTTTTCGTTTTGACCCCAAGA
>JAGCYX010000091.1 GCA_017960585.1 Bacteroidales bacterium
CTGTATTTCGCCTTGAATAGGTAACATAACTCTTTGATTTACAAAGGTTAAGTTACAAAAAATCGAGGAAATATCCAAATAAATTGAATACTTCCTCGAAGTTTTTTAGCCGGCTTTTATAGGGACTTTTTCAGTGCCCTCAATTTGATTGCCTGTCTTTTTTGTTTCTATCCGTCGGGTGCTGTTTGGCAGGATTTCGGAGCGCAGCGACCGAGGGGGTTTCGGGGGATTCTTCCCCCGTATGTCGAAGACTAATGCAGCGGTGGCGGATGTCAGTCCGCCATCGCTGCTTTGAAAGTCTCGTCTATTTGCAGGAAGAGATGGTAGTAGGCCTTGTCGCCGAGCTTGGAGTAGCGGCCGACGAGGGCCTGGACCTGGGTCATGATGTACTGCCGCTCGGTCTCCCATTCCTCCTTGCCGGGGACGAGAGAGTCGCGGCTCTTGGCGAAGGCGAGGAACTGCTTCTCCAGCCCGGCGCCGTCCAGGTAGCGGAGCAACGCGTCGTAGTCGTCGATGCTCGCAAGGTCCTGATGGTGGGCGTCGAAAAAGGACGAGGCGAAACGCATCGCGGTGGCCTTGCGGTTGCAGGCCACGTAGAACGCCCCGGCGCGGGTGGTGTCCACGGGCACGAAGACGTCGGGCAGGATGCCGCCCTTCTCCACGCGCATGCTGTCCGCGCAGACCATCTCGCCGCTGTCGTAGCGGCGGAGGACCTCATAATCGTAATCGTCGGAGTATGGCTTCTGGATGCAGCGGCCGGAGGGCGTGTAGTAGCGCGCCACGGTGATGCGCATACCGGACTTGTCGCTGAAGAAATACGGCTCCTGAACCAGTCCCTTGCCGAAGGTGCGGCGGCCGTAGAGCCGGGCGCGGCCGTTGTCCTGCAGGGCGCCGGCGAGAATCTCGCTGGCCGAGGCGGAGCCTTCGTCCACGAGGACCTTGAGCCGGAGCTTCTGGAACGGGCCGCTGCCGTCGGCGCGGAAGTCTTCGCGCTTGCGGTGGAGGCCTTCCAGGTAGACGATCATCGCCCGTCGGGGCAGGAAGAAGTTGGAGAGTTTGCAGGCCTGGTCGAGGTAGCCGCCGGAGTTGTCGCGCAGGTCGAAGATGAGCTCGGTCATCCCGGCCTGGGCGAGTTCGACGCAGTGCTGCAGGACCTCGGCCTCCGTGGTCCGGGAGAACTTGGACAAGCGGAGATAGCCGGTGGTGTCGCTGACCATGAAGGCGGCGTCCACGGACCAGGTGGGGATCTTGCCGCGCGTGATTTCGAACGGGATCACCTCGCCCCCGCGTTTCACGGTCACGAGGACCTTGCTGCCGGCCGCGCCCTTGATGCGGCGGACCATGCTGTCCTGCGGGAAATGCACGCCCGCGATGGGCGTGTCATCGACCTTGAGCAGGCGGTCGCCGGGCTGCAGGCCGATCTTCTCGGAGGGACCGCCGGGGATGACTTCGATCACCACGGCGGTGTCGTTGGGCACGTTGAACTGGATGCCGATGCCGTCGAAGTTGCCGGTCAGGTCGGCCTCCGACTCTTCGAGGATCTGCGGCGGCATGTAGGCGGAGTGCGGGTCCAGCGCCGACAGGGCCGCGGCCGCGACGGCGTCGCTGACCTTGGCGTAGTCCACGCTGTCCACATAGTTGTCTTCGATGCTCTGCAGGATCAGGGAGATCTTGCTCCAGTCCTGTCCGCCCACGCGCAGCTTGTGCTGGCTGTCGGCGACCTTCTGGACGAGCACGGCGATCAGCAGACCGATCAGTACGCCCAGCAGGGCGACCACGATGGAAGATTTCTTCATGCGCGCTATCCGTCAATCTTTTCGACTTCCACTCCGGCCCGGCGCAGCAGATCGATGCCGTCCGTGAGCCGGTACTCGTCGCGGTAGACGACGCGCCGGATGCCGGACTGGATGATGAGCTTGGCGCACTCCATGCACGGCGAGGCGGTCACGTAGAGCGTGGCGCCCTCGGCGCTGTTCACGGACTTGGCCACCTTGGAGATGGCGTTGGCCTCGGCGTGCAGCACGTAGGGCTTGGTGACGCCGTTCTCGTCCTCGCAGATGTTCTCGAAGCCGGAGGGCGTGCCGTTGTAGCCGTCCGAGATGATCATCCGGTCTTTGACCAGCAGCGCGCCCACCTGGCGGCGCTTGCAGTAGGAGTTCGTGGCCCAGATGGCGGCCATGCTCATGTATTTGTCATCGAATTTCGTCATGTCTTACTTCTGTCTTTGGTAGAGGTAGCGCTTGATGCTGCGCTTCGGCGTGCGCTCGAAGTCCTCGGGCATGAACTCGATGTGGTTGATCTGCGCGTAGGAAGGCAGGAGCTTGTTGATCTCGGGCAGGCTGTCGTTGATGCGCTTCTCCAGTTCCTCGCCGCTCATGCCGTCCAGCTCGCCCTGATGGTAGTCGGGATAGACCAGGGCCGTGAGGCCGATTTTGTCCTCGATCACGAGCGAATCGACGACGTAGGTGACGTTGTTGATCGTGGCCTCGAGCTCCTCGGGGTAGATGTTCTGGCCGCTGGGGCCGAGGATCATGCACTTGGAGCGGCCGCGCAGGTAGACGTAGCCGTCGTAGTCGATTACGCCGATGTCGCCGGTCTTGAACCAGTTGTCGTTGGTGAAGGACGCCTTGGTGGCGTCGCGGTTCTTGAAGTAGCCCAGGAAGACGTTGTCGCCCTTGACCTGGATCTCGCCGGCCTCCTTGTACGGGTTCTTGGAGTCGATGCGGATCTCGCAGCCCGGCACGGGCACGCCGCAGGAGCCCTTGCGGGTCTTCCACCACTTGGCGTAGGTGATGATCGGGCCGCACTCCGTCATGCCGTAGCCGACGGTGAAGGGGAAGTGGATCTGGCGCATGAACTTCTCCACCTCCGGGTTGAAGGCGGCGCCGCCCAGGATGACTTCCTCGAAGCGGCCGCCGAAAGCGTCGATGAGGTTGTTGCGGATCTTCTTGCGGATGACCTGGTCCACGATGGGGATGCGCATCAGGGACTTGTGGCGGTCCACCACGGGTTTGATCTGGGACTTGTAGACCTTCTCGAAGATCAGCGGCACGGCGATGATCACGTCGGGATGGATGTCGGCGAAGGCCTGCATGATGACCTTGGGGCTCGGGGTGCGCGTCAGGAAGTGCACGTGCGCGCCGATGCACATTTCGAAGAGGAACTCGAACATCATGCCGTACATGTGCGCGGACGGCAGCATGGCCACCATCTGCGACTCGCAGGTCATCTGCGGCTCCGCCACGGTCATGGCAAAGGAGATGTTGCACCACAGCGAGCGGTACGGGAGCATCACGCCCTTGGAGAAGCCGGAGGTGCCGGAGGTGTAGTTGATCACGGCCAGCTCCTCGGCCTGGTCCTCGTTATAGTTGAGGTGCTCGGGCTTGAGCCCCTCGGGATACATCTGGTTGAAGGTGCGGGTGAGGTTCTTGCGCACGCTCACGAGGTCCTGGTTCTTGGCGTAGATGTAGTTGAGGGTGTTCATCTGGACGATGACTTCCAGGCCGGGCATTTCCGCCTCGGAGAGTCCCTGCCAGATGACCTCGTCCACGAAGAGGACCTTGGCCTCGGAATGGTTGACCAGATAGTGGATATTCTCGGGTTTGAATTCGTGCAGGAGGGGTACGGGGACGGCGCCGTAGGTCAGGGCGGCCAGGAAACAGACGCCCCAGTGGGCCTGGTTGCGGGAGCAGAGAGCCACCTTGTCGCCCTTCTGCAGGCCGCATTTCTCGAAAGCGATGTGCAGCAGCTCGATGCGCTCCGCCACATCGGAGTATTTGAGCGTGACGCCCTGGTAGTTGGAGAGGGCTTCGCGCTCCCAATTCTCTTTGATGCTCTTCTCGAGCAGTTTGTTTACTGAGTGGAATTCCATGTCAATGATATGCCTTTCTTGCCCCAGGCAAGGGTCTTTCCGTTGTATTGAATGATGAAGCGGCAGCTCTTGCCCGGCCAGTCGCCGGACGGTTCTTCGGGCCGCGGGGCCGCGATGAAGGCCTCGACGGCCTCCGGACTGCCATAGATCTGCCACCCGCGCGAGCAGGCGGTGCAACTGTCGTCGGCGAGCGTGAACACGCCGCCGTAAAGTACGGGCAGGAAGCCGCGCCAGGGATTCTCCTGCGGTTCATGCTCCTTCGCGGTCTTGCCCGGCCGGACGAGCACCACGGCGCCCCCGTCGAAGTGGACGAGCGCCACTTCGCGGACGTCCTGCTCCTTCTCCCATTTGAGCGGATCCTTGCCGCTCTCCTTGCGGAGCGCTTCCAGCTGCTTCTGGTGTGCGGTCAGCTTGACGGAAGCGTCCTGCCAGCGCTCCACGGCCCGCCGCATCTCCGGCAGGGACACCGGGAGGGTCAGCGCGAAGCCCGTTTCCTCCGGAAGGACGGCCCCCAGGCGGCTCTCGCCGAACGGCAGGGAGCTCAGGATGTTGGCGTAGAAGGCGTCGTCTTTCTCGCAGACGGGCGCGACTTCGAATCCGTCGCTCATCGGCGTGAGCACGGTCCAGTCATCCACGGTGCCCAGGAAGCGGGTCAGCTCGCGGCGCGGGAAGATGCCGTCCATCCAGCCCTTCGGGGCCAGGCGGTCGACGGCTCCGCCGCCTCGGAAAATGACGAATTCTTCCGAGCCGGCCGCTGCCAGGGCCTGGCGGAATCCCGGCGCGTCGAGGATGGAGGTGTATTCGGTAAGATGCCGCTTGACGGCGGTCAACTGGGCGTTCGAAGGGGTGATGAGCACGAAACCGCGCCGCTTGGCTTCCGCATCCGGGTGGATGTATTCGGCCTGCAGGCGCAGGGTTCCGGCCTGGGCGAGCAGTGCGCTCACGGCCGACGCGGAGTCGGCCTCCGCGCGGCCGGCGTCCAGCGCCAGCACGGGCACGAGGGAACCGTTATAGCACAGCGAAAGGGCCATCCTGGCATTCTTGAAGGCCGTCAGGTCCAGCTTCTGAAGGACGTTGGTCGAGTCCAGCAGCTGCATACCCTCGGAGAGGTGGTCGTAGCAGATGACGGCAAGCGCGTCCGACGGCACGGCGGCGATCAGCTCCGGGATGCGGCGTTCCGCCCGGACGGCGTCCGTTTTCTTGGGCGGATTGCCGCAGGCGAAGAGGAGCGGCAGCACCGCCAGCAGGGCCAAGATGCTTTTTTTGCACATAACTTACAAATATACTAATAATTTGGAATATGATTTTCCGCGGAAATCCCTAACTTTGCACGATTTTATAGAACAAGCTTGAAGTAGAGCAACAGAATATGCAAGAAATCAGAAACATAGCGATCATCGCCCATGTGGACCACGGCAAGACGACGCTCGTGGACCGGATGATCTACCAGGCCAACCTGGTGCGCCAGCCGGAGAATCTGGGCCAGCTGATCCTGGACAACAACGACCTGGAGCGCGAGCGTGGCATCACCATCCTCGCCAAGAATGTCTCCGTCATCTACAAAGGAGTCAAGATCAACATCATCGATACCCCAGGCCACAGCGACTTCGGCGGCGAAGTGGAGCGCGTGCTCAACATGGCCGACGGCGTGCTGCTGCTCGTGGACGCTTTCGAGGGCTGCATGCCCCAGACGCGCTTCGTGCTGCAGAAGGCCATCCAGATGGGCAAGAAGCCCATCGTCGTGATCAATAAGGTGGACAAACCGAATTGCCGCCCGGACGAGGTGCAGGAGGAGGTTTTCGACCTGATGTTCAACCTCAACGCCACCGAGGAGCAGCTCGACTTCGTGACCGTGTACGGTTCCGCCAAGCAGGGCTGGATGTCGCTCGACTGGAAGAAGCCGACCTCCGACATCACCCCGCTGCTGGACACCATCCTCGACGTCATCCCGGCTCCGCCAGTGGTCGAGGGTACGCCGCAGCTGCTCATCTCCTCCCTGGAATACTCTCCCTACGTGGGCCGTATCGCCGTCGGGCGCATCACCCGCGGTTCCCTCAAGGCCGGGCAGAACATCAGCCTGTGCAAGCGCTACGACATCGTCCAGAAGCAGAAGATCAAGCAGCTGATGGTCTTCGAGGGCCTGGGCAAGACCAACGTCGAGGAAGTCCAGTGCGGCGATATCTGCGCCGTGGTGGGCATCGAGGGCTTCGAGATCGGCGACACCATCGCCGACTACGAGAACCCCGAGGCGCTGGAGCCGATCGCCGTGGACGAGCCCACGATGAGCATGCTCTTCACCATCAACAATTCTCCCTTCTTCGGCAAGGACGGCAAGTTCGTGACCTCGCGCCACCTCAAGGAGCGCCTGGAGAAGGAGCTGGAGAAGAACCTCGCGCTGCGCGTGAAACCCGGCCTGACCGCCGACTCGTTCGTAGTCTACGGCCGCGGCGTGCTGCACTTGTCGGTGCTCATCGAGACGATGCGCCGCGAGGGATTCGAGCTGCAGGTGGGCCAGCCGAAGGTGCTGGACAAGACCATCGGCGGCCAGCGCTGCGAGCCGATCGAGGACCTCTCCATCGAGGTGCCGGAGGCGTTCGTGGGCGCCGCCATCGAGATTGCCACGCGCCGCAAGGGCGCGCTGGTGCGTATGGAACCGCGCAGCGACCGGACCCTGCTGGAGTTCGAGATCCCGACGCGCGGCCTGATCGGCCTGCGCTCCAACCTGCTGACCGCCAGCCAGGGTGAGGCCATCGTGGCGCACCGCTTCAAGGAGTACCAGCCCTACAAGGGCGAGATTGAGCATCGCAACAACGGTTCCCTGGTCTCCATCGAGACCGGCCAGGCCATCGCCTATTCGATGAACAAGCTGCTGGACCGCGGCCGCTTCTTCGTGGAGCCGGGCGAGGAGATCTACGCCGGCCAGGTCGTGGGCGAGCACACGCGTGAGCGCGACCTCAACATCAACATCTGCAAGACCAAGAAGCTCACGAACGTGCGCGCCGCCGGTTCCGACGAGAAGATCATCCTCCCGCCGGCCATCAAGTTCTCCCTCGAGGAGGCCCTGGAGTACATCCAGGACGACGAACTGGTGGAGGTGACGCCGCACTTCATGCGCATCCGCAAGATCCTGCTGGACCCGCTGGCGCGCAAGCGCAACAGCGACAACGAGGATTAAATTTTAGTTGCTAATCGCAAAAAAATTACTAACTTTGCAACCCTTTGTAGTTCAACTGACAAGTCTGGCCCCCGGAACGAACCACCTGGAGTGGCACGCGGGAGCCGAGTTCTTTGAAGGATTCGGGAACGTGGACATCCTCGACGCCGACCTGGAGGTGACGGCACACGTGATTAGCCGCGGGCTGACCGTGGAAGTCTCCTGCACGATGACAGGCAGCGTGACCGTCGCTTGCGACAGGTGCCTCGAGGACCTCGTGATCCCGGTGGACACCGCTTTCGAGGAGACCTACACCCCGGAAGGCGGAGAGCTGGACCTCTCGCAGGACGTGTACGACTACGTATGCACCTCGCTGCCGCTCCAGCGCGTCCATCCCGAAGGAGAATGCAACCAGGAGACTACAAAGTATTTGAGCAAATAAATATTTAAAAAGATAAAGCAATGGCACATCCGAAACACAAACTTTCCAAGCAGCGCCGGGACAAGCGCCGCACGCACGACTTTGCGCCGGTCCCGACCCTCGCCACCTGCCCGAACTGCGGTGCGACCGTGATCTATCACCGTGTCTGCCCCGAGTGCGGTTACTACAGAGGCCGTCAGATCGTCGTCAAGAACGCTGAGTAATCTGTGAAAAGGCCGCCGCAAGCGGCTTTTTTGGTCCCTTAGTTCAACGGATAGAACGAAGGTTTCCTAAACCTTAAATGCAGGTTCGATTCCTGCAGGGACTACGAAAAGAGCGGACCGTCTGGTCCGCTCTTTTCGTTGAATCGCTTTACCCTCGGTATGGAGGCTTTGTCGTCAATGTCCCGGAAAACCGGACATTGACGGCATTTTCGCCCCTTTTTGCTGTCAATGTCCGTGATTTCCGGACATTGACAGCAGTTTCTTTTGTAAATTAGCGGTATGTTGTTGCAGACGATACTGTTTTTGCTGCTGGCGGCGGGGCCGCTGCAGCAGGGGCCGTGGGTGTACGGCGCCCGGGAGGATTC
>JAGCYX010000092.1 GCA_017960585.1 Bacteroidales bacterium
ATTTTTTAAAAAATTTGGTTTTTCCGATTTATTGCCGTATCTTTGTCGGTCGTAAAGTGTAATGTCCCGCAGAAGGGGCACGTCGCTTTGCGGACATAGAGCAGAAAATAATAGTGTTTAATGTTTAATATTTATTTTAAAGAAATGAAAAAGTTTTTTTCACTTATCGCGTTAGTAGGTGTTATTGCCGCTTGCACGCCTGAGCAGCTCTCGACCGCGTTCAAGCTTGCTGGCGCCGCGGGCGAAATCAATGTTGAGGTTGTCAAGCTCAATGGCGATGCCCTCGAAGGCTCCTTCAGTATCACCGGCTTTGAGTCCCTGCCTGGTGCCGCTATCTCCTATTCCGGCAACAAGGCTGTCATCACGTTCCAGGCTGCTGAGAGCACTCCTCTCTCCCTGACGGACCTGACCCTTACGGCTTCCGGTGAGAACATTCTCTTCCCGGAGAGCACCAAACTCACTGTTCCTGAGATCCTCGCCGGCCAGCAGACCAAGCTCGCCTGCAAGATCCGCGTCGGTGAGAACATGGGCGACTGGTACATCACTATGGACGAAGAGGATTATGACTATGACTATGAGATTGGCTATCTTGTCAATTCCCACTATGAGAACGTGGCTTATACCCACGACGCTTTCGACCAGTGGTACGTCAACAACAGCGATCTCCTGCTGACCGGTACCGTCGAGGTCCCTTACGTGTATGGTTACACTGCCGGCCACGATTTCGTGCGTCACGACTATGCTGGTTTCGAGCAGTTTGAGCAGGATTTCATGTCTTGGTTTGGCATGGAGCCGTCCACGATCGACGAGTGGATCGAGGCTATGTCGGAAGATGATCTTGAGGAGGGCGTCGAAGAGGAAGAGTTCACGGTCTCTGCCTGGTCTTATTGGAACTATGTCTGCATCCAGGAGATTTACTATGTCGCTGCCAGACTCTATGCTATCAAGGTCGTTGATCAGGAACTGACCGACGAGGAAGTTGATCTCGCCAGCTGCAAGTACGAGTTCTTCTACCCGATGTGGGGTCAGATCGAGATTCCTTCTCCTACTATGCCTGGTCACGCTCACTACGAGTTTGGTCACGGCCACGGTCACGGTGGTGACAACGCCGGTGGTGGTATCTCCTTCAACGAGTAATTCACGATTCCCCTTAGTTTAACCGAAATTAAAAAATTTACGATATGAAACTCAAAGCTCTTGCTCTGTCTATCGCTCTTGCGGCCGGTATTTTCGGCGCAAACGCTCAGACTGCCTATAAGGGGAAAGATGTGTTCGTCGGCATCGGTGGTGGTATCATCTCCGCTTACAACGCCGGTTTCAACACTCCTTCTTTCTATGGCGACATCATGGTCGGCGCTTACATTACTCCGGTTTGGGGTGTGCGTGCTGTGATCGGCGGTCCTTTCCAGACCCTCGATGCCAAGGCTGGCAATGCCATCAACTACAACACCATGGGCAACCTCTATTCTTTCAAGAACAAGCTCTTCGGTGAACTGAACATCGATGCGATGGTCAACTTCAGCAACATCTTCGCTGAGGATCTCGCCAAGTTCGATGTCTATGGTTTCGTCGGTCCGACCGTGAACTTCTCCACCGTGGGTACCGCGCTTAAGAACGGCTCTGTCGTCGGCGCTTCCTACCTCGTGGTCGAGGACAACTCCTTCAAGACCCGCTTCGGCGCTACCGCCGGTCTCGGTCTGGGTTACAATATCACCAACGCTTTCGAGCTCGCTCTGGAAGGCCGCTTCGGCATCACTCCGTCCATCTTCGGTGACGCTACCGACTATCGCAAGGCTCAGCCGACTGGCCGCGTGACCCTGAACGCCATCTACACCATCGGTGGCAAGCATGGCAAGTTCGCCCGCGCTGCTGCCGCCGCCGCTGCTGCCGGCTACCTCTCCAAGGAGGCTGCTGACGCTCTGGCTCGCGAGTACGCCGAGAAGAACCCGAAGATCGTCGAGAAGATCGTCGAGAAGGAGGTCATCAAGGAGGTCGAGAAGTACATCAACAAGGAGATCCCTGCTTCCACCGCTGTGTTCTTCGACATCAACAAGTCCATCCTTTCCCAGAAGGACAAGGCCCGTCTGCAGCTCTATGCTGACGACATCAAGGGCGTCGAGAGCAACTTCGTGATCACCGGTTATGCTGACAAGGGTACCGGCAGCGTCAAGCGCAACCAGACCCTGTCCGAGCAGCGTGCCAAGGCTGTGTACGATTACCTCATCAGCCTCGGTGTCCCTGCCAGCAAGCTGAGCACCAAGTTCGAGGGTGGCGTGGATGAGCTCTTCCACAACAAGGACGTCCTGTGCCGCACCGTCATCATCAAACCTGCGAAGTAATTAATATTCTTTAGATAAATATTATTCTTCCCGAGAACCCGCGACGTTGATGTCACGGGTTCTCACTTTTTATGCCCCCCTTGATGTTTTGCGATTATTTGATTATATTTGCGTATTGTATTTTAGGTATCATCTGCGATGCTCGAAGATATCAAGTCAAATATCGCCAAGTTGGTAGCGCTATACGAGGCCGAGAGGCAGCGGGCGGACGTACTTGCCGGGAAGCTTGCAGAGAGCGAAGAGAAGTGCCTGCGATACAAGGAGCAGATTGCTGATTTGAACCAACAGATAGACAATCTCGAGCTGATGCGCGCATTCCAGGCTGCCGGGGACCCTGCCGAGTCGAAGGAGCGGATTGCGAAGCTGATCCGGGAGATTGACAAATGCATAAAGCTGCTGGAGAACTGATATGGCCCAGGACATCACTTTGAAAGTTGCGGGCAAACCGTACCGCCTGAGCGCCGCCACGCCTGAGATGGAACAATTGATGCGTGCGGCTGCCGCGGACGTTTCCGCCATGGTGACCAAGTTCGACGCCCGGTTCCCGGACAGCAGTCCGGAGGACAAGCTGGTCTTCGTGGCGATCCAGGAAGCCGCCGGCAAGCTCTCCGCCCAGAAGAAGATGTCCCACCTCGTGGAGGAGGTGGAGAGTCTCCAGGGCGATGTCAGCGCCTATCTGGATGGAATGATGAAAAAGTAATAGCCGTCAGGCCCATCTTCTGAAAACAACAAGTTCTTCGGAACCGGGTCGACTCGTGCTGAGGAAGGCAAGCCCGCCCGACGGGAAGCCCGGGACAGTGCGGAGCCCAAAACTTAATCAGAGGCTTTCTGAAAGCTCGGCTGACGGCTTTTTTCTAAAACAGTATCTGCTTCGACATAAGTAGATACTGTTTATTTTATATATTATGTTTTTGTACTACATCTTAGCAGCAGTTGCCGGAGCCGTACTGGCCCTTGCAATTTATATACTCGTCACCCGCGCAGCGTCCAAGGGACGTGCGGACGCCATCATCGAGAAGGCGAACCTCGAGGCCGAAAATATCAAGCAGCAGAAGATCCTGCAGGCCAAGGAGAAGTTCCTCCAGCTCAAGGGCGAACACGAGAATTTCGTAAATAAGAAGAACAGCGAGCTCCACGAGCGCGAGAACAATATCAAGTCCCGCGAAGGACAGCTTAAGCAGCAGCAGGGCGAGCTGGATCGCCGCCAGCACGACCTGGATTCCCAGAAGGGCCAGGTGAACGCCCTCAAGAACAAGCTGGACGCCAAGATGGAGGAGTGCGAGCGCGTGACCGCGCAGGTGAACAAGGAGCTGGAGAACATCGCCGGCATGACCGCCGAGGAGGCGCGCAAGATGCTCGTGGAGAACATGAAGGCCGAGGCGCGCACCGAGGCGCAGGCCTACATCAACGATACGATGGATGAGGCGCGCCTGAACGCCGCCAAGGAGGCGAAGCGCATCATCATCAACACCATCCAGCGGACGGCCACGGAAACGGCCATCGAGAACGCCGTGACGACCTTCCCGATCGAGAACGACGAGGTCAAGGGCCGCATCATCGGCCGCGAGGGCCGCAACATCCGGGCGCTGGAGGCTGCCACGGGCGTGGAGATCGTCGTGGACGATACGCCGGACGCCATCCTGCTGTCCGCCTTCGATCCGGTGCGCCGCGAGGTGGCGCGCCTGGCGCTGCACCAGCTGGTGATCGACGGCCGCATCCATCCGGCCCGCATCGAGGAGGTGGTGACGAAGGTGAGCAAGCAGCTCGAGGACGAGATCCTGGAGACGGGCAAGCGCACCTGCATCGACATGGGTATCCATGGCCTGAACCTGGAGCTGGTCAAGCTGATCGGCCGCATGAAATACCGTTCTTCCTACGGACAGAACCTGCTGCAGCACTCGCGCGAGGTGGCGAACATCTGCGCCATCATGGCTTCCGAGCTGGGGCTGAACCCGAAGGTGGCCCGCCGCGCCGGCCTGCTGCACGATATCGGTAAGGTGAGCGACCTGGATCCGGAGCTGCCGCACGCCCTGCTGGGCGCCAAGCTGGCGGAGCAGTACAAGGAGCGTCCCGAGATCTGCAACGCCGTGGGTGCGCACCACGAGGAAATGGAGATGACGACCATCTACGCACCGCTGGTGCTCGTGGCCGACGCCATCTCCGGCGCCCGTCCGGGTGCCCGCCGCGAGGTGATCGAGTCCTATATCAAGCGTCTGAAGGGCATGGAGGATCTGGCCGCGTCTTATCCGGGCGTGACGAAGTCCTACGCCATCCAGGCGGGTCGCGAGCTGCGTGTGATCGTGGGGGCCGAGGAGGTTACCGACGAGCAGGCGGCGCGCCTGTCCACCGACATCGCACAGCGTATCCAGGATGAGATGACTTATCCGGGTCAGGTGAAGATCACGGTCATCCGCGAGACGCGTTCCGTCGCCATCGCGAAGTAATCATCCCTGCCGCCTATGTCCCGTCTGCTTTTGCTGTTCACCCTGCTGCTGCAGCTTGCGCCGCAGGTTACGTGGAAGTCCGAGGTCAAACAGTCCCCGGAGGGAAATCAGATTGTCCTGACGGGCGACCTGGATCAGCAGATCAATCATGTTTCCGGCACCGTCACCTACATGCCGTGCATCGACGAGGCCTGTTTCATGCCGGTCGACTGGGACTTCGACGTCTATATTGAGCATAATTCGGGCGCAGGGCTGCTCGACCCGGGAAACGTCTCGCTGCGCGAGACCCCTCCCACCGCCGATGGCGGCGGGCCCCTCCCTCTTACGAAGCCGAGGGTGGCTACGGTTTCCCGGGTCGACAGCCCTGACGCCCAGAACACTGATCAACTCCCCAATAGCCTGTGGGCGCTGATTCTGGAGGCGATTCTGTGGGGATTTGCGATGCTGCTGACGCCCTGCGTCTTCCCGATGGTCCCGATGACCGTCTCCTTCTTCATGAAGGGCAGCGAAAACGCCCGCCAGGGCCGCCTCAAAGCCGCCCTCTACGGCCTCTTCATCGTCCTGCTCTATACGGTCCCGATCAGCCTCATTATCGGCATTACCTGGATCGTGGGCGGCAGCGGCGTCACGGCCGACATCTTCAACTGGCTCTCGACCCACTGGCTCCCGAACATCCTCTTCTTCCTGGTATTCATGGTCTTCGCCGCCAGCTTCTTCGGCGCCTTCGAGATCACACTCCCGTCCAAATGGACCAACAGCGCCGACAAGAACAGCGACCGCAAGGGCCTTGGCGGCATCTTCTTCCTCGCCCTCACGCTCGTGCTCGTCAGCTTCAGCTGCACCGGCCCGATCGTGGGCACCGTCCTGATCAAGAGCACGCAGGGAGAGTTCTGGACTCCGATGGTCACGATGCTGGCCTTCAGCATCGCTTTCGCCCTGCCGTTCACCGTGCTGGCGCTCTTCCCGTCCCTGCTGAAGAAACTCCCCAAGAGCGGCGGCTGGCTGAACTCCGTCAAGGTGGTCCTGGGCTTCATCGAGATCGCCCTCGGCCTCAAGTTCCTCAGCACGGCCGACCAGACCTACCACTGGCACCTGCTGGACCGCGAGGTCTATCTGGCCATCTGGATCGCCGTGTTCACGCTGCTGGGGCTGTACCTGATCGGCAAGATCCGCTTCAAGCACGATTCGCCGCTGGAGTACCTGTCGGTGACGCGTCTGACGCTCGCCATCGCGGTGTTCGCCTTCGTGGTGTACCTGATTCCCGGTATGTGGGGCGCTCCGCTCAAGGCGCTCTCCGGCTATATGCCGCCGATGGAGACGCAGGATTTCGTCCTGGGCGGGGCGCCGACCGTCCTTCGACAGGCTCAGGAACCGTCGGCGAACGACGATGGCACCATAACCATCGCCCACGGCCTGCAGGCGTACGACAATCTGCCGGACGGCCTGGCGGCGGCAAAGGCCGCCGGGAAGCCGGTCTTCCTGGACTTCACGGGCTACGGCTGCGTGAATTGCCGGGAGATGGAGGCGCGGGTGTGGTCCGATCCGGAGGTGCTCCGCCGCCTGCGCGACGACTTCGTCATCGTGGCGCTGCACGTCGACGACAAGACGAAGCTGCCGGAGTCCCAGTGGGTCACGAACGACCGCGGCCAGCAGCTCAAGGATGTCGGCCGCGTCAATTCCTACATCGCCTTGCACGACTTCGGCGTCAACGCACAGCCGAACTACTTCCTCTTAGACAGCGACGGGAACCGGCTCGCCGGTCCCCGTCCCTATAACCTTGACATTCAAGGATTTATTTCTTTTCTTGATTCCGCTTTTTAAAGCGCTTTAATCATCCGGGCGAAGAGGTCGGACATCTTCTCGGCAGCAGCGTCGGCCTGCTTGACGACGTCGTCGCCGTCGTTCAGATTCTTCGGCTGATTGTCCGTGTTGGCGCAATTCGTCACCACGCTCATACCGAACACCCGGATCCCGCAATGCCGCGCCACGATGACCTCCGGAATGGTGGACATACCCAGCAGATCCGCCCCGACGGCGCGATAGTATCGCACCTCGGCCGGCGTCTCGTAGGTCGGCCCCGTACTGCCGAAATACACACCCTTGCGCAGCGAAATGCCCATTTCCCCGGCACACTTCTCCGCCAGCGCCTGCAGCTCCAGGTCGTAAGCGCAGGTCATGTCCGGGAAGCGCGGCCCCATCTCGTCGAGATTCGGCCCGATCAGCGGATTCGGGAAGTGGCTGATGTGGTCGCGGATGACCACCAGATCGCCCACGCGGTAATCCGGATTGGCGCCGCCGGCGGCGTTGGACACGAAGAGATCCTTCACCCCCAGCACGGCCATCGTGCGGATGCCGATGGTCACCAGATCCATCGGATAGCCTTCATAATAATGGAAACGCCCCTGCATCGCGATGACGGTCTTCCCGCCCAGGCGGCCGATGATGAAATTCCCCTTATGGCCCACGACCGTCGAGACCGGGAACCCGGGAATGTCGCGGTAGGGGATCACGACCGGCTGTTCGATGCGGTCGGCCAGACGGCCCAGGCCGCTGCCGAGCACGATGCCCACGAGCGGAGCGTAACCGCCGGTCTGCTGCCGGATGTAGTCGGCAGCCACTTGGTAGGTGCGTATTCTGCTGTCCATATCTGTTTTAGTTTTAGTTGATTATGCGATCTTGGAGAGGACCTTGCGGGCCTCGGAGAGTATCTCCCGTTCGCCGGGGATCTCGCGGTGGCGCATCAGGAATCGGCCGTCGCAGATGACGGAATCGATACAGTCGGAATGCGCCGAATAAACGAGGTTCGCGAGGAAGGGCCCGGGGGAGAGGAAGAAGGTATTGTCCGTGTCCACGAGCACGATGTCGGCCACGGCACCTTCCTCGATGCGCCCGGCGTCCAGCCGCAGGGCGCGTGCGCCGTTGCGCGTGGCCATCGCGAGCAGCTCCGGAAGGGGCAGGGCGGACGGATCCTCGCGCCAGGCCTTCTGGAAGATGGCCGAGGTTTTCATGGCCTCGAGCAGGTCGAGGTTATTGGAGGAAGCGCAGCCGTCCGTGCCGAGGCAGAGGTTGATGCCGGCGTCGCGCATCTCGTTGTAGAGGAAGCGGTAGCCGGACGAGAGTTTCGTGTTCGAGTTGATGTTGTGGATGCAATGCACACCGTGCTGCGCGAGCAGCTCGATGTCGTGCGGGGTGAGCCAGAGCGTGTGGGCGGCCAGCAGCCGCGGCGACAGGACGCCCAGGCGGTCGAGGTACTCGACGGGGGTGAGCCCGCCGTGCGCCGCCTTGCAGTCTTCGACCTCCTTGCGCGTCTCGCAGAGGTGGATGTGCAGGGGAACGTCGTATCGGGCGGACAGCTCGTTGGTCCAGACGATCATCTCCTCGCTGACGGAGTAGACGGCGTGGAAGGCGAGTTCGTAGATGTGCCCCGGGTCGCCAGCGTGCAGGAAGGCCTCGCTCTTGGCGACGCACTGCTCCTTCTGGCGGACGGCTTCGTCGTGGCTGCCCTTGTCCATCACGTCGTAGCCCGTGGCGATGCGCATACCCATCTCGCGCGCGGCCTTGACGGAGGAGTCGAAGAACCAGTACTGGTCGTTGAAGGTGGTGGTGCCGGTGCGGATCATCTCCAGGCAGGCGACCTTGGTCCCCCAGTACACGAAATCGTGGTCCAGATGCTCCTCGACCTTCCAGATCTTGTCCAGCCACTGGTGGAAGAGCATATCCTCGCCGATGCCGCGCATCAGCGCCATCGGGGAATGGGTGTGCATATTGATGAGCCCGGGGATGGCGACCATGCCCGAGCAGTCCATCATATCGAGATTTCCGGCGATCTCCCAGTCGGCGCAAGCCCCGACAGGCCCGATCCGACGGATCCGGCCCTGCCCGATGAGGATGTCCTTGCGGTCACCCCCGAGGGTGACGTCCCGAAGGAGAATGGAAGAGGTCATCAGAGGTTTTCGTCGGCTTCACCGAAGCCCTCGGCGGTCCGCTGGGGGATCTCGCCGTGGAAGCAGTTGTCGCGAATGTAGGCGACCACCTCGTCCAGGCCCTCGGCAAACTTCTCGAAGTCCTCCTTGTAGAGGAAGATCTTATGCTTGTCGTAGTTGAACGTGCCGTCCGGATTGGTGCGGCGCTTGCTTTCGGTGATCGTGAGGTAGAAGTCTTTGCGGCCCTTGGTGGCCTTGACATCGAAGAAATAAGTCCGCTTCCCGGCCCGAACGGGCTTGGAGTACACATCTTCTGCATCCCGGCTGTCGTAGCGCGAATCGTAATCGTCTCTGTACATAGCGTGTTTTTGAATGATATCTTCTTACAAAAATAGGATTTTTTATCGATTACTTGCTATCTTTGTGGACAAATTTGTTTGAAAGTATGCTCAACCGAAGAATTCTCCGTATCAAGGCCTTCAAGACCATCTACTGCTACGCGGAAAACCACGGTATGACTCTCAAGGAAGCGGAAGCGCTGCTGGATGTTTCGTGCGAGTCCACGCGGGACCTGTATCTGTTCCTGCTTGCCATCACGGGTCCTCTGACGGAGGAAGCCCGCGCACGCATCGAAGCGGCCCGCGCCAAATTCAACCCCACGGAGGAGGAACTCCACCCCAACCTCAAGTTCGTCGAGAACCGGATCGCCGCCCTGCTCGCGCAGGATCCCGATTTTACCAAGCTTACCTCGAAGAAGCGTTTCGCCTGGGACCAGTACGACGTGCTGCTGCGCAAGCTCTACGAGCGCATCCGCGGCCGCAAGTATTTCCAGGAATATCTGGAGAGCGGGGAGGACTCGCTCGAGGAAGACGCCAAGCTTTGGTGCCGCATCTACGAGCGCGAACTCGAGGACAGTCCGGAACTCTCGGACATCCTGGAGGACCTGTCCATCCACTGGAACGACGACCTGGGCTACGCCCTGAGCTGGTGCATCCGCACGATGCGCGAGCTGGGCGCCGGCGGCGTGTGGAAGCTGCCGCCGCTTTATCAGAGCGAGCTGCCCGGCGGGGAAGCGCTTGAGAGCGACAAGAAGTTCGTGGTGAACCTCCTGCGTACGGCTTATGCGAATTACGACGACTTCTGCGCGCAGGTGGCTGCGCTCACGCCCGGCTGGACGCGCGACCGCCTCTGCACCACCGACCTCTGCCTGATTGCCTGCGGCATGGCCGAGGCGAAGATGGCGCCCGCGGTCTCGCCGCGCATCATTATCAACGAGTACGTCGAGATCTCGAAGTACTACAGCACGCCGGAAAGCAGCAGCTTCGTCAACGGCCTGCTGGACAAACTGATCAACCAACACGAATAAAGCAATATGATGAATTTGATTTTACAGGCAGCGGCTCCCGCTGCCGGACAGGGCGGAAGCAGCTGGAGCTTCCTGCTGATGCTCGGCCTGATGTTCCTGGTGATGTGGCTCTTCATGATCCGTCCCCAGCGCCAGCAGCAGAAGAAACTCGAGGAGATGCGCAACGCGCTCAAGAAGGGTGACAAGGTCATCACCGCGGGCGGCATCTACGGCACCGTCGCCGACATCGACGAGCGCACCGTCCTCGTGAAAGTGGACGGCGAAGTGAAGATCCGCGTGGACAAGAGCTCCATCAACAAGGACACCACCGGAGAAGCTCCCGCCCAGAACGAGAAGAAATAAAGCGTGAAGAACTGGGTCCAATTCCTGCTTTGCGTGCTGTTCTCGGCCAGTATCTGGCTGGTACTCAACCTGTCGCGCCAGTATGTCGCGATCGTGAGCGTACCGGTGGTGGCTGTGAGCAACATCGAGGGCCGCGCCGCCCTGTCGCAGTCGGAAGCCACCGCGACCGCCCAGGTCACGGCCTCCGGCTACCGGCACGTCGTGCTGGCGCGGCGCCACAAGCGCGCCGTCCAGGTGGAATTCGCCGCCTCGGACTTCCGGCACGCGGGCGGGGATCGGTACGCCATCGCCAACGCCGCGCTCTACCGCTACGTCTCCCAGGTATTCGGGGACGGCGTGACGGTGGAGAGCTTCATCTCCGACGACCTGGAGTTCTCCTTCCCGGAGGAATCCTATAAGAAAGTGCCCGTACGGGCCGTCCTGTCGGTCAGCTACGCGCCGCAGTACATGGCGCTGAAGCCGCTCTCCCTGCAGCCGGATACGGTGCTCGTTTACGGGGAGCCTTCGCGCCTGGAGAATGTGAGTTCCGTGTCCACGAAACCGCTGGACCTGGACAATCTGCGCAGCAGTGCGCACGGCAAGGTGCGGCTGGAGCCGCTCTCCGGCGTGCGCCTGTCGCACGAGGAGTGCGTGTATTCGCTGGAGGTCACGCGCTATGTGGAGATCCGCTCGGAAGTGCGGATCGAGACGCGCAACGTCCCTTCGCGCGTGGATCTGGCCGTCCTGCCGTCCACGGCCACGGCCGTGTTCCGCTGCACCTTCCCGACGGCGACGGACCCTTCCGCGCAGGCGAAGTTCTACATCGACTACCAGGATTTCGCGGGCTCGCTGAGCGGGCGCTGCGTGGCGCACTGCGAGGGCCTTCCCAACAACGTGATCGACTACACGCTGACGCCGGAAGTGTTCGACTGCCTGGTCAAAACCGCCGAATGATGCGTACGATCCTGGTCACGGGCCCCATCGGGAGCGGGAAGAGCGAGGCATGCCGCTATCTGGCGTCGCTGGACTTCCCGGTCTATGAGTGCGACGCGCGCACAAAGCTCCTGTACTCGCTCGTGCCGGGCCTGAAATGCAGCATCGAGGAGCGGCTCGGCCTGCCCTGGTCGCAGATCGGGACTGTCTTCGCCGACCCGGACAAGCTCCGCACCCTGGAGGAGATGGTCTATCCGCACGTGGTGGAGGACCTGAAGGCGTGGAAGGCCGCGCAGACGGCGCCGCTGCTCTTCGTCGAGTCCGCCATCGCGCTGGACAAGCCGCAGTTCGACGGCCTCTACGACACGGTCGTGCTGGTCACGGCGCCTTATGAGCAGCGCGTGCAGCGCAATCCCAAGGCGGCGGAGCGGGACGCCCTTCAGGCCTACGACCCGGCCCGCATCGACTGGCGGATCGACAACGACGGCACCCAAGATGAATTATTCATTAAAATCCGAAAACTGATATGCAAACTGATTTAGCACGGATCCTTTCCGTGGCAGGCCAGCACGGCCTTTTCCGATACATTGCGCAGGCGCGCGGCGGCGCGATCGCCGAGAACATGGAGACCAGGCAGCGCAAGGTGTTCTCCACCTCCAGCCGTATCTCCACCCTGGCGGACATCGCCATCTACACCGCTGAAGGCGAAATGAAGCTGGACCAGGTGTTCCTGGCCCTCAAGGCTGCGCTCGGCGACGCCGAGGCCCCGTCTTCCAAGGGTCCCGAGAAGGACATCGTCGCCCTGTTCCGCAAGGCCATTCCGGACTACGACGCCGAGCGTTTCTACGTTTCCCATATGCGCAAGGTGCTGGACTGGTACGACCAGATCGTCAAGTACGCTTCGCTGAATTTCGTCAAGGAGGATGAACCGGCCCAGGAGGCTTAAAGTCATCACGCTCGGCTGTTCGAAGAACAGCGTGGATACCGGGCATCTGCTGGCGCAACTGCCCGCGGATGCTTATTCCGTCGTGGAGGGTGACGAACCCGTGGATGTGCTCCTGCTGAACACCTGCGGCTTCATCGGCGATGCCAAGGAGGAGTCCGTGAACGCCATCCTGGCGGCGGTGGAGGCCAAGAAACGGGGCGAGGCGGGGGAGCTGATCGTCTTCGGCTGCCTGTCGCAGCGCTATCCTGACGAGCTGCGGGCCGAGATCCCTGAGGTGGACGCCTGGTACGGGGCGCGCGAGCTCGCGCCGGTGCTGCGGCACCTGGGCGTGAAGCCCGGGCCGCTGACGGCGCGCTATCAGCCCCGCCCGCAGGGTTACGCCTACCTGAAGATTTCCGAGGGATGCGACCGGCGCTGCTCCTACTGCGCCATTCCCTTCATCCGCGGGGCGCACCGTTCCGTGCCGATGGAGGCGCTGGTGGAGGAGGCGTCATCGCTGGCTGCGCGCGGCGTGAAGGAGCTGATCCTGATTGCCCAGGACACGACCTACTACGGTCTGGACCTGTACGGGCGCCGGGCGCTGGGCGAGCTGCTGGAGCGCCTGTCGGCCATTCCCGGCATCGTCTGGATCCGCATCCATTATTCCTATCCGGCCGATTTTCCGGAGGACGTGCTGCAGGCGATGGCGAACAACCCCAAGGTCTGCCGCTACCTGGACATTCCGCTGCAGCACATTGCGGACGGGATGCTGGAACGGATGCACCGCCACGTGGACGGCGCCTGGACGCGTGCGCTGATCGCCCGCCTGCGGGCGGAGGTGCCCGGCGTGGCGCTGCGCACCACGATGATCGTGGGGCATCCGGGGGAGACGGAGGAGGAGTTCGCGGAGCTGCTGGATTTCGTCCGCGAGGCGCGTTTCGAGCGCCTGGGGGCGTTCATGTATTCCGAGGAGGAGGGGACCTGGGGGGCGAAGCATCTGCGGGACGATGTGCCGGCGGAGGTGAAGCAGGAGCGGCTGGACCGCCTGATGGAGTTGCAGCGGGACATCTCGCTGGCTTGCAACCAGGCGCGCGTCGGCTCCGAGGTTCTCGTCATCGTGGACGACGTGATGGCCGGGACGGCCATCTGCCGCAGCGAGTTCGAGAGTCCGGAGGTGGACGGGGAGATCCTGCTGCGCAATCCTTCGCCCGGCCTGCGGGTCGGCGACATGGTCCGCGTGAAGATCGTCGCCGCAGAGGACTATGACCTGATAGCAGAAATGATTTAGATGCCCGATCTGGTCGGGCATGACGTAAAGAAGCCCGGCTGCAGATGCAGTCGGGCTTCTGGTTGCAATATGGATGGTTAACTAACCTTGTTTACGGAACGATAGGCTCGCCGACTTCGGAATTCTCCTTGTCCTGAGCGTCCAGCTTGAAGAGCATGAACTGAGCGTTGTCCTTGGTGTAAGGCTCCCAGCCGAGACCCGGATCGCTCGTCTTGGCGAAGTTGGTCCACGCGGTCAGCATCTTCTCGGAGAGATCCCAGTCACCCTGGGTCCAGGGACGCCAGCAGTGCTCGAGGGACTTGAACACGAACCACAGGTCGGAGGAGTGGAACGCGCCCTTCAGGCGGGCGGTGACCTCCGGGTGGGAACCGTCGTCAGGCAGCGGACGGGCGAACTCGTAAGCCCAGGCCTTGGCGCCCTTCTCCTCGCGGTTGAGGCAGAACGCAGCGATGCCGCCGGACATGTTGCCCATATCGTTGAGGGTGTAGCCGATCATGTAAGGAACATCGGCGAGGGAGCCGTCCTTGGCTGCATCGTCGAAGCTCTCCTTGCTCACGTAGCCGTCCACCATCGGCATGCCGGTGAGGGAACCGAACTTGCCAGTGGCACCGCTGTAGATGGTGCTGAGGGCGTAGAGGGTCTCCGTGGAGGCGGCGCGCATCTTCTTGAGGTCGGTCAGGCCGGCCCAGTCGAGGATCTCCTTGCAAGCCTGCTCGGCTTCCTTGATGTTGGTCGGACGGAACATGCGCATCATGTTGGCAGGCATGGCGGGCATACCGGCGGGACGGCCGGCAGGAGCGGCTGCAGGGGCTGCGGGAGCCGGCTGCGGGACGGTGATGCCACCGCCGGACATGATGACGGCCTTGTGGAAGAGACCGCGGGCGAGCGGGGACTCGCAGATGGTCTTGACACTGCCGGCGCCGGCGCTCTGGCCGAAGATCATGACGTTGTCAGGATCGCCGCCGAACTGGGCGATATTCTTCTTGATCCACTTCAGGGCCTCGATCTGGTCGAGGATACCGTAGTTGCCGGACACACCGTGCGGGCTCTCGGCGGAGAGCTCAGGGTGGGTCAGGAAGCCGAACACACCGAGGCGATAGTTGATGGACACGAGGACCACGTCCTTCGCACCCCACGCCTTGGCGTCGAACTCGGGCTCGGAGCCCCAGCCTTCACGATAGCCGCCACCGTGGATCCAGAGGGCCACGGGGAGCTTCTTCTCGGGCTGGCCGGAAGCCTTGGTCCAGACATTCAGGTAGAGGCAGTCCTCGCTGTAGGGAGCCTCGTCACCATAACCCCACTCGGTGAAGTAACCGCCGGGATACTGGATGGCCTGGTAGCTGGGGTGGCCGAATTTGTCGCAGAGCTTCACTCCCTGCCAGGGAACGACCGGCTGCGGTTCTTTCCAACGGTTCTCGCCGATAGGCGGAGCGGCGTAGGGGATGCCGCGATAGACGAGCACGCCGGGGATTTCGGTGGTGACACCTTGCACCTGGCCTCCTTCGATGGTGAGGACCGGGGTGTTGACAGCCTTGCTGCACCCGAAGAGAGCGAGCACGGACAACAGAAGAAGAGCTTTTTTCATATTCTTTAATAGAATTGGTTGATAGTTTTCGTACAAGCAGTACAAAGTTACTTTTTCGGCGGCAGGAATTCTTGCAAGTATAGACCAAAAAGATATAAAAATGCGTATCTTCGTCGGGATGAAAAGCACTTTGGACCTGCGGCACCGCATCGCACTGGACGCGAATCTCGCCCTGCAGAAGGACGTGCGGCGGAGCCATCCCCTGGAGCAGCTGTTCTGGGAATGCACCCTGCGCTGCAACCTTGCCTGCCGCCATTGCGGCAGCGACTGCAAGGCCACGGCCGCGTCGCCAGACATGCCGAAGGAGGATTTCCTGCGCGTGCTGGACAGCGTCAACGCGCACTGCGAGCCGCATTCCGTGTTCGTGATCGTCACGGGCGGCGAGCCGCTGATGCGCCCGGACCTCGAGGAGTGCGGCCGCGCCATCCACGACAAGGGCTTCGCCTGGGGGATGGTGACCAACGGCTTCGCGCTCACGCGGGAGCGCCTGGACCGGCTGGTGGCCAGCGGCCTGGGCAGCGCCACGGTGAGCCTGGATGGCCTGGAGGAGAACCACGACTGGATGCGCGGACGCGCCGACAGTTTCAAGCACGCGGCGGAAGCCATCCGCCTGCTGGCCGCACAGGGGGAGGTCGTCTTCGACGTCGTGACCTGCGTGAACCGCCGCAACTACGCCGAACTGCCCCGCATCAAGGAGGCGCTCATCGGCTGGGGCGTCCGGTCCTGGCGGCTGTTTACCGTGTTCCCGATGGGGCGCGCCGCCGGCGATCCGGAACTGCAGCTGCCCAACGCGGAATTCCGCGGCCTGCTGGACTTCATCAAGGCCACGCGCAAGGAGGGCCGCATCCATGCTTCCTACGGCTGCGAGGGCTTTCTGGGCAACTACGAGGGCGAGGTCCGCGACCATTTCTACAGCTGCGAGGCGGGCATCACCGCCGCGTCCATCCTCGCGGACGGCTCCATCTCCGCCTGCGCCAGCATCCGCTCGGACTACCACCAGGGCAACATCTACCGCGGCGACGACCTGATGGAGGTCTGGGAGCGGGGATTCGGGCCTTACCGAGACCGCGAATGGATGCGCAGCGGCGAGTGCGCCGCCTGCAAATACTTCAAATACTGCCTCGGCGGCGGCATGCACCTGCGCGACCGGGACGGGCAGTTGTTGTTTTGCCATTTGAAAAGAATTGCGTAACTTTGTCTGTATATGAAGAAGTCCGTCCGATACATCCTTGCGGGCGTAATCGCCCTGCTCGGATTTTCCTCCTGCGCGTCGCTGCGCGAGGCGCGCGAAGAGCGTTCCCGGCGGGAACGCGAGGCTTTCGACGCGCAGCAGCGTGCGCTCGTGGAGCAGGAACTCCAGCGTATGCTGGACGAGGATGCCAAGAACCCGGTCCAGCCGCAGCGTGACACCGTTATCGAGGGTGCAAGCCGCCGGGAGGACCAGCGCATCAAACTCCTTTATGCCGTTCCGAACGTGCCTTACCGGGAAGTAAGATAACTGTCCCGACCGACTGCTAAAACCGAACCGTATGACCGACCAGACAGACGACCGGCTGATAGACCTGGACCGCGTCCTAGCCAGTAAATTCAAGGGGAAGAAGCTTCCCCGTTTCGTCGTCAGTTTCTTCAAGCGTTTCATCCACCAGGACTGGCTGAACTCGATTCTCTCGCGCGGCTATGACGGCGCCGAGTTCTGCGACGACACCCTGAAGTATATGGATATCAAGATCGAGGTGGAGGGCCTCGAGAACGTGCCGAGGGACGGCACGCTCTACACCTTTGCCTCCAACCACCCGCTGGGCGCCGCCGACGGTCTGGCCCTCTGCGGGCTCATCTCCCGCGAGTTCGGCAAGGTGTGCATGCCGGTCAACGATTTCCTGATGTACCTGAAGCCGCTGGCGCCCCTCTGCGTGCCCATCAACAAGACGGGCGGCCAGGTGCGCAACCTCCCGCAGCTGATGGACGACGCCTTCCGCTCCACCGACCAGATCATGATTTTCCCGGCCGGCGTGTGCTCGCGCCGGATCGACGGCAAGATCCAGGATTTCCCCTGGACCAAGACCTTCGTGACCAAGAGCGTGGAGACCGGCCGCCCCGTGGTGCCGGTCCACTTTATCGGTAAGAATCCGGCGCGTTTCTACCGCGCCGACTGGCTCTTCCGCAAGGTGCTGAAGACCAAGTTCAACATCCCGATGCTCTTCCTGCCGGACGCGCTCTACCACGCCCAGCACAAGACCTTCAAGATCATCCTCGGCAAGCCCATCCCGGCCGCTACCTTCGACAAGACCCGCAAACCGGTGGAATGGGCCGCCTGGGTGCGTGAGCAAGTGTATCAACTCTAGTCCCGTACGCAATGGAAAAGATTATCGATCCGGTGAGCGTGGACCTGCTGAAGGCGGAACTCACCCCCGACAAGAAACTCTGCGATACCAACAAGGCCGACAACGAGATCTACGTGGTCGACTGCAACGACGCGCCCAACGTGCTGCAGGAGATCGGCCGCCTGCGCGAGATCGCCTTCCGCGACAGCGGCGGCGGCACGGGCGCGGCCGTGGACCTGGACGATTTCGATTTCCTGCCCGACCGGCTCTACAAGCAGATCGTCATCTGGGATCCCGAGGCTTCGGCCATCCTGGGCGGCTACCGCTACATCCTCGGCCCGGACGTGAATTTCGACGAGGAGGGCCAGCCCATCCTGGCTTCCTCGCACCTGTTCCATTTCTCGGACGAGTTCATCCACGACTACCTGCCGCATACGATCGAGCTCGGCCGCTCCTTCGTGGCGCCGGAATACCAGAGCTCCAAGGCGGGGGCCAAGGCCATCTTCGCCCTGGACAACCTCTGGGACGGTCTGGCCGCCATCATGCTCCAGCACGCCGACATGATGTACTACTTCGGCAAAATGACCATCTATCCGGACTATGACAAGTCGGCGCTGGCCCTGATCCAGCACTTCCTGTGGAAGCATTTCCCGGATCCGGATGAGCTGGTGCGCCCGAAGACGCCCTATATCGACAATGTGGACGGACGCCTGCTGGACCTGATCCTGAAGGAGGACGAATACAAGCAGGACTACCGCAACCTCAAGGACGCCGTCCGCAAACTCGGCGTCGGCATCCCGCCGCTGGTCAATTCCTATATGAACGCTTCGCCGAAGATGAAGATGTTCGGCGCCAGCATCAATGACGATTTCTTCGACGCCATCGAGACCGGCATCCTGATCGGCTTCGAGGAGATGTACGCCGACAAGCGCGACCGGCACAAGGATCCGTATTTCAAGCACCTGGCCCAGAAGATCTGGAAGCGCGGTTCCCGGAAGGAACTGCCCGAGATCGAGGAGTCGCTGTCCCGCAAGAGCACCCGCGAGCGGATGAAACGCTTCAACGCCTTCCTGAACCGTCAGAAGGAGCAGATGATCGAGGCGGAGCAGCGGCTGCGCAGCAAGGTGCAGCGGAAGAAAAAAGAAAAGGTGGAGCCGTAAGCCGGTTTCTGTTCACGGATTTTCTGCCATTTATCTTCGCAACCTACCCCCTGGCATCGGACGGGCCGTCCTCGTCTGCCAGTATATTTGGTCTTGCAGGTCCCGGTGTCGTACCCGCACGGCATCGCTGACGTGCGTCGTGGGCTCTTGCCCCGCGTTTTCACCCTTACCCTCCGGTCGTCATTCCCGGCTAGACCGGGAATCTCGTACCGATTGGCGGTAGTTTTCTGTTACGACGGGCGTAAGGTTACCCCTACCTGCGCTTTCCGCAGCGGGATGCCCTGTCCTGTCCGGACTTTCCTCCCTTTCGGGCGGCAGATCGCCCCACCTTTATTTCAACGCCGCAAAGATAGTAATTTTCTACTAATGCAGCCAAAGCGCGTCAGGCAGCTGCCTGCAAGCGAAGGCTGGATGGGGGATGAAAAATGCAAGCCGCCCCCGGAAAGGAGGCGGCCTGCTGTTTCAGCCGAAAAGGCTACAGGACCTGGAAGTCGAGGGCCTTGAGGTCTTCGTCGCGCGAGGAGGAACCGTAGAGGATACGGTATTTGCCTGGACGGACGGAGAGGTTGTCGGCGGAGGCGTCGTAGTACTCGAAGGCCTCGTCGTCGAGGGTGATGCTGACCTTCGCGGTAGCGCCCGGAGCGAGCTGCACCTTGTCGAAGCCCTTGAGGGCCTTGATCGGCGCGTCAGGATTGTCGAGCGCCTGCACATAGACCTGGACGATCTCGGCGCCGGCCACGGAACCGGTGTTGGTTACCGGAACGGTGAGCGTGACCTTGCCGCCCTTCTTCATGGAACTCTTGTTGAGCTTGCCCTCACCGTAACCGAAGCTGGTGTAGCTCAGGCCATAGCCGAAGGCGTAGAGCGGAGTGCCGCGGAAGTAACGGTAGGTGCGGTTCTCCATGCTGTAATCCAGGAAATCCGGGAGATCGGCCGTGGAGGCGTAGAAGGTGACGGGGAGCTTGGCGGACGGGTTGTAGTCGCCGAAGAGCACATCGGCAAGGGCCTTGGCGCCGCCCTGGCCCGGATACCAGGCCTGCAGGAGGGCGTCGTACTGGTCCTCGATCGGGGCGAACGCGATGGCGGAACCGGAGCAGTTCACGAACACCACCGGCTTGCCGGTCTCGTGCATCGCGCGGACGAGGCGCTGCTGCACGGCAGGGAGCTCGATGTCGGCCTTGTCGCCGCCTTCGCCTTCCATCTGGGCGGAGATGCCGCCGATGACGATGATGACGTCAGCGTTCTGGGCCAGGGCCTTCTCCTCGGCGAAGTCCGCGAGCTTGCGCTCGCAGAAGTCCGCACGCAGCATGGCGAACGGACCGGAACCGCGACGGTACTCGATCTCGATGTCCACCGGCTTGCCGGCCTTGACGTCGAAGGTCTTGTAGTTGGCGCCGCCGCGACGGCCGAAGCCGAAGCCCATGCCGCCCGCGGCGGGCTTGGCGTTCTCCACCACGCGGCCGTTGACCTTGAGGACGTAGCCGTTGTCAGAGGAGACGGTGTAGCTCATCGGGCCGGAGAAGTCAGGCACGATGCGGCCCTTGATGCGGACGGAGATCTTGTCGGTCGGGATACCCTCGGCAAAGCCGTAAGCACCGAAGGTGCTGAAGTTCAGCTCCTTGTAGTAGCCGCTGGCCTTCGGCTGGCCCTTCATCTCGTTGTTGTCCCAGAACTCCACGAACACGCCCTGGCCGTCGTTGAACTCCGGCAGGTGGTAGATCGTGTTGTAGTCGTCGGCGAGGGTGCAGCCCTTGCTGTAGAGGACGTTGGCGCCGGGGACGGCGTTCTTGATGCCCTCGAGCAGGGAGTGCTTGTGGTTGTCGGTCGGCGTGCCGCCGTAGTTGCCGTTGAGGAGGGCGACGTCGTCGGCGTTCGGGCCGACCACCAGGACGGTCTTGACATCCTTGGACAGAGGCAGGACGCCGCTGTTCTTGAGGAGGACCATGGACTCGCGCGCGGCCTGGGTGGCCAGGGCGTCATGCTCCTCACTGCTGATTACGTCTTCGCCGAGCTTGGACCAGGGCACCATGTCGGCCGGGTCGAACATGCCCAGCTCGAAGCGGCCCCGCAGGGTCCGGCGGAGGTGCTCGTCGAGGTCGGCCTCGCTGATCATACCCTTCTCCAGGGCCTCGGTCAGGGCCATCATGGTCTTGCCGCACTCGAGGTCGGTGCCGTGCAGGACGGCGTCCACGGTGGCGTGGAGGGCGTCGGGCTGGGTCTCGTGCTGGCCGCGGGTGAAGTAGTTGTTGATGGCGTCGCAGTCCGTCAGGATGATGGCCTCGTAGCCCCACTTGTTGCGGAGGATGTCCGTCAGGAGGCGGTCGCTGGAGCAGCAGGGCACATCCTCGTAGCGGTTGTAGGCGCACATGACCTCGCGCACGTCACCGTCCACGACGAGCTTCTCGAACGCGGGCAGGTAGGTCTCGAAGAGGTCGCGCTGCGACACGTGGGCGTTGTAGGTGTGGCGCAGGGGTTCGGGACCGCTGTGCACGGCGTAGTGCTTCGCGCAAGCGTGGGTCTTGTAGTACTTGGAGTCATTGCCCTGCATGCCGAGGACGGTCTGCAGACCCAGGACGCCGGTGAGGTACGGGTCCTCGCCGCAGGTCTCCTGGCCGCGGCCCCAGCGGGGATCGCGGAAAATGTTGACGTTCGGGCACCAGAAGGTGAGCTCCGGGTTGCCGGGATAGTAGGTTACGCCCATCGGCACGTTGAAGATGTCGTGGTCGGAGCGGTTCCAGTTGGCGCGGGCCTCGTCGGACACCTGCGAGAAGACATCGTACATCTGCTGCGGGTTGAAGGCGGCGGCCATACCGATGGGCTGGGGATAGACGGTGTAGCCGTCCTCGCGCACGCCGTGGCAGGCCTCGCTCCACCAGTTGTAGGAGGGGATGCCGAGCCGGTCCACGGACACGGCCTTGTTCATCATCAGGCCCACCTTCTCTTCAGGGGTGAGCAGGGAGATGAGGTTCTCCACGCGGTCCTCGATCTTGAGGCGCGGGTTCTGGAAGGGATACTCGTAGGTCTGCCTGGGGCCGCAGCCGACCAGCAGCACGAGTACAAGCGGGATGGATAATAATACTTTTTTCATAAAATATTGATTGGAATTTCTTTGGCAGGGCGTAGGGGGTCGTTGCTGAACACCGTCAGTCGCAAATCAGCGGCGCCGAAGCCTTCCGGTGCCGTCAGCGTCAGCTTTGTCGTCTGGCCCGGGGCGATGGTAAGAGATTCCCGATCAGGTCGGGAATGACGATCAGTGTGCCCGGGTTGGCTGCAAACAATGCCGTCGGGGAGCTCGATGGCATGGATGACCAGGTCGGTGCGGCCGTCGTTGGTGATCTCCAGCGTGCCTTGCAGCTTGCGGGAAAGGGGCTTGCGCTGCAGCCGTACGGCTGCGTTGCGCAGGCGCGGCGCGTTGGGCGACTCCGGCGCCTGGGTGAGGCAGAGACCGCTGACGGGCAGTTCCCGCAGGGCGGGGACACCGTCCGGGGTCAGCCGCAGCGATGCGCGCAGGGTGGCGAAATAGTCCGGGTCGGCGGGCGTGTCGCACCACACCTCCACGCGGGATTCCTCGCCTGGAGCGAGCTGCCCGGGGCAGACGACGCGGTAGTGCGTGCCCGCGATCCCCTCGGCGCGCAGGCGCATGGGTTTGTCGGAGGCGTTGGCGATGAAGATGACCTTGCCGGCGGACTTGCCGCGCTCCAGGTAGCCGAAGCGGATGTCGGCGCGGCTGGCGTAGAGTCCTTCCGCCAGGACGACGGGGTAGCGCTCCTGGATGCTCCGGTCTGCGGGCAACACGTCCGCGCGGACGAGGAGGACGCCGAGACTGCGGCCGCCTGCGGCCTGGATCTCGACGGTGCGCTCCACGAGGCCGGCCGCGCCCGCGGGCGTGAACCGGACTTCGACGGTGGCGGACTGCCCGGGGGCGATGTCCTTGCCGGGCAGCGAAGCGCTGATGCAGGAGCAGCCGGGGATGGCGCGCGTGAGGCGGAGCGGGTGGCTGTCGCCGTTGAAGACGGTGAAGGCGTGGCTCACCACGCCGTCCGCCTCCCGGATGGCACCGAAGTCCCATTCGCGGCTGTCAAAAGCCGCCGGTCCCTCTTGTGCAAGAAGGACCGGAACGGCCGTCAACAGGGCCAGCAGCAGCGCCGCGCCTCTCTTCATCCTATTTGAAGAGCAGCTGCGCCACGTGGGCGAGATAGTCGCGACAGTTCATCCAGGTGTGGCCGCCGTCCGGGGTGTAGAAGGTGTGCTTGACCCCGTTCTTGGTCAGGAAGGCGTCCAGGCCGCGGGACTGGTCGATCAGGAAGTCGGAGGTGCCGGTACCGAGCCAGATGAGCTTGAAGTTCTTGTTCAAGGTATTCACCGGGACGTAGGTGCCGTTGGTGAAGTTGGTCTCGTACTCGCCGCCGAAGATGGCGGGCGCCATGGCGCAGACCCACTTGAACGTCTCGGGATGGCCCAGGCCGGTGGCGAGCGCCTGCCGTCCGCCGAGCGAGAAGCCGGCCACGGCACGGTCGGCCGCGGAGGTCTTGACCTTGTAGTTGGCCTCGATGAAGGGCTTGACGTCGTCGATGATTTCGGCGGCCACGCGGTCGGTGTCCATGGAATCATAGCGGTCGGCGAGGCCCTGGCGCATCATCTCGATGTAGGGGTTGGCGTACGGCATCACGACGATCATGCGCTTGGCCAGGCCCTGCGCGATGAGGTTGTCGAGGATATTGTTGACGTGGCCCACCTTGAACCAGGTCTCGTAAGTGTCCGTCATGCCGTGGATGAGGTAGAGGACCGGGAGCTTCTCCTTGCCGGCGGGATCATAGCCGGCCGGGGTGTACACCGTCAGCGGGCGGTCGATGCCGCAGGTCCTGGAGTGGTAGAAGCGGTAGGTGACCTTGCCGTGCGGTACGTCCTGGATGTCCTTGAGGGCCGGTTCCGGTCCGCGCACGTCGGCGAGCGAATACTTGAATCCCTCGTTGGGGAAGATGAACATGTTGTTGGGGTCGGCGATCTTGGTGCCGTCGATCACGAAGGCGTAGGGATAGAGATCCGGCTTGCCCGGAGTCACGGTGATGCTCCAGACGCCGTTCTCGCCCTTGGTCATGGGCAGGGCCTGGGGGAACATCTGGCAGTCCAGCTCGACGGCCTTGGCGTCCGCAGCCTGGCAGCGGAAGGTCACGGAGCCGTCGGCGTGGTATTCCGGCGACACGACGCCGGCGGGGAACATGCGGGCCATGACCTGCGGGGTGAGGCGCTGGCCTTCGCCGGCCTGCGGCGGCTGGGCCTGGGTGAGCAGCGGAAGAAGGATCAGGGCCGCCGCGAAGAGAATTCTATAGGTTTTCATATCTCGTCTTTATTCTTGGAACAGGAGGGGAAGGGACTCGTCGAGCCAGTACTTGGCGTTCATCCAGGTGTGGCCGAACTTGTCGTGCGTGAACACCTTGACGTTGTTGATGCCCTTGCTGTCGAGGAAGTCCATGTAGTCCTTGGCGTTGCCGTAGAGGAAGTCGTCCGTGCCCACGCCGAGCCAGAAGAGGTGAATCTTGTCGTTGAGCTTCGGATCGTCATAGACGCCGCCCGGCAGGGTGGTGCTGGTGAAAGAGCTGTAGGAGCACAGCCAGGAGAACTTGTCGAGATTCGTCAGACCGATCGCAAGGCCCTGGTTGCCGCCGCGGGAGAAGCCGCCGATGGCGCGGTGGTCGCGGTCGTTCAGGGTGCGGTAGTTCTTCTCCACGAAGGGCATCAGGTCGCTGATCATGTCCTTGGTGAACATGTCGCCCATGCGCGGGGCCTGGCCCGCCGGGAAATACTTGGACGGGTTGCCGTACGGCAGGACGATGATCATCTCCTTGGCCTTGCCCTCGGCGAGCAGGTTGTCCAGGATGAGGTTCATCCGGCCGACCTTGAAGTACACTTCCTCGGTGTCGGTGGTGCCGCTGATGAGGTAGAAGACCGGATATTTCTTGTTCTTGTTCTGGTAGTAGGTCGGCGGGGTGTACACGATGGCGTTGCCCCAGGTGCCGAGGCTCTCGGACCAGTAGTTCACATAATCCACGCTGCCGTGCGGCACGTCCTTGAGGGCGTGGAGCAGGGGCTCACCCGTGCCGCGGACGTCCACGAGGCTGTTCTTGAAGGTCTCGTTGGGGAACCAGTCCGGGTTCTGCGGGTCCATGACCTGCACGCCGTCCACGTCGAAGCTGTACGGGTACATGTCCGGGGCCACGGGGCCGAGGGTGATGGTCCAGACGCCGTTGTCGCCCTTCTTCATCTCCTGGTTGCCGGCGAACTGGGTGTTCACCTTGACGGACTTGGCGTTGGGGTCGCGGTAGTTGAAGGTGATGGTGTTGTCCGGGTTCACGATGGGGGAGGAAACGCCGCCGCCCATCTGCGGGGCGCCCATCGCGCCGCCCATCATGCCGGGCCAGCCGCCGCGGCGGGCCTGGCGCCGGATTTCGATGATGACCTTGCCGGTCTCGGGACCGCGCTCGACCTTCATCCACATCTCGGCGTTGACCTGCGTGCCGACGCCCATCTCGGTGAGCTTGGCTTCGATGCCCGGTTCGCCCTCGCCGACGAGGTCGGCGGCGGTGAGCTCACCGGCCCACAGGACGGGGCCGTAGCTGTGGTTGATGACCCAGTAGCCCGGATCGATGCCGTCGAAGACGTAGCGGTCCACGCCCTCCTTGACCATGATGCGCTTGGTGTCGGCGTTGCCGCCGTAACCGCCGCCGCGCTGGCCGGGCGTACGCTTGTTGATCTCCACCTCGCCGCCGGTGCCGTTGACCTCCTCGGAGCGCGGATAGAAGTAATCCAGGCCGGAGTCGAAGGATTCGACCTCGAAGAAGTATTCGTTGGCGGTGTTGAGGCTGTGGAGTTTGAAGTAGTTCTTGTCGTAGACGATGTAGCTGTTGTAGAGCTTGTTGGGCTCGATGCCGTAGCGGATGATGTAGCCGTCGGCGCCCGGAACGGGATCCCAGAGGAGCTCGGCCTCGCGGCGGTCGCGCTGGTTGCGGACGATCTTGACGCCGGCCACCTTGACGGAACCGGCGGAAGCCGGGTTGCCGAAGACGCGGAGATCCTTCACGCTGAACTTGGCGCCGTCGTGGCACTGGCGGGCGTTGACGACCTTGACGTAGCGGGCCTGCGCCGGGGTCTTGAGCTGCGTGTAGTCGTGGTGGAAGTCAAGCTTGTTGGCGCTCTTGTCGATGATCGTGGCCCAGTTCTGACCGTCCACGGACACTTCCACGGTGAAGCACTGGTAGTACTCGGGCAGGGCCGGGGCGGGACCGCCGAAGCCGCCGAAACCGCCGGGAGCGGCCTGCTGGGCTCCGATATGGTCGAAGTTGCACTGGATGGCGTAGATGTCGGCCACCTTGCCGAGGTCGACCTGGAAGAACTCACCCGGGTTGCCGGTCTCGGCGGCCCAGTTGGTCATGAAGTCCTCGTCCACGCCGTTCTCGGGAGCGTAGTTCTCGAAGGTGGAGGAGACGGTGACCTTCTTCTGGTGCGAGAGGAGCTTCCAGCCGGTCCAGTTGTGGTCCACCGCGTCGGTGCGGGTGCCGGGCCAGTACTGCGGATAGTCGCCGAATTCGACGTTGGAGTGCATCACGCCCTCCGCGTCGACGGCGGTCGGGAAGATGGCGAGCTCGGAGCCGCGCCCGGCTCCGCCATAGCTGGACGGGATCATGCAGATGGTCCAGAGCTGGCCGTTCTTGTCATGGAAGGTGCTGCCGTGGCCGGCGCCCACCGCGAAGCCCGTGGTCTTGAAGGTCAGCGGGTTGTGCGGGGAGTAGGTGAAGGGGCCCATCGGGCTGTCGCTCACGTACACGCCGTGCGAGTAGGAGAGGAGTTCCAGGCCGATGGCGGCATATTGCAGGTAGTATTTTCCGTTATGCTTGGTCATCCACGGGCCTTCGATCCAGGGGTATTCCTCCTCGAAGTAGTCGCGGCGGCCGTTGAAGATGGAGTAGATCACGTCGTCGTGGGTGCGCTTCTCGAAGCCGTGGTTGCGGTAGTCGCTGAAGAAGAGGACTTCCGGTCCGGCGATCTCCTTGAAGGTCTTCTTGTCCAGCTCGACGACCTTGAAGGGCATCAGCTGGGACCAGCCGTAGTAGAGATAGAGCCGGCCGTCGTCGTCCACGAACATGTTGGCGTCGCCGTAGCGGTCGCTGTCGAGGGTGCCGACCTGCTCCCAGGTTCCGGCCTTGGGATCGATGGCCTTGAAGACGTTCTTGTTGTTCATCGAGCAGCCGTACAGGCTGCCGTCCATCTCCACGACGGAGACCACGCCGCCCGGATAGTTCGGGGCGTCCACGTAGGTCCAGGCCTTGAAGTCGGGGGAGTACCAGTATCCCTTGCGGTGCGAGACGAAGAGGTAGTAGTCGTTCTGGTAGACCAGTACGACGGGTTCGCCGCCGCGGTAGGAACGCTCGCCGGGAACGACCAGGTCGAGCGGGTTGCAGAAGGTGTCCTGTCCGTGCAGCGCAAGGGACAGGAACAGGGCGACGGCCGTGAAAACGGCGCGTCCGAACGTTTTGGTGTGCATATGCGGAATGGTTTTGGTTTCCTAGTCTCAAAGATACGCACACGCGCGCGGAAATCCAATAAACCCGGACGCAAAAACTTTCGTTTTCTCGTCACGTTGCGGTAGTCACCCCTCGCGGGCGGCTCCGCCCTCTGCAACGCCAGCGCGCGCCTTATTGCAGGCGGAGGTCGATGGCGGAGTTGACGATGCCGTCGTGGCAGACGAATGCGACGATGTGGCGGGAGCCGGAGGCCTGCTCCGGGACAGGGAATTTCGTGAGGATCTGATGCCCGGCGGCAAGCGTCCCCAGCGGGTCGCCCAGCAGGTTCTCCTGCAGGAAGCCGCGGAAGACGTTGTTGTGGACATAGTTCTCGGAGCCGCCTGTCTGGGCGGCCACGATGCCGTCCTCGAGCAGCGCGGCGCTGATGCTGTACGTTCCGTAATCCCGGGGCGTGATGAGCACGGACAGTTCGTGGTCGCCGGGAGCGTAGGCGGCCTCCAGGATGCACGGCTGCAGGCTGTCCGCGGCGGCGTCGAACTTGGCGAGAATCAGGTTCCAGGAGGTGGCGGTAATCAGCGTTTCCCGGGACATGTTGGCCACGAGGCTGGGGTAGGCCTCCACCCCGAAATGGGCGATCAGCGCCTTCCCGTCTTCACACGCCATATCATCCTGGAAATGAATGCTGATGGGGATGATCTTGCCCGGGCGCTCCAGCATGGCTTCGTTGACGGCCTCGTGCATCCGGGGGCAGTTCACGCACCAGGTGGCCGTGAAGTCCAGGACGATGCCCGCCCCGGCTTCCGCCTCGGAGCCGCCACCGCCGCCGATGGGATCGTCGTCGTCCAGCTGTCCCACGCAGGAGACGGCCAGACAGGCGAAAAGGATATAGAGAATGCGTTTCATCATCAGAAGGACCATTGCGCCCGCAGGGACGCGCCTTTATATTCCGGCTGGTAGCGGCAGACGCCGCCCGAGCACACCATGCCCGCCCGGTTGCGACCGTATCCCGCCAGGACCTTGAAGGCCCCGTTGCTGTAGGACACGCTCGCGTTCCAGTAGTGGTCGCGGGTGCTGCCGTGGTTGTACATATCGCTCAGCGAGAAGCTCCAGTGCGGGGCCAGACCCACTTCCACCAGGCCGGCCATCCAGTCTTTGGAGAGCTCCTGCGAGTAGAGGTATTGCAGCTCCCAGCGCAGCGAGACGGCGGAGGAGAACTTGTAGAGGCCCTCGAACACGAAGACGTTCTGCGCGTTGGTGGCCTTGCGGTTGCCGTGCGTGGGAGAATTCTCCTGGATGGAGACGAAGAGGGTCGTCTTGAACTTGCGGCTCCAGCGCCGCTCCAGGTCGATGTTCAGGTCGCGGTAGGCCAGGTAGTCCCTGTCCCGCCGGGGTAGGACCTTGCCCAGGGCGTTGATCCAGGACCCGCCCACGTGGAGCGTCATCCCGTAGCGGCCGCCCAGCGCGGATCCGTTCCTGAAGTGGTAGTAGACGTCGCCGCGGAAGCCGGATTCGCCTTCGGCGTAGGTCTCGTAAGGGTTCAGGCAAGCCAGCATGTAGGTCTGCTGCTGGCAGAGGGCCGGGAGGTAGTTGAGCGTATTGGAGATGCTTTTCGTGCCCAGCGTGCGCCGGGAGGAGAAGCCCATGTTGTCGAGGTAGCGCCAGGAGGCGGTGGCGGACAGGCCTTCGTACGAATAGGATACTTCCGCCAGGATGGCGCGGCCCGGCTTGAGGTCGCAGAGGTCGCCGCCGATGACTTGGTGCTCGATGGTGAAATCGCGTCCTTTCCCGACGTATTCCGCGCTGATGTGCAGCCCGTTCATGCCCCAGCTGGAGGACCAGCCGATGCGGCCGGAGTACAGGAGGACGTTGGCGGGAGCCTCCCGCCCCAGCAGCAGGGTCATGTCGCCGTCCGGCTCCCATTCCCAGCGGTCCACCACGGAGCCGCCGAGGGTGAAGTTGCCGAGTGCGAGGCTCGCGTCGGCCCCGCTGACCAGCGACCGGCCGTACCAGAGCCCCTCCCGGGGCACGCCCGACAGGACGGTCACGAGGAGCTTATTGTCGAAGAAAGACGCTCCCGCGCGCACGCCGCCCAGCGAATTGAACAGGCCGAGGTCGCGGTCTTCCCAACTGCGCAGGACGAGGCCGGAGCCGAACTGCTGATAGAAATCGCCGACGGTCACGCTCCAGTTGCGATGATCCCAGCCGAAATACTTCATCGGGACGCCGATGCCCTTCAGCGCCGTGTCGAAGCCCGGCAGCGGCGAGGGGTACCATTCCGCCTGCAGGCCAGCGTAAAAGCCGCCCGACCCGCGGTAGTCCAGTTTCAAGTAGTTGTTCGAATGGAAGCCGTTCCAGGCCGAGCCTGGCAGGACATCGTAGATGGAACTGCTCTCCAGGCTGCCGCTCAGGACTCCCTGCGCGCAGAGCGGCGCGGAGCCCAGCAGGAAACCGGCGACGAGCGCCGCGGCGGAGCGGATTCTCATTTGGCTTTCAGGACTTCTTTCAGGAGATTTTCTTCATCCCCGGGGATGTAGCCCACGTGGGAATAGACCTGCTTGCCGTTCTTGTCGTACACGAACACGTGCGGGATGGAGGAAATGTTCAGGGCCCGCATCAGGTCCTGGTTAGTGTCGTAGAGCACCGTCGCGGGCCAGCCGCCCGAGGCGGCCATGGCCTTGGCGCTGGCGAGGCCGCGGCTGTCGTCCACGCTCACGGCGTAGATGCGCAGGGGGAAGTCTCCCTCCCAGTCCGGGGCGATCTCGGTCAGCGCCGCCAGCTCTTTCTGGCAGGGCTTGCACCAGGAGGCCCAGAAGGTGACCACGAACGGGGTCTTGCCGTCAGCAAAAGAACTGGTGCTCACGGTCTTGCCGGCGGCGTCCGTCAGCTTGGCGGCCGGAAGATTCTGGGCGCCGAGGCCCAGGGTCAGGAAAGCGGCCAGGGCCGCAAGGATCCACTTAGTTCGCATATTTCATATCGAAGGATTTGCCGGCGGCAGCCACCGCGGCGTTGACGACGTAGTTGTCCGGGTACTTCTTCTTGTTCTTCAATGAAGTGTCATCATACGGACGGAACACCAGTACGGCCACGGAAAGGTTTTCGGCTTTCCAGGAGGCGTCCAGCCGGGCCGACCAGTTGAATTTGACGGGCGTGGCCGCCGTGGCGGTGAACGAATCACCCAGCGGGCTGGTCGTGAGGGTCTTGCGGGCGACGTTGTCGTGCACGAAGTCGTCGAGGGTCGTCGAACCGCCGGTTGTCGGATAGTAGGTCTGGGCCTGCACGATGCCGCACTCCAGCAGGAAGGCGGCGATGCTGTATTCCCCGTTCAAAGATGCCTCCACCGTCGCTTCGACGGCGATGCCGCCGTCCGTAAGCTGGGAGCTGACGGAGACGCCGGCCAGGCAGGGGAAAGATTTGTTGAAATCTGAAATCGTCTGCTTGAGTGTGCTGACGGCGCTGTCTACGTCCGTACTGTTGTCGAACTCTTTCCAGCCATTGATCACACCGGTAGGGAAGCCGCTGACCTGATACGCGGAAACCAGAGAGCCGGAATCGGCGAAATAGAGGGGATAGCCCGACGAGGCGTGCAGGGTGACGAAGTCGAAGTCCTCGTTATTCTTCCTGTAGGTCTGGAAGGTTTCATCCATGTAGGGGCAGTAGCCGCACCAGGTGGCGGTGAAGCGGTAGGCCATGTTGAGCCGGGTGAAGGATTTGCCGGAGAAAGCCGCCTGGCTCACCATCACGGGGATGCAGGAACCGTCCTTCGTGCACACAGAAACGACACCGGAACGGGAAGTCCCTCCGTTGACCGACGCCTCGAAGGTCAGCGTTTCGCCCGTATAGCGGTCACCCGTTCGGGAGACCTCCTTGATCCATTTGTCCACGATGGTGATGTCATAGTCCACGGCATCGGAGACGACGGTAAAGGAGAACTGTCCGCCTTCGGCCGCCACTTCGACGGTCTTCGGGTTGATGGAGAATACCGCTTCTCCGTTGTTCTTCTCCTGGCGGATCTGCACGGAGAGGGTCTGCCCGTTATAGCTGATGACGGCGCGGGTGCTGCGCTCGCGGTCTTTCATGGGGTTGGGCTGCACGCGTACGGTCACGCTCGTGCTGCTGCTGCCGGAAGCCGGGCTG
>JAGCYX010000093.1 GCA_017960585.1 Bacteroidales bacterium
GCTGATGGAAGAGGATGTGGTCGAAAAGACCTTCTTCGTGCCCGTCCGCTTCGACAAGGATCTCGAGGCGGGATATGAACTCTGTCTCCAGTTCGGCGGCAACTATTACGACGACGAGGAGGAACGCCGGAATTCGGTCACTGTGTTCCCGGGCTGCGACATGCGGAAGACAATCACGAGCAAGCTCTCGCTCGAAAACGGAAAAATCTACGGTTTCAAGGTAACGATTTAGCCGTTTTCCTTCCGGGCCGGAGGGATAAAATGTTGAAAACTTTTTTTTGCGGCGAACAGCATTTTTTGCTAACTTTGTCCGTCAAATAAAAGTCCCTCCGTTATGTCATTTATTGATGAAAGAATCGCCCTGGAAGGCCTGACTTTTGACGATGTACTCCTGATTCCGGCGTACTCCGAAGTCCTGCCGCGGGAAGTCTCCCTGCAGACCCGTTTCTCCCGCAACATCCACCTCAACATCCCCATCGTGTCCGCCGCCATGGACACAGTGACCGAAGCGCCGATGGCCATCGCCCTGGCAAGGGAAGGAGGCATCGGCGTGATTCATAAAAATATGGGCATCGCCGCCCAGGCGGCCGAGGTCCGCAAGGTGAAGCGTTCGGAGAACGGAATGATCAGCGACCCCGTCACGATCTACCAGGACCAGACGGTGGGCGACGCCCTCGCCCTGATGCGCGAGAACCACATCGGCGGCATCCCCGTCACGGACCGCGAGAACCATCTCGTGGGCATCGTGACCAACCGTGACGTCCGCTTCCAGGAAGACCTGGACGTGCTCGTGCGCGACGTGATGACCTCGCAGGGCCTGGTCACCATCCCCGATACCCGCACGGACCGCGAATACGTCAAGTCCATCCTGCAGAAATATAAGGTGGAGAAGCTCCCGGTGGTGGACGCCAAGGGCCACATCGTGGGCCTGATCACCTACAAGGACCTCATCAAGGAGCGCCTGCATCCCGAGGCCTGCAAGGACGCCAAGGGGCGCCTGCGCGTGGCGGCCGGTATCGGCATCACCCCGGATGCGCTGGACCGCGTGGCCGCGCTCTACGCCGAGGGCGTGGACGCCGTCGTGCTCGACTCCGCCCACGGCCACAGCAAGGGCGTGATCGACCTGCTGAAACGCGTCAAGAAAGCCTACCCGGAACTGGACGTGGTGGTGGGCAACGTCGCCACGGAGGAGGGCGCCCGCGACCTGGTCCAGGCCGGCGCGGACGGCGTCAAGGTGGGCATCGGCCCCGGCTCCATCTGCACCACCCGCATCGTCGCGGGCGTGGGCGTGCCGCAGCTCAGCGCCATTTTCAACGCCTCCCAAGCCCTCAAGGGCACGGACGTGACGCTCATCGCCGACGGCGGTCTCCGCTACTCGGGCGACGTCGTCAAGGCCCTCGCGGCCGGCGGCGACTGCGTGATGTGCGGCTCGATGTTCGCCGGCACGGAGGAGTCTCCCGGCGAGACCATCATCTACAGCGGCCGTAAGTTCAAGGCCTACCGCGGCATGGGTTCCATCGACGCGATGGCGGCCGGCTCCAAGGACCGCTACTTCCAGGACGACAAGGTCGAGCTCAAGAAGCTCGTTCCGGAGGGCATCGTGGGTCGCGTGCCGTACAAGGGAACGCTCTCCGAGACGGTCTACCAGCTCGTCGGCGGCCTGCGCTCCGGCATGGGCTACTGCGGTGCGAAAGACCTGCAGACGCTCAAGCAGGCCAAGTTCACGCGCGTGACGGCCAGCGGTATGGCGGAAAGCCACCCGCACGACATCACCATCACCAAGGAGACGCCCAACTATTCCCGCGGTGAATAAGATCCTGATTCTCGACTTCGGCTCCCAGGTCACGCAGCTCATCGGCCGCCGCCTGCGGGAGCTGAACGTCTATTGCGAAATCTATCCGTACGACAAGGTCCCGGCCCTGGACGAGAGCGTCAAGGGCGTGATCCTGTCGGGCAGCCCCTGTTCGGTGCGGGACGCCAACGCCCCGCAGGTGGACCTGGGCCTCTTCAAGGGCAAACTGCCGCTGCTGGGCATCTGCTACGGCGCGCAGTACATCGCACACCGCTGCGGCGGCCGGGTGGAGGGCTCGGTGGCCCGCGAATACGGCCGTGCGATGCTCTACGTTGTCCGTCCGGATTCTCCGCTGATGCAGGGCGTGAGCCCGCATTCCCAGGTGTGGATGTCGCACGGCGACACGATCTCCGCGCTCCCGGAGGGCGCCGAAGTGATCGCCTCCACGCCGGACGTGGCCAACGCCGCCTACCAGATCGCCGGGGAGCAGACCTATGCGGTCCAGTTCCATCCGGAAGTGTTCCATACGGCCGAAGGCTCCAGGATCCTGTCCAACTTCGCGCTGGGCATCTGCGGCCTGGCGGGCGACTGGACGCCCGATTCCTTCATCGAGACGACGGTCGCCGCGCTGCGTGCGCAGATCGGCAGCGACCAGGTCATCCTGGGCTTGAGCGGCGGTGTGGACAGCACCGTGGCCGGCGTGCTGCTCAACAAGGCCATCGGCCACCAGCTCACCTGCATCTTCGTGAACAACGGCCTGCTGCGCAAGAACGAGTTCGAGGACGTGCTCGAGTCGTACCGCGACATGGGCCTGAACGTCGTCGGCGCCGACGCGTCGAAGGAGTTCCTGAGCGAACTCGCCGGCGTGACCGATCCCGAGACCAAGCGCAAGATCATCGGCCGCCTCTTCGTGGAGACCTTCGACAAATACGCCAAGCAGATCGAAAACGCCCGCTGGCTGGCCCAGGGGACCATTTATCCCGACGTGATCGAGTCGGCCGGCATCCCCGGCATCGCCTCCAAGATCAAGAGCCACCACAACGTGGGCGGCCTGCCGGAGAAGATGAACCTGCGGATCGTGGAGCCGCTGCGCATGCTCTTCAAGGACGAGGTGCGCCGCGTGGGCCGCGCCCTCGGTATCAAGGAGGAGCTTGTGGGACGGCATCCCTTCCCGGGCCCCTCGCTGGCGGTCCGCATCCTCGGCGACATCACCGAGGAGAAGCTCCGCATCCTGCGCGACGCGGACGACATCTTTATCCGCGGACTCCGCAAGTACGACTGCACCGGAATGGGCTTCCCGTCCGCGTCCGACCCGCGCGTGATGGCAGAGAACCTCTACGACGCCATCTGGCAGGCGGGCGTGGTCCTGCTGCCGGTCAAGAGCGTGGGCGTGATGGGGGACGAGCGGACCTACGAATGCCCGGTGGCCCTGCGGGCCGTCGTGTCCACGGACGCGATGACGGCGGACTGGTTCCGCTTCCCGTATGACTTTCTCGCGGACATCAGCAACGAGATCATCAACAAGGTGCGCGGCGTGAACCGGGTGGTGTACGACATCTCCTCCAAGCCGCCGGCAACCATCGAATGGGAATAATTTAATCAAGATACAACACTATGACTACAGGTAACGTTCGCCCGGCTGACATGGAGCGCATCACGACGCCCGCCCTGGCACAGAAATTCATTGACGAACAAATCAGGGAGCTGCGTGCTCAGATTGGTGACAAGAAGGTGCTGCTGGCCCTGTCCGGCGGCGTGGATTCCTCGGTGGTGGCGGCCCTGCTGATCAAGGCGGTCGGCAAGCAGCTGGTGTCCGTGCACGTGAACCACGGCCTCCTGCGCAAGGGCGAGCCCGAGCAGGTGATCCGCGTGTTCCGCGACGAGCTGAACGCGAACCTGGTCTATGTGGACGCGGTGGACCGCTTCCTGGATAAACTGGCCGGCGTGGCGGATCCCGAGCAGAAGCGCAAGATCATCGGCGCGGAGTTCATCCGCGTGTTCGAGGAGGAAGCCCGCAAGCTGGACGGCATCAGTTTCCTGGCGCAGGGCACGATCTACCCCGACATCGTCGAATCCGGCCCCGTGAAGTCGCACCACAATGTGGGCGGCCTGCCCGAGGACCTCAAGTTCGAACTCGTCGAGCCCATCAAGCTGCTCTTCAAGGACGAGGTCCGCGTGGTCGGCAAGGAGCTCGGCCTGCCGGACAACATGGTCTTCCGCCAGCCGTTCCCGGGCCCCGGCCTGGGCGTCCGCTGCACCGGCGCCATCACGCGCGACCGCCTGGAGGCGCTGCGCGAGAGCGACGCCATCCTGCGTGAGGAATTCGCCAAGAACGGCCTGGAAGGCAAGGTGTGGCAGTACTTCACCGTGGTCCCGGACTACAAGTCCACGGGCGTCAAGGATGGCAAGCGCAGCTGGGACTGGCCGGTCATCATCCGTGCCGTCAACACGCGCGACGCCATGACCGCCACCATCGAAGAGATTCCTTACAAGCTGCTGCACCACATCACGCAGCGCATCGTGACGGAGGTCCCGGGCGTGAACCGCGTCCTGTACGACCTCACGCCGAAGCCGACCGGCACCATCGAGTGGGAATAATTCAATCACTATAGCACTATGGCTCAAGTAAAAAAAGACCGGGCAATCTATGACGCCCGTTCGCTCGGAGCGGGTAAAATGACCGTCCTCGGCCTCCAGCATCTCTTCGCGATGTTCGGGGCCACCGTCCTCGTTCCGGTGATCACCGGACTCTCCGTCTCCGCGACCCTGCTCTTCGCAGGCCTCGGCACCCTTCTTTTCCACTTGCTGACGAAGATGAAGGTGCCCGCCTTCCTCGGTTCGTCCTTCGCGTTCCTCGGCGGGTATGCCGCCGTGACGCAGATGGGCGCCGACAAGGGGCTGGACCTCGCCCAGTCGCTGCCGTACGCCTGCATCGGTGTCTTCTGCGCGGGCCTTATGTATTTCGTGCTGGCGGGTCTGTTCGCCGCCTTCGGCGCCAGGAAGGTGCTCCGGTTCTTCCCGCCCATCGTGACGGGTCCGATCATCATCGCCATCGGCCTGACGCTCTCCGGCTCCGCCATCCAGAACTGCAGCCAGAACTGGTGGATCGCCGTTCTGGCAGTGGCCATTGTCGTGATTTGCAACATCTGGGGCCGGAAGATGATCCAGATTGTCCCGATCCTGCTGGGTGTGGTCGGTTCCTACATCGTGGCCGCCTGCTTCGGCCAGGTGGACTTCAGCGGCGTGAAGGATGCCGCCTGGGTAGGCCTGCCGTTCCAGTGGAAGAATACCGCCTTCGCGGTGTTCCAGAATCCGGACTGGGGCCTGATCGTTGCGGCCATCATCGCCATTTTGCCGATCTCCGTCGCCACGATGGTCGAGCACATCGGTGATATGTGCGCCATCTCCTCCACGACGAACATCAACTATCTGGAGGATCCGGGCCTGCACCGCACCTTGATGGGCGACGGCCTCGCCACCGCGCTGGCCTCCATGTTCGGTGCTCCGGCCAATACGACCTACGGCGAGAATACGGGCGTGCTGAACATCACCAAGGTCTTCGACCCGCGCGTGATCCGCATCGCCGCCATCTTCGCCATCGTGCTGTCCTTCTGCCCGAAGTTCGCCGCGCTCATCGGCGCGATGCCCGCCGCGACCATCGGCGGCGTGTCGCTGGTGCTCTACGGTATGATTTCCGCAGTCGGTGTCCGCAACCTGGTGGAGAACCAGGTGGACTTCACCTCCTCGCGCAACCTCATCATCGCGGCGATGATCCTGGTGCTCGCCATCGGTATCAAGTACGGTGCGAACGACGCCATCGACCTGGGCTTCACCAAACTCAGCGGCCTGGCCGTGGCGGCGCTCGTGGGTATTTTCCTGAACGCTGTGCTTCCGGGTAATGACTACGAGTTCGGCAAGGGCGGCCCCGGAGACATCTCCGTCAACTTCGGCCCCCGCACCGAAAAAGAAGTAGAAAATATGAAGAAATAAAAGAACAGCCGCCCGACCGGGCGGCTGTTCTTTTTTACTTCAGCAGTTTCTCGCTGCGGGCGATGAAGTCCGCCAGGGCCTTGCCCTTCAGCATTCCGTTGCCCAGCAGGGCCAGGTCCACGACCTGGTGCAGCAGTTCGCTGTCCTTGTCACGCTCGCCCCAGATCTTGGCGATCAGCGGATTCTCCATATTCACGATGATGTTGTAGGAGTCGGGCATGGTGCCGTAGAAGTTCATGCCGCCGCCCAGGGCGCTCATTTCGCGGTAGCGGCGCATGAATTCGTTCTGGGTGATGAGCACCGGCGCGGCGGTCTCGCCGAGGTTCTGGGCATCCACCATATAGTCGTTGCCTTCCGGCAGGACGGCCTTGAAGAGCTCGTCCAGCGCCTTCTTGTCATCCTCGCTCATCTCGGGCTTGACCTTCTCTTCCTTGGGGATGAGGTTGCCGACGGAGTCGCTGTCCACGCGGGCGAAGCGGCTGTGCTCAATCTTGGACTCCAGCAGGCCCACGAAGTGGCTGTCCAGCTCGCAGTCCATCAGCAGGACGTCGTAGCCCTGGTTCTTGGCGGCCTCGATCCAGCTGTATTGCTCGGCGGGCTTGGTGGCGTAGAGATAGACCACGGTCTTGTCCTTGTCGGTCTGGGCCGGCTCGATGGCCGTACGGTAGTCCTCGAGGCTGAAATACTTGCCGTCGGTGTTCTTCAGCAGGGCGAACTTGAGGGCGCGCTCGCAGAACTTCTCGTCGGAGAGCATGCCGTATTCGATGAAGAGCTTGATGTTGTCCCATTTCTGCTCGAACTGCTCGCGCTGCTCCTTGAAGATTTCCTCCAGGCGGTCGGCCACCTTCTTGGTGATGTAGGTGCTGATCTTCTTGACGTTGGCGTCGCTCTGCAGATAGCTGCGGGAGACGTTCAGCGGGATGTCCGGCGAGTCGATCACGCCGTGCAGCAGGGTCAGGAAGTCCGGCACGATGTTGTCCACGTGGTCCGTGACGAACATCTGGTTGCAGTAGAGCTGGATCTTGTTCTTGTCGATGGCCATGCGCTCCTTGATCTTCGGGAAGTAGAGCACGCCGGTCAGGTTGAACGGATAGTCGACGTTCAGGTGGATCCAGAACATCGGCTCCTCCTCCATCGGATAGAGCTCCTTGTAGAACTTGAGGTAGTCCTCGTCCTTCAGGTCGGACGGGGCCTTGGTCCAGATCGGGTCGATGTTGTTGATGAGGTTGTCCTCGTCGGTCTCGACGCTCTTGCCCTCCTTCCACTCGGTCTTCTTGCCGAAGACGACGGGCACGGGCATGAACTTGCAGTATTTGCCCAGCAGCTGGGAGATGCGGCCCTTGGCGGCGAACTCCTCGGAGTCGTCGTCCAGGTACAGGGTGATCACGGTGCCGCGGTCCTCCTTCTTGCCGGCGCCCATTTCGTATTCCGGGGAGCCGTCGCAGGACCAGTGGACCGGCTTGGCGTCTTCGCGCCAGCTGAGGGTGTCGATGGTGACCTTCTTGCTCACCATGAAGGCGGAATAGAATCCGAGGCCGAAGTGGCCGATGATGGAGCTGAGCTGGTCCTTGTATTTCTCGAGGAATTCGCCGGCGGAGGAGAAGGCGATCTGGTTGATGTAGCGGTCCACCTCATCCTCGGTCATACCGATGCCCCGGTCGACGATCTTCAGGATTTTCTTCTTCTCGTCGAGCTCGACGCTGACTTTCAGCTCGCCCAGCTCGCCCTTGAATTCGCCGCTGGAGGCCAGGGCCTTGAGTTTCTGCGTGGCGTCCACCGCGTTGGCGACGAGTTCGCGCAGGAAGATTTCGTGGTCGGAATAGAGGAATTGCTTGATCACCGGGAAGATGTTCTCGGTGGTCACGCCGATTTTGCCTTTAAGAGACTTGGTTGCCATATCTTTGTGTATTTGAAATCAAACAGGGCCGACCGATGCGGCCGACCCTGTAGGAATCAAATGCTGTTCCAGTGACAATTTGTCACTATTTATAGAGGAAGCGCTTGATGCTCATCTTCGGAGTCTTCTCGAAGGGAACCAGCACGGTCTCCACCTGGGCGATCTGGCTGTAGTTGGGCAGCTGGCGGTTGGAGCCGACGCGGATTCTCTCCGGCAGGTCGGAGACGGCCTCTTCGTCAAGACCGGCGGCCTTGATGGCGTCCTTGTCCAGGTAGACCAGGGCGACGATCTTGCCGGCGCGGTCCACGACCACGGACTCGGCGACGCACGGCTGGTTGTTGACGATGGCTTCGACCTCCTCGGGATAGACGTTCTGGCCGTTGGCGGTCAGGATCATGCTCTTGGAGCGGCCCTTGATGAAGATGTTGCCGTCCTTGTCCATGATGCCGAGGTCGCCGGTGCGCAGGAAGCCGTCCTCGGTGAATGCGTTGGCGGAAGCCTCCGGGTTCTTGAAGTAACCGATGGTGATGTTCTCGCCCTTGGCCTGGATTTCGCCGGCCACGTGCTCGGGATCTTCGGAATCGATGCGGACGGTGGCGCAGTCCACGGCCTTGCCGCAAGAGCCCGGGACGTACTTGGTCCAGTGCTCATAGGCAAGCAGCGGGCAGGCCTCGGTCATGCCGTAGCCCACGAGGTACGGGAACTTGATCTTCCGGAAGATCTTCTCGACCTCGGGATTGAGGGCGGCGCCGCCCATGATGAACTCCTGCACGTTGCCGCCGAAGGCCTGCACGAGGCCGTCCTTGATCTTCTTGTAGATGATCTGGTTGACGCCGGGGACCTTGAGGAGGAACTTCACGAGGGGCTTGTCGATGGTCGGCTTGATCTTGGACTTGTAGATCTTCTCCATCACGAGCGGCACGGTGATCAGCAGGTAAGGCTTGACGTCGGCGAATGCCTTGAGGAGCGTGGCCGGGGTCGGAGCCTTGCCGAGCCAGTAGATGGCGGTGCCGTTGCAGAGCGGATAGATGAACTCGATCACGAGGCCGTACATGTGGGCCATCGGGAGCATCGAGACCATCTTGTCGCCCGCCGGGACGTTGCGCTGGCTGAAGTCGACGTTGGCGCAGAAGTTCCGGTAGGTCAGCATGACGCCCTTCGGGTCGCCGGTGGAGCCGGAAGTGTAGTTGATCGTGGACAGGTTGTCCCAGTTGTCGGTCGGGAAGACCACGTCGTCCGGGCCGTAGCCGGCCGGCCACTTGGCCGCGAACGCGGCGTCGATCCCGGCGTAGGCCTCGGAGACCTCGTCGGAAGCGGCGTAGAGCAGCTTCCAGGAGTCGACGTCGATGACGAACTTGACAGCCGGCATCTTGTTGATGTCCAGCTGCTTGAACTTGTCCTCGTTGGTGAAGAGGGCGATGCTCTCGGAGTGATTCACCAGGAAGGAGGCCCCGTCGGGGGTGAAGTCGGCCAGCAGCGGCACGATCACGGTTTCGTAGGTGTTCACGGCGAGGTAGGACATACCCCAGGTGGCGCCGTTGCGGGCCCAGAGGGCGATCTTCTCACCCTTCTTGATGCCGAGTTTCTCGAAGAAAAGATGGAATTTCTCAATCTGGGTGGCCATCTGGCCATAAGTGAAGGACTCACCGCCGATGCTGTTGAGGGCGGCCTTGTCCCAGTACTTGCGCGTTGCATTCTGCAGACGCTCCAGATAGTGCGGATAATTTCCCATGTCGTTGTTTTGTTGTTTAATTTTCACGTTGTTCCACAAATGTAGCCGTTCCCCGAGAAAAAAGCAATCTCGCGCGTACGTATGTGGCGAATTATTCCGATATTTGGGGCGAAAACCTTAAATGTGTGGTGAATCATGACGCAGAAGAAACCCATCGTGGCGCTGATCTACGATTATGACGGGACGCTCTCTCCGGGCAACATGCAGGAATTCGGCTTCATCCAGGCCGTCGGCAAGACGACCGAGGAGTTCTGGCGGATGTCCGACAACATCGCCATCGGACAGGACGCCTCCAACGTGCTGTCCTACATGAAACTGATGTTCGACGAGGCGAAGAAGAGCGGCATCAAGCTCCGCCGCGAGGATTTCCTGCGTTTCGGACGGAACATCGAGCTCTTCGACGGCGTGCGCGAGTGGTTCCGCCTCATCAACCGCTACGGCGATGAGCACGGCGTCAAGATCGAGCACTACATCAACTCCTCCGGCCTCAAGGAGATCATCGAAGGCAGCCCCATCGCCCACGAGTTCAAGCACGTCTTCGCCGGCACCTTCATCTACGACGAGAACGGCGAGGCGCAGTGGCCCGGCATCGCCGTGGACTACACCGCCAAGACGCAGTTCCTCTTCAAGATCAGCAAGGGCATCTTCAGCGCCCGCGACAACAAGCAGGTCAATGAATCGATGTCCGAGGACAAGAAGCGCATTCCCTTCACGCACATGATCTACTTCGGCGACGGCGACACCGACGTCCCCTGCATGAAGATCGTGGGCATGTTCGGCGGGCATTCCATCGCAGTCTTCGACCCGCAGAACGAGCGCAAGAAGGCCACGGCCGCCAAGCTGAAGCGCCAGGGCCGCGTGGCTTTCGCCGTCCCTGCCGTCTACACGCCCGATGCGCCCGCCTACCGCGTCGTCACGGCCATCATCGACAAGATCAAGGCCGACTGGGTGCTCAGCCGATTATCGAAATAATCTACTTGTATATATGAAGAATAAAGGACTTTATTTGGCGGCTGCGGCCGCCGTTTTGGTGCTTGCGGGATGCAAGCACGAACTCCAGACCCGGACCTTCGAACTGGAGGACTCCGTCGATGCGGAGAACTTCGACGCCAGCTGCAACGTTTCCTGCTCGTTCGAGTATGTGACCGGCGGCGTGAGCCAGGAAGTGATGGACAAGATCAACGCCTCGATCATTGCGAACCATCTCCTCTTCGACGATGCGGACGGCGCCACTGACGTGCCGGCGGCCTGCAAGCAGTGGGCGGCCAGCATGCTGAACGGCTATTCGGGCGAGATCGAGGGTTTTGCGTCCGACTATGACGAAAACGACTCCTGGATGCTCAGTTTCGAATATGGCCGCACGGGCCAGTTCGGCGATGCCTGCAAGTCCCGTCACCTGCAGACCTACACGGCCGCCGGCAATTCCTACACCGGCGGTGCCCACGGGATGTACGGCATCGGTGTGGATGTTTTCGATATGTCGACGGGCGAGATCGTCAGGGAGGAGGATCTCTTCGCCGAGGGCTATGAAGAGGGCGTTGCTGCGCTGCTGGCCACGTCGCTGGAGAAGTACCTGGCCGAGGCGGAGGAGGACGCGGATATGATGTTCGGCGAGCCTGTTCCGAACGGCAATTTCGGCGTCTCGGAAGAGGGCGTGACCTGGACCTTCAACCCGTACGAGATCGCTCCCTACGCGCTCGGCATCATCGACCTGACGGTCAGCTGGGCGGACCTGAAGCCCTATCTGAAATAGGGGAGGGGGGGATATAAGAAAGAGCCTTGCAGCGTCGCTGCAAGGCTCTTTTCTTAGATTGCGAATGATCTATTACCACCAGCAGACCAAGAATCTGCCGTCGAGATTGTCTTCCTTGTACCAATCTGCGTTTTCGGCGCCATTCGTCTTAACCCAGTTCGGATAGGACGGATAAGCGGCAGAGAACGGAAGCTTATTCCACAGATGCTTCGTGAGCGTCGGGCACTTGAATGCCCAGATGTAACCTTCCGCATCGGAGCTCTTATAGGTAACATTGGCATCAAGCTTGGAGCTATTGGCAGCGAACACCTCATCATACTTGTCCTGATCGTAAGGGGCATAGCCCTGCAGACCAATCGGATAACCTTCGGTCGTGACGACGTAGAAGTTCTGCTTGAAGGTGTTGTAAACAGCGTCGATCATGTTAGCCAGCTGCGCTTCGCTCTCCTGCTCAGTCATCTCGGAACGATCCTTCATATGGTAGATGACGGTGAAGGTATACAGACCGCCGTTCACATTGACATAACCAGGAACGACATTATAGTAACCGGTCTTCTGCGTGTTGGCCAAGGTCGCATAGCCATAATCATCATACAGCTTGGCAAGCTCGGAATCATACTGCTCGGTCTTGGGATTCTTCCACTCGCTGTACTGTTTCAGACCCGGATTGAAAACATGATTCTCAATCGAGGCGTTGTCGTTGCGTCTCTCATACACCTCGGAACCGGCGCCGGAATTCTTGTCTTTCAGGCTGGGGATGCCACCGATCTCGACAAAAGCTCCGCGGTTCTCGATAACGCCATACTGGGAGTTGGCAGCAAGATCTCTCTTGGCCCAAGCGGGTAAACCAAAGTCGTAAAGAACACCGTTTTCTTCGACCTGGGGTGCGTGAGGGTTCTGCCAGCTGTCCATGGAAGCAAAAGCTTCGATGCTCTCGACATTTGCCATGTTGAAACCTTCCAGGATGAGACCGGCCTTCTCGATTTCGGTCGTGCAACCATTGGAGCCGATGTGGGCGCTCGTAGCACGGACATGAAGGACCACCTTCACCTGCTCTCTCCAACCCTGCGTAGCATATTTTTCCGTGTCAGGAACGGTAAAGGCCTCGACGTCATAATCCAGGATCAGGTCGTTGAAGTCCGTATCGTATTTGCCACGGCCCGGGTTGCCTTCCACCTTATTGCCATACAGAGAAGTCGGCCAGCTGTCCTCGAACATGACAACACCGCTGGAGTGATAAGCCGTGAAGTAGTTGTCATTAGGATCTCCGGTCTCATAGGAAGCCGGTTCGGTCAGACGGAGGGGAGCATCGGCGTCAGCCTTCGTGTTGGCCATTTCCTTGATCACAAGACCATTGTCAATCAGGTTGACACGCTGGCCGTTGATCAGGTAATACGCATTGAAAGCGGTCTTCTCCGGAGAAACCAGATTCAGGGCGATGACACCGAAAGGCTCGATTTCCTTACCGTCCGTGGGCTTGACCAGTCTCGGGGAAACGGGAATCTCGTAGGTCTTGGTGCCGTTCTCAATAAACACAGCGCGGGTTCCGATAGGAACGGTCAGCTCCTGGGAGAAGCTGTAATCGCCATCGTACTCGGCGGGATCCACCACCGGTTCGGGGAGCATCTTACCGCAGGAAATGACAACCAACGGTAACAAGAAGATAAGTTTGATAACGCTTTTCATCTTTATTGTGAAAATTAAACAATTCTAACCGGCTACAAATTTAATATAAATAATTCGATTAGCAAGCGATTAACTCTTGATTTTCAACTTTTTGATCAATATTTGTAACGTTCCTCGTCAAACATGCTCGGAACCTTGTCGAAACCATCCGGTTTTTCGGTGAAAAGTTGCTCATAATCACGAATATAGTCGGCTCGGGGAACGACGTTCGTGTCGAACTCCAGTTCGAGGCAGTCGCTGCCTTCGAAGTTGCCGTAGCAGTAGACGAAATGGTCCACGTAACCGGTGTTCTTGATGGTATTGTAGGCGAGGTGGATCGTCCCCAGTTTGTGGGGGAGAATGACGATGGGCAGCTCGTTGCGGGGCACGATGCAGCCGCAGGTGGTCTGGATCTCCTGGATGAACAAAGGATTGTCCGACGTGTTCTCGATTTCGAAGAGAATTTTCTGCAACTCGCCCTGCGGGATGGGGTAGAGGTGGAGAACCGGATTGACGACGATCACGGAGGCCGGTTTCAGCCGTTTGTTGCACCCCGTGAAGAGCAGGACCGACAAGGCCAGCAGGGTCAGGATCTTGAAAGTATATTTTTTTCTCATATTCATATCGTTTTAAAAGGCTTCAATTTCATCCAGCGCCATCGTGCGGTCTTCCAGGTCGCGCGTGACGGTGAGCACCAGCGTCCCCCGGCTGACCGACGAGACGTCGAATTCCGCCACTGCACGCTGCAGGTTGCCGGGGATGGGCGTGGGGACGACCGTGCCCAGGTTGAGGCTGCCTGCGCTGAGGGATACGCTGAGCGGGAAGGAAATATGGTAGATGGCGTTCTTCGTCATGCAGACCCGCAGGCGCTTCATGCCGTCCCGGTGCGGGATGGCGATGCGGAGCGCGGGATTCGCCGACGAGATCAGGTGCCCGCAGTGGTAGTTGGACGGGATGCCCAGCAGTCCGTCGGTGAGGATGAAGATATTGCTGTATTCGTCGTCCAGGGCCGTCAGGGGCTCCAGCCGGACACCTCTCAGCAGGTCGGTTCCGGCCATCTCTGCGGCGTGGGAGAGCATGTAGCGGTATTCGCTGATATAGCTGGCGATGCTGCCGCCCGCTTCGCTGTAGCCGATGACGCCGCGGTGGCTGATGTCTTCCAGCCCTTCCAGCAGGGGCTCGCAGTCGAAGGTGTCGCCCTCGATGCGCTTGAGCTCGAGCCGGGTGTACATCATCGTTTTGGCCAGTTTCTCGACATCCGCGCGCTCCTGGCCACGCGTGTCGGGCAGGCGCTGGAGCAGCTCGTCGTGGAATTTGACGAATTCCTTCGCGGGCAGGTAGATCTTCATGGCTACGGGAATGCCCTCATAGAGGGGGAGCGATGCGTTCCGTTCCGTGACCAGGTCTTCCTGCAGGGTGAGGAAGTCGCCGATCAGCTCGCCGGTGACGGGGTAGAGCTGGCGGCAGAGATTCTTCATCAGCGGACGCCATCGGGTCTCGGGATCCTCCAGCAGGGCGGCGAGCACGTGCGTCCTGATCTTGTAGAACGTGCTGTAGTCGTAGCCGCTGCCGTTCAGGAAGATGCCGTTGACGCCGTGGCGGGCGTAGAGCTGGAAGCGGTGGCGCATCACGTCGAAGACCGGGTACGGTGTGAGGTAGTCGTCGAAGTTGTTGATGTAGTCCCAGACATAGATGCGGCTCGACAGGCCCGACCACCGGGTCAGCAGCGCCGTGAATTCGTCCTCCTCCTTCGTGTGCGCCGGGTTGAGCGGGAAGTCGATCGCGCTGATCAGCACGCCGGCGTTCTCCGGCAACGGATGGTCCGGCGGAGTGGCGGTCGTCCGGTAATGGGAGGTGAAGAAGATATGGTTCGGAAACTCCTCGCACAGCCGTTCCAGCAGATGGTGGACGGCGCCGGAACAGTCTCCCTTTTCGTTGCCGTGCGCCACGCAGGACGGGCACAGACAGACGATATTGTTGTCGTTGGGCAGGATGGCGAAGCGCATCGTGCGTTCCCGGCCGAAGTTGTTCTCGATATAAGATGTGATGTAATCGAAGAGCACGTTCGACGAGAAGCAGAACTGGTCCTTGTCCACCGTGTTGCCTACCTTCGCGTAGACGCTCGGAGACGGCTTGTCGGGCAGGGCTGCCTTCAGGTTGTGGCCCCAGATGCCCCAGTCCCGGTCGATGCTGTTCATGTGCTGCGGGGCGCCTTCCTCCTCCGTGAGAGCCGGAAGGTGGATCTCGCGGTACTCGAAGGGCGACGACCCGGTGTACGGCTGCACCGTTGTGCAGTCGCTGAGCAACGTCAGACAGACCAGAAGCGTTACCATAAACGGAGCGATAATAGAACGAAACATACTAGAACGCTATTTGCGCGCGTAAAGCGAGGGCATAAATGTTCTTGTATGAATCAATGAGCGTGCCGTCAGACTGCCTGGCGGGGTTATAACAGGTATTCCAGCTGCCTGTGAGGCCGATGGCGAGCTGGCGCGTGCAGAGGAGACGGGCGTCGAATCCGACCATCGCATTGGTGTGCGATACGTCCTGAAGGGCCGTCTGTTCGAAGAAGACCAGTTCCGGGAACGAGCCGAAGCCGGTGAGGAAGGAGATGCACGAAGTGTCGTCGTCGTTGAAGAAGAAGTTGGCCTTCATGCCGATGTTGTAGTACAGGCTGCCCTGCATCTGGATGAGGTCGGTGCTGAGCCGCAGGCTGGCGCGGTCCCAGGCCTTCTCGAGGGCCGGGGTGATGAGGAACACATTGTACTCGCCCTTCGCATACAGGCCGAGATACTCTCCGCCGAGGTACAGGTAGCTGGGCGGGGTGCGGCGGTAGCCGAGGCGGAGTGAGGTGGTCCAGTTGCCCTTCGACACGTGCGAGACGGTGAAGTCGGCGCCGAAACGGTTGAAGAACTTGGTCGATATGGATCCGCCGAGGGAGGTTCGCCACCCCCTGTTGTATTCATGCTCCCACGTCGCTATGAACTCCAGGCCGGATCCGCCGGGCTGGATGTCCTCGCCGGCGCGGTAGCCGTCGATGCCCTTGTAATTGATCTGGCCGGTGAAGCTGTGCCGCTTCTCGATGCGGGTGTAAGCGACGGAGGCGATGGAATAGAGGTGGGCGATGGTGGCCAGGGTCTCGTCGCGCGCGTCGAAGAATGCGTGGGTGTAGGAGGCCTCGAGGCGGTTCTTGAAGCCTTTGAATCCGAGGTAGCTCATGTGCTCCATGAACTCTTCCTGCTCGGCGTTGCTCGGGTTGTAGTAGCGATGCTGGTATTCGTAGGCGTGGTCGAAATCCTTCAGCTTTTCATAGGCCAGACCCTTGGTATAGAGCAGGTCCTTGTTGTCGGGATCATAGAGCAGCGCCCTGTCGATCACCTCCATCGCGACGTCGGGCATGTTGTTCTTCAGCAAGTCGTTGGCCCAGTCCTGGCTGATGCCGGTGTAGGTGGACGCCACCTGCGGATAGACGAATTCATTCTCGTCGGGGTAGGGGCGGAGCAAGGCCAGCGCGTCGGCGTTGCGCCCCTGTTGCTGCAGGGAGATGGCCTGCTTGACGATGAAGTAGGGGACGGTCGGATAGGCGGCATAACCCATGGCCGCATACTTGTAGAACGCTTCGTTGAGTTTGAGCGTCTGGCTCGTATTGATCAGGCAGCGCAGGGCGGGCTCGCTCTCGGGAACGGCGCTCAGCAGGGCCTCGGCTTCCCGGTAGGCCTCTTCATAGTGCTCGTCCTCCATCAGGGCTTTCAGGCGGGCCGTCGCCAGCTCCTCGTAGGCCGAAGCGAAGCGGAGCTGGTTCTCGGGGCTGACGGCAGCTGAGATCTCGTAGAGCTCGCGCGCCTCTTCCAGGCGGTTCAGGCGCCCCAGGACGAGGATCTTGCGGGAAACGGCGGAAGGCCAGTACTCGGAGGTCTCGTCAATGAGGTCCAGGACGCGGCCGAGGTGCTGGTTGGCGTCTTCCCACTGCTCGCCGACGAAGTCCTGGTCGCAGAGGCGGAGCATCATTTCCGTATAGGATTCGAGGAGGTCTTCGTCATCCGGTGCGTTCTCGTACAGTTCGGTGAGCAGGCGGTTGGCGACTTTTTCGTTGCCGGCCTGCTTCTCCACGGTGTAGAGTTTCATCAGCAGCGCCGGCGTGCGGCCGTCACGCCGGATCGCTTCCTGGAGATAGCTGCGGGCGTCGTCGTAGTAGCTCCGCGTTATGGCCGTGTTGATCAGGTAGTTGAGCACGTCGCGGTCGTGGGTGGCCAGGTAGTAGCGTCCGTTGGCTTCGTAAGGGTCGTGCATACGCGCATCGGCCGCCATCTCGCTCAGAATATAATTGTAGACATTGCTGCCGTAGCGCTTGTCCTTGATGAACGCGTACGCCTGCGAGTAGTTGCCCAGCTCGGTCATGATGCCGGCGGCCTTGTTGATGAGTTCCTGGTCGTTCGGGAAAACCTCGAGGCCGCGCTTGGCGGTGGCCAGCGCGTGGTCGTAATCGCCCATCTTCGAGTAAACCGAAATCAGTTCCAGGTAGTAGTCGCGCACGTGGGGATCCGTGTCGATCCAGCGCTCCAGATTGGTGGCCGCTTCGGCTAAGGAGCTGTTCCGCAGGATGTTGTCGCGGGTCTCCATGTCGCGTCGGCGGATATCGGCCATGACCAGGGTGTCGTTCGGGAAGATGTGATTCAGACGCTGCAGGGCGGCGTCGGCCTCGACATCGTTGTTCAACTTGCGGTAGAGGGCGATCTTGCGGCGCCAGAGATCCCGGTCGTAAGGCTGGATCTCGAGGAGCTCGTTGATGTAGCAGATGGCGCTGGAATAGTGCTGCAAGTAGTCTTCCACGTCGATCAGGAGCCGCTTGGCCTTGACCTGGTCGTCGTTGCCCTGGACGGAACGGGTCAGGTTGTAGCGCGCTTCGTTCATGTCCCCGATGACATAATAATAGTAGCCGTTGAGGTAGCGCAGGTCGGAATCGTCCGGAATGATCTCCAGACCGGCGTCGATCTCACGCTTGGCGGAGTTCCAGGCGTTCGCATTCACGTACCCCTCGGCCCGGCGGACATAACCGGCCACGGAAGGCTTCAATCCCTGCGCATGGACGACTTCTGCGGCCGCCAGGGAAAGAAATATAGTAAAACAGGTTAGATATTTCAGTGCTTTCATGTCTATTTCTGTTTTTTGAAGCCTTCACGCTTGATCGGGGTCCACACGGCCCGGGTGTTGCGCAGGTGTCGGAAATAACCAATGTTGGAGCAGATGGTGTTGAGCGGGTGGTAGACGAAAGGTTCGAGTACCGCTGCAACCATCATCTTGAAATAATTCATTCGTTTGCTTCGCCAGTCGGCCACCTTGATCGTGTAGTCGTTGTAGATGACCATGGAGGCGATGAGGAGGCAGAACAGGTAGATCATGCCGAAGACGATCAGAGCCGATCTCCAGTTCACACCGCCGGTCGGGGTCAGCCAGAGCATGAAGATGAAACCCATCATCTCGAGGACCGGAGCCATGAACTCGAAGATGAAGATGTACGGCAGGGTGAGGGCGCCGATCGGTCCGAAATGGCGGTTGAAGAAGAGCTTGCGGTGATTGGTGACGATCTCGAACAGACCGCGACCCCAACGGACACGCTGGCGGAACAGCTGGCGCAGGGTAGCCGGACCTTCCGTCCAGCAGCACGCCTGGGGCACCAGGGAGAGGTTGAATTCCAGGTCGTGGTTCTTCATGTAGGTCACCATGCGGAGCAGCATGTCGACGTCCTCCGCGAAGGAGGCAGGGTCGTAACCGCCGGACTTCACCGCGACGTCGGTGTCGAAGAGACCGAAACCACCGGAAATGTTCGGCAGGGCGTTGATGCTCGACCAGCCCAGCTTACTGATGAGGAAGGAGCGCATGTACTCCAGCTGCTGGAACATAGGCAGCGGGCGGTTGGAGACCGCCGCTCTCTTGACGAGACCGTCCTCGACGGTACAGCCGTTGACCATCAACATGGTGGCGCCGACGCCGATCATCGGCACGGGGCTGTTCACCACGTACCACATCATTCGGTAAAGGGCCATCGGCTCGATGATACAGTCCACGTCGGTACAGACGAAGTATTTGTTGTTGCAGACGTTGATGCCCGCGTTGGAGCTGTCCGCCTTGGTACCACCGTGCACCTTGTCCACCACGACCAGCTTGCTGTAGCGCTCGTCCGTCGACTTGAGCACGCGCTTGATCGGCTTGGAGTGCACCTTCATGGCGATGTCGTAAGGCACCTCGATCAACTTGTATTCGTTGATGAGAATGTTCAGCGTATCATCGGTACTTTCATCGTTCACGATGATGATCTCGTAGTCCGGATAATCGATCTGCATCAGCGACTTGACGCACTCGGTGATCATAACCTCCTCGTTGTAAGCCGGAGCGATGACGGACACGGCCGGGGTCAGCGGGGATCCGCGCAGGAGGAACTTGATCGTATTGTCGTCGGGCATGTTGATGTCCATCTTCGCCTGGGCCCGCTTGCTCATGATGGTCAGGATGAGGTAGGTGACCATCAGGGCCAGCGAGTAGCTGAAGATGCAGTAGCAGAATATGTAGTAAAGAGTCAGTAAAATCGAAGACATCTCTTTTCTCTTTTATCCGTTTAACAAGGTTTCCACCGAAGGATGATAGGCCTGCTCCTTGTCGAGCCGGACCTTGCCCAGGGTGATGGGGTTGTGGAAGAATTCGAAGTACTTCTGGTCCGCCTCCCGGGCTTCGCTCTCCAGTTTGTTGAACATTTCCCGGCCCGCGGTCCCGTAGTTGTAGAGGCAGCGGAGTGCCTCGTAGCGGACGTGCGGGTTGTGGGAGTGACGGAAGCTGTCCACCATGGTGTCCAGGCCGCGTCCGGTTCCGAAGCGGGTGAGGGCGTGCATGATGGCGACCTTCGTGTCGTCGGGCTGGGTGAGCATGGAATCAATCAGCGTCTGCTCGCCTTCCACGTAGTTCAGATAACCCCAGGTGCGGGAAATCTCCTCGATGAGTTTCTTCTTGCGGGTCTGGGCGAAGAGTTCCCTCAGCTCGCCGCAGTACTCCACCTGGCCGAACCGGCGCATCAGACGGACGAACATGCACTGGGTGAATTCGCGGTTGTGCATCTTGGCCCAGCGCGCCAGGTCCGGGAGCTTCAGGCCGGCCTTGCGGCGGCGCGAAAGCGAATAGGCCAGCTCGATTTCGTCCTTGATGCAGGAGTTCTTGTCGAAGAATTCCGTCTCGAAGTACTCCAGCGAGCTGTCGGAGCTGGACACGATGATCGTGTACATGGCCAGTCGCTGCAGACGCAGGTACTTGGAGTTCAAGAGCTTGTTGACGATCCAGGTACTGATCGGCAGACCGAAGGCGCGGAGCTTGTTGAGCGCGTCCACCTTTTGCTTCATCGCCGCCAGGCTGACCTGTTTCTCGAGGTGCTCAGGGATGCCGAAGACGTGGAGCATCGTGCGAATGTTGCTCATCTTGGCCCCCTCGGACTTCGCGTTGATGAAGTAGTTGTAGAAGACGTCGGCGAACACCTGCTTCTCGCGGGATTTCTTCAAAGGCTCCGGGTTGATCTGCCTGTCGATGCCGAACAGTTTGTAGATATCGTCCGAAGACATCTCCTCGGTCGCTTCGCCCGAAAGGAGATACTTCATTCCGTCGCTGTACACTTCCTCGGTGTGCTCCTTCAGCAGACGGATGCGCTTCCGGCCGCCGGACATGAAGAGCATCCTGAGGAAGAGGATGATCATAACGAAGCCGCAGATAACCGAGATCACGGCTGCGACTTTGATCTCCGTAGGATATTTTTCCAGTTTACTTGCGACAAACGACACGACATACCGGATGTATGACGCGGCGTAGTAATAGTAAAACTCTAAGAAATCGATTGAATCCACTGCTAACCCTAGATTTTATTTGTTTCCTGGATATCCTTCCTCTTGCTGCGTTCCAGCACCTTGCGGGAGGACAAAATAATCGTGAGAATCCACAGTACAAGCAGGATTCCCGCGACGATGTAAATGACAACAGTATTCTTAGGCATGACAATACTATAATTAGGCGCAAAATTACGGAGTCTTTTCTTTTTTACTGTCAAGATTCCGTCTTTTTTTTGTAATATCTCCGTCTATTGCCTGTCATGTCTGAGTCTTTTTTGTCATGAATGAGTCTACTTTTTCGAAAATAGACTATATTTGCATTTATATATGAGTGAATCAACTGTATATTTTTGCGGGATGGCCACGACGGTTTTTATCACCACCAGCCTGGTGGTGGCCGCCGTCCGCTGGTTCCATATGTGCCGCCCGTACGATAAACATGCGAGTCACTATTATCCCGGCCGCCCCTCCGTCGTGATGGCTTATCTGAGTTCGCTGGCGCTGATTCCGTACGCCCTGCATCCGGAAAGCCTGGACGCCTGGTACCTGACGCAGATGTTCTTCCTGCCCTTCACGCTGCTGGGTTTCTCCCTCCTGCTGTTCTCCTACTTCGGAGACTTCATCCAGTGGAAGAACTGGAAGTGGCCCCTGGTGGCCGTCGGCGCACCGATCGTCCTGGCCCTCGTCGCCGCCCTGGTCATGGCCGTCTGGCCCGGCGAGCAGCTGGGCGTCACGGTCAATCCCGTCCTGGCCGACTGCCTGCTGTACATCCCCGGTTTCATCTCCACGATCATCTGTTTCATCATCATGACCATCGTGCGCCTCCTGGCGCGGAGCGTCAACGAAGATAACTTCTCCAATCCGGAAGATTTCCCCGTGGTGCTGGCCCGGCGCTGGACCCTGCTGATCTTCATCAACCTGTTCCTCTGCTGGACGGCCATCCTGCTGGGCGACCAGCAGATTATGGCGGTGATCATGTTCCTGTTCTCCGTCTCCTCGGTGATCTTCATCATCTCCGCCCTGCATCCGCACCGCACCGGTCCGATCGAGCTTGGAGAAGAAGCGGAAGAGGCTGTGCCTGAAGAGGAAACCGCTCCCAAACGCGAGGTGTCCTCGAAAAAGCGCCTCGAGATCCTGTCTTCCATCCACCTCGTCGTCGTGGAGCAGCAGGCTTACCTGGAGCCGCACCTGACCATCCAGGACGTGGCCGACCGCTGCGGCTACAGCCGCTCCTACATCGCCGGCATCATCAAATCCGAATACGGCGGATTCTTCGACTACATCAACAACCTGCGCCTGATGCACGTGACCTACTATCTCCAGCATCACCCCGGCTCCACCGTCCAGGAAGCCGCGGAAGCCGCCGGCTTCAACTCCCGCCAGGCCTACTACACCGTCAAGGCCCGCCTGGAGCAACAGCGCTCCAGCGTCCAGGCATAAGAATCAAATGAAAATGAAAAAGGCCTTGCAGCATCGCTGCAAGGCCTTTCCCGTGCTCCCTTAGGGGCTCGAACCCTAGACACCCTGATTAAGAGTCAGGTGCTCTACCAACTGAGCTAAGGAAGCAATATTGTCAAACGAAAGCCCGTTTCACTTTTGTGACCCGTTCGGGGCTCGAACCCGAGACCCCAACATTAAAAGTGTTGTGCTCTACCAACTGAGCTAACGAGTCCTCCGTTTTGGGATTGCAAAGGTATACCTTTCTCCGGAATTCTCCAAATTTATTTCAACTTTTTTCCCGTTATTTTCTCGATGGCCTCGAAACTGCCCAGATCGCTCCAGGCCCAGCGGCCGGGAATCATATACACTTCCGAGGATTTCTCCATCACCGCGTAGTCGATCGAAATCTTCTCGCAGGTAGGGAAGAGCCGGGCCAGTTCGGCCTCCTCCGCGGGGGTGCACAGCGCCGGGGCGAGTTCGTCCATGACGCCGCAGATCTGCGGAGCGTGGGCGCGCAGCTCGGCCTCGATGGTGTCGAGATTCCAGACGAAGATGCCGGCGTTCCAGTAATACCCGCCCTCGGCGAGATAGCGCTCCGCGACGTCGAGGGATGGTTTCTCCTTGAAGGAGCCGACCTTGACGATGCCGTCGGTGGCGCCGGGGGCGTGGATGTAGCCGTAGCCGGTGTGCGGGGAGTCGGGATGGATGCCCACGCACACGATGGCGGGGCGGTCGGCGGTGAAGCCGAGGGCCGTGCGCATCGTGGCGGCAAAGGCCGTGCAGTCCGGGACGAAGGCGTCCGCCGGCGTGACGACGATGTTGGCCTGCGGATCCTTGCGGCGGATCTTCCAGCAGGCGTAGGCGATGCAGGGAGCCGTGTTGCGGGCTTCCGGCTCGGCGAGAATCTGGTCCTCGGGGATGGCGGGCAGCTGCTCGCGGATGAAATGGGTGTAGCGCCCGGACGTGACCACCCAGAACTGGGCCTGGTCGTCCACGTGCAGGAAGCGTTCGTAGGTCAGTTGGATCAGTGTCTTGCCGGAGTCGAGCAGGTCCAGGAACTGCTTGGGATGCTCGGGCGTGCTGACGGGGTAGAGCCGGCTTCCGACGCCGCCCGCCATGATAACGATGTGGTTATGCTTCATATAGCAGTATTATAGAAGTTCGGATAGTTCTTTGTAGAATTGCTTGCTGACCGGGATGGACGGCACCTCGGGGTGCAGCAGTTCTGCCGTAATCATTCCTTCCTTGTTCTTGCGCAGGAGCTTGACGTACTTGGGATTGACGAAGTAGGAACGGTGGCAGCGCACCAGCCCGCGCTGGGCGACGGTGTTCTCCACGCTCTTCATCGAGGCCCGGAGCATGAAGTCCTTGACCCGGTCGGCGTCCATATAGCGGAGGATGACGTAGTTGGCATCCGCCTGGATGGAGATCAGCGCCGCGGGGTCGATGGTCAGCTTGAGGCGCTTGTGCTCGTCGTAGAACTTCAGGAGCGTCTCGACCGGTTCGGCGTTGAGGTCCTTGTCCTTGTTCAGGATGATCTGGATCAGCACCAGGAAGAGGTAGGGATAAATCAGGATCAGGTAGGCGTACTTGAAGCAGAGGGACAGGACCACGAAATAGTTGAACTGCCCGTTGTAGAAGAGCGTCGTGTACAGGGCCATGAAGAAGGCGAACACGAACACCTCGCCGAAGCACCAGATGGTGTAGTGCCACCACCGGAAGGGGATGTGCTTGTATAAAGCGCTGAATACCAGGCGTGTGATGGCCAGGATTGCCATGAGGATGGTGGCCAGGATCACGAAATGGAAGCCGAAACTCATCCCGCCGACCTGGTAGTATTCCTTCATCCCGAAGGGGTTGTACAGGAAGCTGAATCCGACGAAGAACGCGGGGATTAGCACGATGTACAGAAGTTGCGATTTATAGGTTTTTCCGATGCGAAGTCTGGTGTTCATATGCATGGGACGAAATCCGTTTGACCCGGAATTCGTCCCAAAGATACGGGGTTTTCTCCGCAAAACAAGGGTTTTGTCACTTTTTTTGTCCGCCGTTCCCTATAATTTGCCCGGGTGTGCGAAGGCGTATAACTTTGCGCCCGGAATTCACCCCGGCAGGGGGGATTTTACCCACGGGATGTCGGTTTTGACCACATACCCGTCCGAAAATGCGGCGTGTCTTCATTTTCGGCTTATCTTCGCTGCCGATTCTGAAACCTGAATCTAACTGTACCTTTTATTATGATTAAAATCGACAATTTCATCAAGCTTTTCGAGAGCTCCGTCCGCAACAGCTGGGACCGTCCGGCCCTGAGCGATTTCCGCAAGTCCACCATCACCTACCGCGAACTGGCGGAAAGGATCGAGACCCTCGACCTGATCTGGAAGAAAGCCGGCCTGAAGCGCGGCGACAAGATTGCCATCAACACGCGCCCCTGCGCACTGGGCGCCTCCATTTTCTATACCGCAGTGAGCAAGGGCTACGTGGCCGTGGAGCTGTACAACGCTTTCACTCCGGCCGACACGCAGCGCCTGGTCGCCCACTCTGACAGCAAGATCCTTTACACCGAGAAGCGCTGCTTCGACGCGATGGACTTCGAGCAGATGCCCGAGGTTCTCGTCGCCATCGACTGCGGTACGGGCGAGGTCCTCGCCAGCCGGAACGGCGTGGGCGAGCTTTACGCCCGCGGCGCCGAACTGCTCGCAGAGAAGTATCCCGCCGGCATGCAGCCGTCCGACTTCCGCGTGATCGATGCGGATATGGAGGAGGTCTGCGCCATCCTTTACACCTCCGGCTCCACCGGCAACCCGAAGGGTGTGATGCTGACCTACCGCAACTATACCGCCAACGTGCAGGGCATCCGTCCGGGCTTCCCGTTCCGCGAGGGCGAGAACTACCTGAGCCTCCTGCCGCACGCCCATAGCTTCGGCCTGACCTGCGACGTCGTCATCCCGCTCACGATGGGTATGCACGTGACCGTGCTCGGCCTGCCGCCGATCCCGATGAATGTCCAGCAGGCCCTGATGGAGGTCAAGCCGCGCATCTTCTACGGCGTTCCCCTCATCTTCGTCAAGTTCGCCGAGTATGTCCTCGGCTCCGAGATCAATACCCCCGAAGGCAAGGCGAAACTCGCCGACTACGAGAACAACGCGGAGTTCTGCCAGATGCTGCACGACAAGCTGATGGCCGCGATGGGCGGCAACATCGAGGTGTTCGCCACCGGCGGCGCCGCCATCCCTTCCGAGGTGGAGTCCCTGCTGGTGTACAAGCTGAAGGTTCCCTTCATCACGGGTTACGGCCTGACGGAACTCGGCCCTATCGTCTCCTACGGCAAGGTGGGCAAGTATATCCCGAAGTCCTGCGGCGAGTATCTCCCGGAGATTATGGAAGTCCGCATCGACTCCCCGGATCCGCATAATATCGCCGGCGAGCTCTCCATCAAGGGTGACGTCGTGTTCTGCGGCTACTACAAGAACCCCGAGGCCACCGCGGCCGTGCTCCAGGACGGCTGGTTCCGCACCGGCGACATCGGTACCGTGGACAAGGACAACAACGTCTTCCTGCTGGGCCGCAGCAAGAACATGATTCTCGCCGACAACGGACAGAACGTCTATCCGGAGGAGATCGAGGTCATCCTGAACGAGCTTCCCTACGTGGCCGAGTCCATCGTGCTCCAGCGCGAACACCGCATCGTGTCCCTCATCGTCCCGAATATGGACGCCCTCGACAAGGCGGGTATCGGCGCGGACGGCCTGGACGCCGTGATGAAGCAGAATATCGCCTTCCTCAACAGCAAGTTGCCGTCCTATTCGGCCGTGAACGACTTTGAGCTCCGTTTCGAGCCGTTCTCCAAGACCCCGAAGGGCAGCATCCGCCGCTTCATGTACAAATAATGGAAGAAAGAAGGGTAGTAATCACCGGCACCGGCGTCATCTCGCCGGTCGGCAACGATACCGCAGCATTCTGGTCCGCCTTGCAGGCGGGCCGCTGCGGTATCGGCGTCTATCCCGGCTCCGACCAGTGGAAACTGCCGGTCAAGGTGGCCGGCGTGGTCCGGAACTTCGAGCCGACGGCCTACGGCATCAGCCCGAAAGACACCCGCCGCAACGACCGCTTCTGCCTGTTCGCGCAGGCGGCGGCGGAGCAGGCGATGCGCGAGAGCGGCCTGGAGGCCGGCACGAACATCGCACCCGAGCGGCTCGGCGTCTACGTGGGCACGGGCATCGGCGGCATGCAGACCTTCATCGAGCAGACCACCGTCCTGCTGGAAGAGGGAGAGGACCGGATTTCCCCGCTTTTCATCCCGAAGATGATCGGCAACATCGCCGCGGGCAACATCGCCATCCGCTATGGCGCCCAAGGCGCGAACCTGACCACGGCGGCCGCGTGCGCCTCCAGCACGCAGTCCGTCGGCGAAGCGTTCCGCGCGGTCAAATTCGGCTTTGCCGACGCCATCCTGGCGGGCGGCACCGAGGCCGTGCTCAACCCGCTCGCCTTCGGCGGCTTCGTCAGCGCGCACGCCCTGACCCACGCCGAAGACCCGCTGCGCGCCTCGCTGCCGTTCAGCGCCGACCGAGGCGGTTTCGTGATGGCGGAAGGCGCGGCCATGCTGGTTCTCGAAGAATATGAGCACGCCCGCCAGCGCGGCGCGGCCATCCTCGCAGAAGTCACGGGCTATGGCAATTACTGCGACGCGCACCACGCCACGGCGCCGCGTCCGGACGGCGTGCCGGCGTCGCTGGCCATCCGCGACGCGCTCGCACAGTCCGGCTATCGCGCCGGCGAAGACCTCTATATCAACGCGCACGGCACGGGCACCCAGCTGAATGACTCTGCGGAGACGGCGGCCATCAAACTCGCTCTCGGCGAGACCGAGGCCCGCCGCGCCTCCATCAGCTCCACCAAGTCGATGACGGGCCACATGATCGGCGCCGCCGGTGCCGTCGAGCTCCTCGCCTCCGCCCTGGCGCTGCGCGACGGAATCATCCCGCCCACCATCGGCCTGATCCATCCCGACCCGGCGCTCGACCTGGACTACACCCCGCTGCAGGCGGTGAAGCGTCCGGTCACCATCGCCGTGTCCAACTCCCTGGGCTTCGGCGGCCACGACGCCAGTGTCGCACTTCGTAAAATCTAAAACCTGCCACTATACAATGAACAGAGAACAAATCAAAGAATTCCTGCCGCACCGCGAGCCCATGCTGCTCGTGGACTGGACCGAAGGAAACGGCGAGGGCGTCAAGGCGACCTACCACGTGACCGGCGAAGAATGGTTCCTCAAGGGCCATTTCCCGGGTTTCCCGGTGGTGCCGGGCGTCATCATCTGCGAGATCATGGCGCAGTGCTGCACTTTGATTCTGGGCGATGGCCTGAAAGGCCACACCCCCTTCTACGCCGGCCTGGACAAGGTCCGCTTCAAGACGATGGTGCGCCCCGGCGACACCATCGAAGTGACCGCCAAGCCGATCTCCATCCGCGGCGCCCTCTACGTCATCGGCGCGCAGGCTACCGTGGACGGCAAGCTCGCCTGCAAGGGCGAACTCACTTTCTATCTCATGGAAAACAAAGATCTTGACAAATAATGGAACTGCTGAAAGGAAAGAAGGGCATCATCACCGGCGCCCTGAATGACAAGTCAATCGCCTGGAAGGTGGCCGAGCGCGCCATCGCAGAAGGCGCGGAAATCGTGCTGACCAACACGGAACTCTCGCTCCGGATGGGTACGCTGAACGCTTTCGCCGAGGAGCACGGCTGCAAGCTGATCGCCGCCGACGCCACGTCGCTCGAGGATCTCGGTGCGCTCGTGGACGGGGCGATGGAGCACTTCGGCGGTCCCTTCGATTTCGTGCTGCACTCCATCGGCATGTCGCCGAACGTGCGCAAGGGCCGTCCTTACGAGACCCTGGACTACAACTTCCTGGGCAAGACGCTGGACATCTCCGCGCTGTCCTTCCACAAGCTCCTGCACACGCTCTACACCAAGGACGCCCTCAAGGAATGGGGTTCCGTGGTGGCGCTGACCTACATCGCCGCGGAGCGCAGCTTCGTGGGCTACAACGATATGGCGGACGCCAAGGCGCTCCTGCAGTCGATTGCGCGCAGCTTCGGCGCCATCTACGGCCCGGCCCGCCACGTGCGCATCAACACCGTGTCGCAGTCGCCGACCGCCACCACGGCCGGCCAGGGCATCGCCGGTATGGAGGATATGCTGAAGTATGCCGAGCGGATGTCGCCGCTGGGCAACGCCACCGCCGACGACTGTGCCGACTACATCGTCACCCTCTTCTCGGACTACACCCGCAAGGTCACGATGCAGAACCTCTACCACGACGGCGGCTTCTCCTCCGTCGGCCTCACCGCCGCCGAGGTCGCGACGTTCCCGAAGGAGTAAGTAGTCTCTATGAACAAAGAGTCCCCGCTGCGCCTGCAGCGGGGACTCTTTCCGGCTCAAACCGGGTCATTAAAGCAGCGGTTTCAGGGTGAAGGTAAACACCCGCGGCTCGGCCTTGAGGCGGTATTGCGGACGCGGCAGCGCGCCCCAGGCGTTCTCGCAGCCGAGTCCCATCTGGATCAGGTCCAGGTTGACGTGCGTCAGACCGTCCTCCTTGAGCTCCAGCGAGTGACGCTGGTCGCCGCCCTTGGAGCGGCTGCCGCCCGTGACCGACAGGTCGATGTCGCGGCGGCCGAACGGCAGGGCAGAAGCGGAGAATTTCTCCGGTGCGGCAATCTCGAAGCCGCAGCCGGCGGCGTCTGTCAGACGCATCCAGCGCATCCCCACGTGGGTGCCGGACTCCTGCGGACGGGCGTAGCCGAAGTGGTACTGATCGGCCACGGACTGCTTCCAGATGCCCGTCTGCGAGGCGCCCTGCCGGTCGATATAGTTCTCGAACGGACCTTCGCCGTAGAATTCCAGCGTATTGAACGCCCCCGGCATCGCGAACTCCACGCCGAAGCGGAAGAGTTCCGGCGCGCCCTCGCGCACTTCCGTCATCTGCTCGGTGACGGTGATGCTGCCGTCCGCGGCCAGCGAATATTGCATCGTCACGGTGGCAAGGCCATCCGCAACGTCGTACACCACTTCCACGCAGTTCTCGCTGCGTTCCAGCTTGCTGACCTTGAACTCCGGATACAGCCACGCGCCCATCCGGCGCTGCAGCCAGGCACCGAGATCATTCTCGGTCACGGCGCGGCCGAAGCACGGCATCAGCGGCGTGGCGAGCAGCTGCCTGCCTTCCAGTTTATAGGAGCAGAGCGCGCCCGTGGCCGGGTCGAAATCGGCCTCCCAGCGCCGTCCGTTCAGGTCGGCGGCGGTCAGCCGGTACGGCGCCTCCCGCAGGAGGAGCTGGTCGTAGGCGACCACCGAGCCGGCGGGCAGGAGGCCGTCGCTGCGACGCAGGACGTAGCTGACATTGAGATAGAGTTCGCCGGGAATCGCGGCCAGGTCGGCGGCCCGGAAGCCCAGGTCGGCCGTGACGGTCTGCTGGGGCGCCGCCTTCGGGGCGTCCTGCTGGCCGGCCAGCACGGTCACGCCGTCCGCGATAACCTCCCAGCGCAGCATATAGCGGTCCAGGTCGATGAAGAAGTTCTCGTTATACACCTGCACGCGGCCGTCCAGGGCCTGTTCCGGCGCGGCGGAGGTCAGGATGGAGCGGTAACCGTGCTGCACCTCGTACGCGTGCGGATGCAGGCTGCGGTCGGCGGCGATGATGCCGTTGCAGTTGAAAGAGTTGTCGGAGGGGTCGTAGTCGTTGAAATCCCCGCCGAAGGCGTAGATGTAGCCGGTGCGCGACTTCTCGGACGGCCAGCGGACGGCCTGGTCCACGAAGTCCCAGATGCAGCCGCCCTGCAGTTCCGGATACTGCCGGAAGAGGTCGAGGTAGTCCTCGAAGCCGCCCATCGAATTGCCCATCGCGTGGGCGTACTCGCACATGATAATGGGGCGGGTAATGGCCGGATTCTCAGCGTATTTGACCAGGTCGGCGTAGGTCATATACATATAGCAGATGATGTCCGTGTTGTACTCCTCGCCGGCACGCTCGTACTGGATGGGGCGGCTGTCCCAGGCCTTCAGCCAGTCGTAGGCGGCGTAGAAGTTCTGGCCGTTGCCGGCTTCGTTGCCCAGGCTCCAGATGATGACCGACGGGTGGTTGACATCGCGCTGCGCCATACGCTGCACGCGCTCCAGGTGGGATTGCTTGTAGATGGGGTTGTCGCCGAGCGTCTCGGGGCCGTAACCCATGCCGTGCGACTCGATGTCGGCCTCGGCAATGACATAGAGGCCGTAGCGGTCGCAGAGGTCGAGCCAGCGCGGGTCGTTCGGATAGTGGCTGGTGCGGACCGTATTGATGTTCAGTTCCTTCATGATGCGGATGTCCTCGATCATCTCGGCCACCGTGACCACGTAGCCGCCTGTGGCGGACATCTCGTGACGGTCGGCGCCCTTGATCAGCACCGGCTTCCCGTTCACGAGCAGCTGGCGGCCCTGAATGCGCACCTCGCGGAACCCGAAGTCCAGTTCAGCCGTCTCCGTGGCGCCCTTCTTATCCGAGCAGACGGCACGCAGATGGTAGAGATTCGGCGTCTCGGCGCTCCACAGCGCCGGCTGCGGTACGGAGCCGCTCGCCGCAACCTCCCGTTCGGGGAAGCCCGGGCCGGAGAGGTAGAATTTCACGCCCTTGGCGGCCTTCGTGAGGCTGGCGTCGAAGCGATAGGCGCCGTCCATCCCGGCAGTGACGTGCAGGTCGTCGATGCGGGCCTTGGGGCGCGCGGTCAGGAAGACCTCGCGCGCGATGCCGGCGTAGCGCCAGAAGTCCTGGCACTCGAGGTAGGTGCCGTCGCACCAGCGGAAGATCTCCAGGGCGATGAGCGCCGGCTGGCCGGGCTTGACGTATTTTGTGATGTCGAAACTGGCCTCCAGCTTGCTGTCCTCGCTGTAGCCGACTTCCTTGCCGTTCACCCACACGCGGACGTTGGAGGTGGCACTGCCGATGGCCAGGAAGATGTCCTGTCCGGCCCAGTCAGCCGGGATGTCGAAGCTCCGGCGGTACTGTCCGACGTAGTTGTGCTCCGTCGGGACGATGGGCGGGTTGTTCTTGTAGTGGCCGTCCCAGGCGTACGGAATGTTGACGTAGAGCGGGTCGCCGTAGCCGTTCAGTTCCCACATCCCCGGCACGGGCATGCTACCCCAGGCGGAGTCGTCGAGGCCGACCTGATAGAAATCCAGCGCGCGCGCCTCCGGGTACTCGTACCACTGGAACTTCCAGATGCCTTCCAGGGTCATCCGGGGGCTGTCGGTGGCGAAGCTCGTGTGCATCGGCACGCGGTTCCGCTGGTTCACGGCAGGGTTCTGCCAGTCTTCGACGGGAGCGGCTGCAGCCGTAAAAGCCGCCAGCGCAAACAGGACAAGGAGGATTCGTTTCATGAATGATCAGTTTTAGCACCTAAAGATAATAAAAAAAATCCTCCGGCGAAAACGAGGGCACTGAAAAAGGTGTCCAAACGAAAGGCCTCTGACAATTAAGTCAATCGAAGGATATCGATATGATTCGGTATCCTTCGATTTTTTCGATTCTCAAGGAGATGATTGCCCGAGTTGAGGGCCTATTCCAGGTTTTA
>JAGCYX010000094.1 GCA_017960585.1 Bacteroidales bacterium
GCAGCCTCGGTCATCAATGAGACGATAAAGGGAAAACGAGCAGTGTCGCTGAATATGGCGGTTGCGCTGGAGAAGGCACTTGGCGTTCCGGCCGACATGTGGATGAATCTTCAGACGCAATACAACCTGGATGCAGCAAATATAACAGAACGTGACAATCGGCGGGAAACGGTTTCCGTAACCATCCCGGTTCAAGACCGGAACCTACTCAAGGAGCTTGCCCGAAAGTTTGGCTGGGCCTGTATGCTATAGCAGGTACTCTATCGAGGCGGGGCCTTCGTTGAAGAGGAGGTCCATGATGGAGAGGCCCGGGATGAACCCGTGGCGGTCCGCAAAGACTTGATAATACGGCCGATCGGCACCCAGCTCATGCAGGAGGCCGTTCGGCCGTTTCGGATGGATGTCCACGTGCTCCGGCGCGAAGGACGTCGTCGGGACGAGTTCCGTCCGCAGGCCGATCTTGGCCAGGAAGAAGCGGATCACGCGCATGTCCAGCTCCCAGAGCGTCTGCGGATGCGCGTCCAGGATGGCGAACAGCTCGTCCCGGTAGTAGTCGAAATAGGCCGACGAGCGGTAGGCCGTGTCGATGCAGCGCTCCGCCTTCTCCACCCACGGGGTGGAATAGTCCACTTCGATCTCCCGGATGGGCAGGTTGAAGCGCCCGTCCCGGTGACGGACCGGGAAATTGAGCGTCTGCACGCCGTCCGCCGCATAGATGCAGCAGCGGTTGCGCCAGGACTGTTTCTGGTAATTCTCACACGCCTCCACATAAACCGAAGAATACTTTGCGAGGAGCGCAAAGTATTCTGTCGGGGGGAACCAGGCGATGGTCAGCGTAGGCGCCATCGTCCGTTATTCTACTTCGCCCTTGTTGACGATCTCCATGCCGCGCACGATGCCGCGCTTGGAGTTCCGGATGAACTCGAGGATGGTGTCGCGCTCCACGGACTGCGGGAAACCCGCCTCCACCTTGCTGCAGGCGTCGGCGTTGTTCAGGCCCTGGAAGTAGATCGTGTCGTAGATGTCCTTGATATTGCGGATCACGTCGGAGTCGAAGCCGCGGCGGCGCAGGCCGACGATGTTGATGCCGGAATAGCAGATCGGGTTGCGGCCGCAGATGGAATACGGCGGGATGTCCTTGTTGACGGCGGTGCCGCCGCCCACCATCGCGTGCGTGCCGATGTGGGAGAACTGGTGCACGACGGTGCTGCCGCCGATGATGGCCCAGTCGTCCACGTCCGTCTCGCCGGCGATGCCGACGTAGCTGACGAGGATGCAGTGCTTGCCCACCCGGCAGTCATGCGCCACGTGCACGTAGGACATGATGAGCGTGTCGTCGCCCACGCGCGTCACCCCCTTTCCGCTGGCCTTGGTGCCGCGGTTGATGGTGGCGCACTCGCGGATGGTCACGCGGTCGCCGATCTCCACCCACGTCACCTCGCCGTCGAATTTGAGGTCCTGCGGGATGGCGCCCACCACGGCGCCCGGGAATACCTGGCAGTCGCGGCCCATCTTCACATACGGGAAGATGGTGGCGTGCGGAAGGATCTTGGTGTTGTCGCCGATCTCGACATTGTCGTCGATGTAGGCATAGGGTCCCACCTCGACATTCTCGCCCAGCTTCGCGCCGGGATGCACGGTGGCAAGGGGATGGATATTCGTCATAGCTGCTTGATATGGGAGAGCGCCGCACGGCTCGCCACGCTGTTGATGGTGTGGCCGGGCTTGAAAGCGCTGATCTTGGCTTTCGGGAATCCGCCGAGCAGCCGCATGTCGCCGATCAGGTCGAGCAGTTTGTGGCGGCCGCATTCGTCGGGGAAATGAAGTTTGATGTTGCTGAGATAGCCCTGCGGCGTCACCTCCAGGTGAGGCATGCCGAACAGGGAGCACATCGTGACGATCTGTTCGTCGGTGGCAGGATGCTCGACGATCACGATGGCGTTGTCCACGTCGCCGCCCTTCACCAGGCCGCGGGCGGCCAGGAATTCCAACTCGTGAAGGAAGACGAAGGTGCGGCAGGGGGCGATCTGCGCCACGTAGTCGGCGTGCTCCTCCCAGCGGGCCGTCTGCACGCCCAGGACACGGGAATTGAAGTCGGAGGTGGCCTCGAAGGACATCTTGTCCGCCGGCTCGATCCGCACCCGGGAACCGGTCTTCTCGTCGCACACTTCGAACGGCTCGTCGAACTCGATCCACACGCGCTCGGCGTCCTGCACCTGCAGGCCGTCCGGCGCGATGGCGCGCACATAGCGCTCCGCGCTGCCGTCCAGGATAGGAACTTCCTCGTTGTCGAGCTCGACGCGGGCGTTATCCACACCCAGGCCCGTCAGGGCGGACATCACATGCTCGATTGTAACCACGGACACCTCCCCTTCGGAGATAGTGGTGCTGCGGTCGGTACGGGAAATCTTCGAAGCGATGGCCGGAATCTCGACACCGGCGTCGGTGCGGATGAATCGGATACCGTACCCCTCGGGGGCCGGTTTCAGCGTAAGGTGGGCGTACTTGCCCGTGTGAAGGCCGCGTCCTTCGAAAGTGTATTGTGCGGAGAGCGTCTGTTGCTTCATTCGGGCGGCAAAGATACGAAAAAATCGGGATTAATCCTCTTCGCCCGCGCGCTTGAACTTCGCGTACGCCTTCAGGAAGGTCCGGTGCAGGATGGCCGGGTTGCCCCAGTAGGTCTCCCCCGGCTTGCGCACGCTGCCGATCAGGCCGGCCTTGGCGCCGATCGTGGTGTGGTCTGCCACCTTGATGTGACCCACAATGCCAACCTGGCCGGCGAAGATGCAGCCCTCGCCGATTTCGGTGGAGCCGGCGATGCCCGTCATGGCGGCCATGACCGTATTCTTGCCCACCACGACGTTGTGGGCGATCTGGCAGAGATTGTCGATGCGCACGCCGTCCGCGATGATGGTGGACTCCATCGGAGCGCGGTCCACCGTGGTGTTGGAGCCGATCTCCACGTCGTTGCCGATAATGACGTTGCCCAGGTGCTCGATCTTGCGCCAGGAGCCGTCCGGCTGCGGGGCATTGCCGAAGCCGTCGTCACCGATGATGCAACCGGCGTGCAGGATCACGCGGTCGCCGATGATCATGCCCGGGAAGATGTGCACACCCGGATAGATGATGCAGTAGGAACCGATCTTCGTCCCGGCGCCGATGGTCACGTTGTCGTGGATGATCGTTCCCTCCCCGATGCAGCAGTCCTTGCCGATGGTCACGAAGTCGCCCACGTTCACCTTCTTGCCCAGCTTCGCGCTCCAGGAGACCCGGGAGCGGAGCGAGCGGCGACGGCGGTACTTTTTCTTCTGCGCGGACATGTACTTGAGCAGTTCGGCCAGGGCGCTGTAGGCATTCTCGACGCGTACGAGCGTCGGGGCCACGGGCTCCTTGGGCTGGAAATCAGTATTCACCAGCAGGACCGAAGCCCTGCTGGTGTAGACATACTGTTCATATTTCGAATTCGCAAAAAAGCAGAGTTGTCCGGGTTTGCCGTGTTCAATTTTGGCGAAGGTCGTCACTTTGACTTCCGGATTCCCCTCCACAGTGCCGTGGAGAATCTCCGCCAGTTGCTTTGCAGTCAATTCCATCCAGGTAGGTTTTAGAATCTCCAGCCGAAGGTCAGGACCACGTTCCAGAGATCCCGGTGATTCAGGATGCGGGGCGACTCCACGAGGCCGAGGTTGCCGAAGCTGTCATAACTCTCGTAGTCGAAGTACGGAGCAAAAGTCATGGCGGGATAGCGGGTCATCCGCACGGCGGCGTCCATGAAGAAGGAGCCGGGCGAGGAATAACCGATACCGGCGGAGAAGGACCGCGTCCGGTCGGCGTAATAGTGCGGCGTGACGAGGTTCTTGATCCGGTTCACGTAGGAATAATAGTCGTTGTAGAAGTCGTCCACCGTGACCTTCTGGCCGTCGGAGGAGGTCCACCAGCGCTCCGGAGAGGTGGTCACGGAGTAACCGGCCCGCAGGGACCATTCGGGCGTCATGCGCACCTCGGCACCCACGCGGACAGCGTGCTGCACACCGGCAAAATAGCGGTTTGCGAAGTTCATTTCGGAGAAAGAATCGTCCTCAATCCAATTGTCGCGGATGGCGCGGAAGCGCATCACGCTGTAGTCCGCCAGCTCGTAGTCCACGCTGATGAAGCCCTTCTTCCCGAAGGTGAAGGCGGCGCCGAACGAAGCGCGGTACGGCAGGCGCAGCAGGTAGGAGTATTCACCCTGCGGCGAGGTGACGCTGTCGTTGTAGTAGTTGTCGTCGTAGTTCGTGGCAGCGGAGTAGCCCCAGCTCTCGGAAACCGTGCAGGCCGTCGGGGTCTGGAAGGAGGCGCCCAGGCGCAGCCCGTCGATCGGGCGGAAGATGACGCCGATCTTGGCGTAGATGCCGGCCATCTCGGACAGGTACTGGTAGTTGTAGCTGCCGCTGCGGAAGCAGGTCTCGTAGCCGTCGTCGTAGCTGAGCAGGAACTGGTCCGGGTTCACGGCCGCCTCGTAGAACGACTCGTTGTAGCGGTAGCGGGCCGTCGGGATGCCGAGGTTGAAGCCGAGATAGAATCGGTCGGAGAAGTTCATGCCCATGTTCAGGATCAAGTCGTTCTTGCTGCCGCGCTTGACCTGGGTGGACGTCTGGGCCAGGGGGCCGGAGACATAGTGGTAGTCCCCGTTGTCGGAGATGGTTTCCGTGACGCCGGCGTACTCATTCTCCCAGCCGTAGGTGCCGTACATGCCGCCCTGATAGGCAGCCAGGATGTCCCAGGGGATATCGCTGTTGTTGAAGGAACTGTACTCCTTGAGGATGTTCTCGTTATAACCCCAGGCCGCGTTGGCGAACTCGGCGATCATCGAGGTCCGGCTGTTGGTGCCGAAGCCCTCGGTCCTGTAGTTGTAGTTGTTGGTCTGGTTGGAGAGCATGCCGAAGGAGATGGTCTTGAGGCCATAGCGGTTGCCCGTCTCGAAGTTCACGGTGATGCCGATGTTCGGCATGTTCATCCGCGTATTGGTCTGTTTGTTGGCCAGGCCATAGGCGATCTCTCCTTCCGGCGAATAGGCGGACGTGACCGAGGAAACGGTCAGGCCCGGAGTGATCACGAACTGTCCGTAGGGCGTCACGGCCGAACCGGCCGGGTTGATCCCGATGGAACCGAGGTCACCGCCCAGGGCGGTCATCGCATTGCCCAGCGCCATGCTGCGGGCGGTGCCATAGTACTCGTTCTGGCCGAGGTTGATGGCATCGTACATCGTCTGGGCGCCGGCTGCGAGCGACGCGGCCAGGAATGCCGCCGCAAGAAGTATCTTTTTCATTTTCATCATCTTTTAAGGTTAAACATAGAAGAAGGGTTAGGTCAGGTTTTCATCACATCTTCCGCCAGCCGGCGGATATCCTATCGACGTCCGCCGCCGCTGCTGCGGCTGCCGCCGCCACCGCCGCCGCTGTGGGAAGAGCTGCCGCTATGCGAGGATCCGCCGCCGCTGAAGCCGCCGCCACCGCCGCCCGAATAGCTGCGGGAGCCGGAGTTCGAGCTGCTGGAAGAACTGCGCGTCGTGTTGTTGCTGCCGGAGGAGTAGCTGCGGGTGCTGCTGCCGGAGGAACTGCGCGTGGTGCTGCCGGAGGAGCTTCTGGTGCTCGTGCCGGACGAACTGCGGGAGGTCGTGCTGCCGGAGTTGTTCTTGTTGGAGTAGGTGCGGGACGGATTGTAGCCCTGCTCGCGGGTACGCACCGTCGAGGAGGCGGTGCTGCTGCCGCTGTTCGAGCGGGTGGAAGGCCGGAAGCCTCCGTTCCGCGCGATGCTGGTGCTGCCGGCCGGGCCGGGCGTGCCGTAGCGCATGTTCGTACCGCTGCCGGGACGACGCTCGCGGGTGCGGCTTACCTGGGTGCTCGAACGCGGCGTATAGACGAGGTCGCGGCCGCGATAGGAGCCGCCGCCCCAGTATCCGCCATGATAGTAAGGTTGGTCGTACCAGCCGTAGCGGTGTCCGTACCAGCCATAGCCGTAGCCCCCGTACCAGAGGTCGTAATACCACGGATCGTACATGCTGTAGTACCACGGATCATACCAGCCTGCGTAATAGCCGCGGCTGTACCAGGGGCTGTAGAAGAAGGGATCGTACCAGCCGCTGTAGTAGCGGTTCCAATAGTAGGAACTGAAACCGAGACCGCCCCAGAGCCAGGGGGAATAGTAGTTGTAGCGGTTGTACCAGCCGTAGTCCCAGGGGTCGTCCAGGATGATCACCAGCGTGTCGCGACTGTTCTTGCGTGCGATATTGGCCGCCGCCATATTTTCGAAATCCTCTTCGGTGTACAGGCGGACGACTTGAGGTTCCTCTCCGGGTTTCAGATAGATACTGTCGGGGAACCGCTGCTGTGAATACTGAGCAGTGGTGCCACAGGATGCCAGGACCAGAAGGACAGGCAGTAAAAGTGTCGTGCTCCGTTTCATAATTTCGTCTCCTATCAATAAAAGTTTATTATCTTTGCGGTTACAATTATGATGCCGAAAGGCTTCATTTATATAATAGATGCAAATTTCGGAAAAAAACGCAGAATTTCAACGAGTATATGGCAAAAGAGGTTACCAAACGGTCCGAGAACTATTCGCAGTGGTATAACGATCTGGCCCTGAAGGCCGATCTCGCAGAGCAGTCCGCCGTACGCGGCTGCATGGTCATCAAACCTTACGGATACGCCATCTGGGAGAAGATGCAGTCCACGCTGGACGGCATGTTCAAGCGCTCCGGCGTGCAGAACGCCTACTTCCCGCTCTTCATCCCCAAGTCCTTCTTCAGCCGCGAGGCCGAGCACGTGGCCGGCTTCGCCAAGGAATGCGCCGTGGTCACGCACCACCGCCTGATGAACGACCCCGACGGGGGCGGCGTGGTCGTGGACCCGGAGGCGAAACTCGAGGAGGAACTGATCGTGCGCCCGACCTCCGAGACCATTATCTGGAGCACCTACAAGAACTGGATCACGTCCTGGCGCGACCTCCCCATCCTCTGCAACCAGTGGTGCAACGTCGTCCGCTGGGAGATGCGCACGCGCCTCTTCCTGCGCACCGCGGAATTCCTCTGGCAGGAGGGCCACACGGCCCACGCCACCGCCCAGGAAGCTGAGGCGAAGGCCTATGAGATGGTGCAGGTCTACGCCGACTTCGCCCGCAACGTGATGGCCCTGCCGGTCATCGTGGGCCACAAGAGCCCCAACGAGCGCTTCGCCGGCGCCCTGGATACCCTCACCATCGAGGCGATGATGCAGGACGGCAAGGCCCTGCAGGCCGGCACGTCCCACTTCCTCGGCCAGAATTTCGCCAAGTCCTTCGACGTGCAGTTCAC
>JAGCYX010000095.1 GCA_017960585.1 Bacteroidales bacterium
ATAAGACCAAGAAGGCCACGTATGCCGCCGTCATCGACCGCGTGGTGGAACTGACCAAGGCGGGACGTCCGGTCCTGGTGGGTACCACCGACGTGGAGAGATCCGAGCTCCTCGCCCGCATGATGCGCCTCCGCGGCCTGCCATGTTGGTGGCGATGGTCACAGCCGAAGTCTGGCCCGCCTGGGCGACGATCTCCGCCTCGCGGGCGTGCTCCTTGGCGTTGAGCACATTGTGGCGGATGCCGCGCATCCGGAGCATGCGGCTGAGCAGCTCGGAAGTCTCGACGTCCGTCGTACCCACGAGCACCGGACGGCCGGCGTTGGAAAGGTCCACGATGCGGTCGATCACGGCGGCGTACTTGGCCTTCTTGGTCTTGTAGATGAGGTCGTCCTGGTCGTCGCGGATAACGGGACGGTTGGTGGGGATGACCATCACGTCGAGCTTGTAGATGCTCCAGAACTCACCCGCTTCCGTCTCGGCCGTACCGGTCATGCCGGCCAGCTTGTGATACATGCGGAAATAATTTTGCAGGGTAATCGTCGCGAAGGTCTGCGTGGCGCCTTCCACCTTGACGTTCTCCTTGGCTTCGACGGCCTGGTGCAGACCGTCACTCCAGCGGCGGCCCTCCATGATACGGCCCGTGGACTCGTCCACGATCTTGATCTTGCCCTCCATGATCACGTAGTCCACGTCCTTCTCGAACATGGTGTACGCCTTCAGCAGCTGGATCACCGTGTGCACGCGCTCGCTCTTGGTGGAGAATTCCGCCATGAGCTCGTCCTTCTTCTGCTGCTTCTCGGCGAGGGGCAAGCCGTTGTGCTCGATTTCCGCCATGCGGGAACCCACGTCCGGGAGGACGAAGAAGTTCTCGTCGCCCACGCCGCTCGCCAGCACCTCGTGGCCCTTGTCGGTCATATCCACGGAGTGCAGCTGCTCGTTGATCACGAAATAGAGGGGATCCGTGACGACATGCATCTCCTTCTCGTTGTCCTGCATATAGTAGTTCTCCGCCTTCTGGAGGAGCACCTTCATACCCGGCTCGGAGAGGAACTTGATGAGCGGCTGGTATTTCGGAAGGCCCTTGTGGGCCCGCAGGAGCAGCTTTCCGCCCTCGGCCTCGTCGCCCTCGGCGATCTTCTTCTTGGCCTCGTTGAGCACCTGGTTCACCAGGGTGCGCTGCGTCTGGTAGAGCCGCTCCACGTAGGGGCGGAACTCCATGAACTGCGCCTCGTCGGCCTCGTTGCGCGTGATCGGACCGGAGATGATGAGCGGGGTCCGCGCGTCGTCGATGAGCACGGAGTCCACCTCGTCCACGATGGCGAAGTGGTGCTTGCGCTGCACCAGGTCCTCCTGGCTGATGGCCATGTTGTCACGCAGGTAGTCGAAACCGAACTCGTTGTTCGTACCGAAGGTGATATCGCACTCGTAGGCCTTGCGGCGGGGATCCGAGTTGGGCTGATGCTTGTCGATGCAGTCCACGGACAGGCCGTGGAACATATACAGCGGGCCCATCCACTCGGAGTCGCGCTTGGACAGGTAGTCGTTGACGGTCACCATGTGCACGCCCTTGCCTGCAAGGGCGTTCAGGAACACCGGGAGCGTGGCCACGAGGGTCTTGCCCTCGCCCGTCGCCATCTCCGCGATCTTGCCCTGGTGCAGGGCGATACCGCCGATCAGCTGCACGTCGTAGTGGACCATGTCCCAGGTGATCTCGTTGCCGCCAGCCACCCAGTGGTTGCGGTACACGGCCTTGTCGCCCTCGATGTCCACGAAGTCGTGGTTCACGGACAGGTCGCGGTCGAACTGCGTCGCCGTGACGGTGATGGTCTCGTTCTCCTTGAAGCGGCGCGCCGTACTCTTGATGATGGCGAAAGCCTCCGGAAGGATGCCGTCGAGGGCCTTCTCGATGGCCTCGTCCTCCTCCTTCACGAGCTTATCCGACTCGCCGGCGAGTTTTTCCTTTTCAGCTACGGGGATATCCTGGTCCAGCTGCAGCTTGATCTCGGCGATGCGGTCCTCGAAGGGCTTCTCCACCTCGCGGAGACGCTCCCGGAGCGCCGCCGAACGGGCGCGGAGCTCATCGTCCGAGAGGGCGTCGATTTCCGGGTAGAGCGCCAGGATCTTATCCAGTGTCGGCTTCACGGCCTTGAAGTCCCGTTCGGACTTGGAGCCGAAGATTTTGCCGATGACAGATGCGAATGACATTTTTTCAGTATTTTTTGTTTCTTTTTGTCAGCACTTGCGCGCGAGCGCATAATCATGCAAAGATAATGAATTGTCCCGTCATTCGCAAAAACCCTGCCTTGACAGGAATTTTATTATCTTTGCGCTTATGAAACGCTTACTGATAACCATCCTGCCGCTGCTCGCGCTGCTGACCGCCTGCCAGCACGCGCCGGAAGCCCCGATGCGCGGCGAAGATTTCAATTTCGACTGGAAATTCACGCTCGGCGACGAGCCGGCCTTCGCGGAAGCGACGTTCGACGACGGCGCCTGGCGCGACCTGCACCTGCCGCACGACTGGAGCATCGAAGGAGAATTCTCCGCGGACAATCCTTCCACGCCCAGCGGCGGCGCCCTGCCGGGCGGCATCGGCTGGTACCGTAAGCATTTCGCGGCGCCGGAGGGCCTCTTCGGACCGGACGGCAAGGCCGCGAAACGCGTCTGCGTGGAGTTCGACGGCGTGTTTATGAACAGCACCGTCTACGTGAACGGGCAGTCCGTGAGCACGCGCCCCTACGGCTACAGCTCCTTCTCCTACGACATCACCCCCTTCCTGCAGGCGGGCGAGAATGTGATCGCGGTGCGCTGCGACAACGCCGACCAGCCCAACTCCCGCTGGTACGCGGGCTGCGGCATCTACCGCAACGTGCGCCTGGTGGTCACGGACCCCGTCCGGGTGGCCTACAACGGCGTTTTCGTCCGCGCGACGAATATCACCAAGGACAGGGCCACCGTGCTGGTGACCGTGGACTCCGAGGGCGCCGCGCCGGGCCAGGATGTCAACTACGAAGTCCGCATCCTGGACGCCCGCGGCCGCACGGTCGCGCAGACCTCCGCCCTCGGCGCTCCCCTCTTCGAGACGCGCCTCGAGCTGAAATCTCCGCACCGCTGGGACCTGACGGACACCTATCTCTATACCGCCGTGGTGACGGTCTCGCTGGGCAACTGGAAAGACAGCTACGCCACGCGCTTCGGCGTCCGCACCACCGAATGGGACGCCGACCAGGGCTTCTTCCTCAACGGGCGCCCGGTCAAGCTGCTGGGCGTCTGCCTGCACCACGACATGGGCTGCCTGGGCACGGCCGTGCACAAGCGCGCCCTCGAGCGCGAGCTGCAGATCCTCAAGGATATGGGCGTGAACGCCATCCGCACCTCGCACAACCCGCCGGCGCCGGAACTGCTGGACCTCTGCGACGAGATGGGCTTCGTGGTGATGGACGAGGCGATGGATATGTGGCGCAAGCGCAAGACGCGCTACGACTACGCGCGCTTCTTCGACGAGTGGCACCTGCGCGACGTGCAGGACTTCGTCCGCCGCGACCGCAACCACCCCAGCGTGGTGATGTGGAGCATCGGAAACGAGATCCTCGAGCAGAGCGACTCCAGCACCGACGACATCGCCAACCTGACGCCCGAGCAGGCCAACGACCTGCTGAACTTCATCCACTCCCTGAACCGGAGCGACCCCAACGAGAACAATCCCAACATCCTGCTGACCCGGCACATGGCGCAGATCATCCGCGACCTGGACACCACCCGTGCCATCACGGCGGGCTGCAACGGCGTCTGGCCCGGCAACAACCTGCTGCGCAGCGGCGCGCTGGACGTCTACGGCTTCAACTATCACCCGCAGCTCTACGATTCCTGCCGCGTGTGGTTCGCGGGCAAGCCGCTGATCGGCTCCGAGACCGTGTCGTCGCTGAACAGCCGCGGGGTCTATTTCCAGCCCTCCACGGACAAGAAGAAGCTGCCCAGCCGCGGCTGGCAGTACACCGCCGAGGGCGAGGTGGACTGGGACCACCAGGTCACGGCCTACGACGCCTGCTGCGCCCCGTGGGCAGACTACCACGAGGACGCGTGGATCGCGGTGCGCGACCGCGATTTCATCGCCGGCACCTTCATCTGGACGGGATTCGACTACCTGGGCGAGCCCACGCCGTATGGCTGGCCGTCCCGGAGCTCGTACTTCGGCGTCGTGGACCTGGCGGGCTTCCCGAAGGACGCCTACTGGCTGTACCAGTCCGAATGGACCGACAAGACGGTGCTGCACCTCTTCCCGCACTGGAACTGGACGCCGGGCGAGCCGGTGGACGTCTGGGCTTATTATAACAACGCCGACGAGGCGGAACTCTTCGTGAACGGCGAGTCCCTCGGCCGGCAGGCCAAGACGCACGACGTGCTGCACGTACAGTGGAACGCCGTTCCCTTCGAGCCCGGCTGCATCGAGGTGGTGAGCTACCGCAACGGCCGCGAGGTGGCGCGCGAGGCGCGCTACACGGCGGGCGCGCCGGTGACGCTCCGCCTGACCCCCGACCGCACGACCATCGCCGCCGACGGCTACGACCTGTCGTACGTGACCGTCGAGGCGCTGGACGCCGACGGCCGCGTGGTGCCCACCGCCACCGACCTGCTGCACTTCAGCGTGGAGGGCGCGGGCGAACTGGTGGGCGTGGACAACGGCAACGCCGCCGACACGCTGTCGCTGAAAGGCAGCGACAAGGCCCTCTTCAGCGGCAAGGCCCTCGCGGTCGTCCGCTCCCTCCGCGGCGCCCCCGGCACCGCCACCCTCACGGTCTCCAGCACCTACTCCACCGTCAAAACCAACATCGTCACCAAGTAACCGAGCCGCGTGCAACTGCTTCCCCCTGCGGGCATTTTGCGAAAGCTTTTTATTTTGCCCGCAGGGGGAAGCCAGTTGACGCGGCCGGGCAGGTAACAGCTGTCGCTAAATGCCCGTCGGGAGCGAGCTGCTGCCCGCTGCTAAAAGAAAGAAGCCGGCCCGTCGGGTCGGCTTCTATTTGTTGTTTCAAGAAAATTACGCTTTCTGCTGGCGGCTGCGCCACAGCGCGGACATCTCCTCGAGCGTCTTGCCCTTGGTCTCCGGCACCAGACGCCACACGAAGGCGGCGGCCAGGAGGCACATCGCGCAGTAGAGGCCGTAGGTGAACGCCGGACTCCAGGTGTAGAGCGGCACGAAGGTGGAGCTCACGATGAAGTTCGAAATCCACTGGAAGGCCACGGCGATAGCCACGGCGGCGCCACGGATCGTGTTCGGGAAGATCTCGGAGATGAGCACCCAGCAGATCGGACCCCAGCTGAACATGAAGGAAGCGGAGTAGATCATGATGCTGAGCACGCCCACGAAACCGGGCACGCCCGGCACCGCGTCTGCGAGAGCCACACCGAGGGCACCCAGGGCCATGCCCAGGGAACCCGTGATCAGCAGCGGCTTGCGGCCGAGCTTCTCCACGGTGAAGATGGCGACCAGCGTGAAGCTGATGTTCACGATACCCATCAGGACGGTCTGCGTCATCGGATTGCCCATGCCCATCGACTCGAAGATACGCGGCGCGAAGTACAGCACGGCGTTGATGCCGACGAACTGCTGGAACACACTGAGCATGCAGCCGATGAAGATGACGATGAAGCCATAGGCCATGAGCTTCTCCTTCTTCTCCACCACGGTGTTCTTGATCTCCGCGAGGATGTGGGAAGCCACCGTCTCGCCGTTGATGCGGGACAGGACCTTCAGGGCCTTGTCGTCGTTGCCGGACATCACGAGGTAGCGCGGGGTCTCAGGCACCAGCAGGATGAGCAGGGTGAAGAGACCGGCCGGCACGCACTCGGAGCCGAACATCAGACGCCAGCCCACCTGGTTCGTCCACTCGACGACGGCGGGATCGTTCTTGTGCGACTGGAGGATGAGGAAGTTCACGAAGTACACGACCAGCTGGCCGAAGATAATCGCGAACTGGTTCCACGACACCAGTTTGCCGCGCTTGTTGGCCGGAGCCACCTCGGCGATGTACATCGGGCAGATGGCGGAAGCCATACCCACGCCGATGCCGCCGAGCACGCGGTAGAGGTTGAACGCCACCCAGAGGGACTGGCAGGCGACGCCCTTCTCGAAGAACAGGAACTCCGGATAGTAGGAACCGGCGGCGCTCAGGAAGAAGCAGACACCTGCGAAGAACAGGCTCTTCTTGCGGCCGAACTTGC
>JAGCYX010000096.1 GCA_017960585.1 Bacteroidales bacterium
CGCCAAGGCGGGCTATGAGAGCAACGACATCGACAACGTGGACACCCTCGGGCGGGCGCTGGACGTGGCCGTCGCGCCCGGCACGCGCAACATCTACGCCGGCTGCGGCGTGGAGTTCTTCCCCCTGCCCGACCGCGACAAGCTCCGCCTGCACGCCGTATATTTCAAGAGCAGCAGCATCGGTATCGACAACTTCGATATCGGCATCACCTGGCGGCTGGACGTAATCAAGCGCTAATTCATCGCGCGAGCTGGCACTCCTTCTGACGGAGTTTCTTCCGGAAGGAAGAGAGGAATTCCCGTTCCCAGATCCGCCGCTGGTGCGGCGCAGCGTTCGCATAGGACGCCTCGGACAACTGAATTGCGCGCCGCAGGCTTTCCACACGGATTTCCTGCCCGGACGAGAGGATGGCGCCGCGATAGTTGGGATAATAGAAATAGAGCGGAAGATTGAGGACGGTGGCCTTACGGACCCGCAGCAGCACGTCGCCCCACCAGGGCAAATCCTCATAGACACGGCAATCCGGGAACCGGATGTCGCGGATGCGATCGGTCCGATAGAGGCAGCGCCAGGGCTGGCAATGCTTGATGGTCCAGCGGCCCTTCTGCCGCAGCTTGCCGAGCATGGCATATTCGGACACCCAGCCGTAGATATTGTCCGTCGTCCGACTTTTGATTCCGTCGATTCGATACTGTTTGAAGGAGACGGTCTCCGGTTCCGGGCGGCCCAGGGAGTGCAGGGCCATCAGGCCCTTCCTGTAAGTGCGGTCGTAGGTAAAAGCCACCAGGTCCGAATGATCCTTCTCCGCGAAATGCAGGCAGATCTCCATCAGTTGCGGATGGAGGAAGTCGTCGCCGTCGATGATCAGGCAATACTCCCCGCGGATGGCTTCCAGCGCCCGGTTGCGGGCGGCGGAAACTCCGGCGTTGGGCTGGTGGATGATCCGGATCCGAGCGTCCTTTGCGGCGAACCCGTCCAGGATCTCCGGCGTCCGGTCGCTGCTCCCGTCGTCCACCACGACCGCCTCCCAGTCCCCGAAGGTCTGGGCCTGCAGGCTCTGCAGGCAGCGAGGTATGTAGGCCTCCACGTTGTACGCGGGCACGATGACGGAAATCCGGGGCATAGTCTCTTTAACAAGGATGCCGCACCTTCGTGGTGCGGCATCAGTTGGTGCGGAGAGACAGGGATTCGAACCCTGGAACCGCTTTGGACGGTCACACGCTTTCCAGACGTGCCTCTTCAGCCACTCGAGCATCTCTCCAAACGGGACTGCAAATATAGGAAGTTTTTTTGAATTCCAACACGCCGGGAGCGGAAGAATTCATTATATTTGTCTTTCGAACCAACTAGATCCTTTATGAAATCCCTGATCGCCCTGATGATGTCCATCCTGCCCCTGAGCGCCTGCGCCGCCGCCTACACGAACCAATCCGTGGATGAATTCGAACAGACCGCCTCCGACGGCGTCGCCGCCGTCGTGGACGTCCGCACACCGGAGGAATACGCCGCCGGGCACCTGCGCGAAGCCGCCCTCTGCGACTGGAAAGCAGACGGCTTCCTGGACGCGATGCAGGCGAAGTATCCGAAGGAGACCCCGCTCGCCATCTACTGCCGCACCGGCAAGCGCAGCGCGGAAGCCGCCGCGGCGCTGTCCAAAGCGGGATACACCGTCTACAACCTGCTGGGCGGCTATGAGGCCTGGACCGCAGCCGGCAAACCCGTCATCACATACGAGGTGGAGACCTTCTTCACGGACAGCTTCCGTCCGGTCAGCTTCACCCTGATCAAGCACGGCTCCCTGGCCATTTCCTACAAGGGCGGATCCATCCAGATCGACCCCGTGAGCGGCCTGGGCAAGCCCACGGACTATGCTGCGGAATTCCCCGCGGCCGACGCCATCTTCATCACGCACGAGCACGGCGACCACCTGGACAAGGAGGCCATCGCCGCGCTGTACGCGGAGGGCAAGACCACGCTCGTCGCCAACGCCGCCAGCCAGCAGCAGCTGGGCTTCGGCACCGCCACCGGCAACGGGGATGACGGAGAACTCTTCGGCGGCGTGCAGTACGAGGCCGTCCCGGCCTACAACTATTCCGAGGGGCACACCAATTTCCACCCCAGGGGGCGTGACAACGGTTATATCTTCGATTTCGACGGCCTGCGCGTCTACGTGGCCGGCGACACGGAGGACATTCCGGAAATGGCTGAGATCAAGGACATTGACATCGCATTCCTGCCCGTCAACCAGCCCTATACGATGACCGTGGAGCAGTGCGTGAAGGCCGCGAAGGTCCTCTCCCCGCGCGTCCTCATCCCCTACCATTTCTCCAACACCGACCTGTCCGGCCTGCAGGAGCAGCTGCCCGGCATCCAGGTCCTGCTTCGCCAGATGCAATAAAATTGCTATCTTTGTCTTTCGATGGAAAAGAAACTCGTCATCATCCCGACATACAACGAAATCGAGAACATCGCCAAGATCATCCGCGCGGTGTTCGCGCTGGAAGGTGAATTCCAGATCCTCGTGATCGACGACGGCTCCCCCGACGGAACGGCCGCCGCGGTGAAGTCGCTGCAGGCAGAGTGGCCGGAGCGGCTGCACCTCGTGGAGCGCAGCGGCAAGCTGGGGCTGGGCACGGCCTATGTGACCGGCTTCAAATGGGCCCTGGAGCGCGACTACGACTACATTTTCGAGATGGATGCCGATTTCTCCCACAATCCGGCGGATCTCCCCCGCCTGCTGGCCGCCTGCTCGCAGGACGGCGCCGACCTGTCGGTCGGTTCGCGCTACTGCAACGGCATCAACGTGGTCAACTGGCCGCTGGGGCGCATCATGATGTCGTACTGCGCGTCGCTCTATGTCCGGGCGGCGCTGGGCGTCAAGATCTATGACAGCACGGCCGGATTCGTCTGCTATTCCCGTAAGGTCCTGGAGACCATCGACCTGGACGCCGTGAAGATGAAAGGTTACGGCTTCCAGATCGAGATGAAATACACCGCCAAGAAGCTCGGATTCAAGATCGCCGAGGTTCCCGTCATCTTCATCAACCGCGCGGAAGGCACTTCCAAGATGTCCAGCGGCATCTTCGGCGAAGCCTTCTGGGGCGTGCTGGGCCTGCGCTTCCGCAAACTCCATCCTGCAAAATGAAAGAAATCTATATCCAGCACATCGCCAGCCTCCTGAACCTGAAGGACTGGCAGGTCGAGAACTGCGCGGAACTCTTCGCCGACGGCGACACCATCCCCTTCATCAGCCGCTACCGCAAGGAAAAGACAGGCGGTATGGACGACGCCGAAGTGGCCGAAGTGCGCCACTGGGTAGACGTTTTCGCCGAGATGGAGAAGCGTAAGGAGACCATCCTGAAGGTCATCGGCGAGGCGGGTGCGCTCACGGACGAGCTGCGCGCGAAGATCGAGGCCTGCGTGTCCGCGACCGAGCTGGAGGATCTCTACCTCCCCTGGCGGCCGAAGCGCCGCACCCGCGCCACCGTGGCCCGCGAGCTGGGCCTGGAGCCGCTCGCG
>JAGCYX010000097.1 GCA_017960585.1 Bacteroidales bacterium
CAGCCAGGTAAGGAAATGAAGGCCGATGGCGGCAGCCACGCAGAACACCAGTCCGCCCCAGAAGCCCCACCAGGACTTCTTCGGCGAAATGGCGGGCGCCAGCTTGCGCGAATCAGGTTTCTGCCCGAAGGCCGTACCGATGCAATAGGCTCCTACGTCGGAGCACCAGATCATGATGAACAGCGAAAGCAGGAACCAGCCGTCGAACACCTCCCCGTCCATCATCAGCAGCGGAGAAAGACTGATCGGCAGGGCGATATACAGGAGTCCGGAATAAATGTAGGCCAGATCTCCGAAATGTTCGAAAGAGGGTAAAAAGGGGCAGCTGAAGGGAATCAGCAGCAGCGGAATCAGGGAGATGACCAGCCAGCGGATGTCCCAGCCGTAGAAGCAGTGGAAGGCAACAAAGAGGAACGCGGACCCGCCGGCCAGCAGGCCCAGCAGCTGCTGGAAGCGGAAGCGCTTCTTCAGCGACATGTCGTAGAACTCATGCAGGGCCTGGAGCAGGATGGTGACAAAGATGCATCCGAAGATGCCGCGGTCCCAGATGAGACCGAAGACCATGATGGCCAGGAAGGCAATGCCGGTCAGGGTGCGAACCCAGAAATTATTCATCTTTTACCTCCTCCTCTTTTTTCAGGCGGTCTTCGCCGTGCTTGCCGGCCTTGGGACCGAAGATCTTTTCGATATCGTCGGCCATGATGACCTCCTTGTCGATCAGCTGTTCGGCGAGTTGCGTCAGGCCGGCCCAGTTGTCCGTGAGAATCTTGCGGGTCTTGGCCGTGATTTCATCGACGAGGACCTTCACCTCGGCGTCGATCAGCTCGGCGGTTTTCTCGCTGTACGGTTTCGTGAATTCATAGCCGCCCTGGGGGTCGTAGAAGGATATGTTGCCGACCTTCTTGCTCATGCCATAATAGCTCACCATCGCGTAGGCAATCTTGGTCATGCGCTCGAAATCGCTCAGGGCGCCGGTGCAAGGAACGCCATCGTTGACCATCTCCTCGGCCACGCGGCCGGCGACCAGGCTGCACATGTTGTCCATCATATCCGACTTGGAGAGGGTTACTTTCTCGTCCGGAAGCATCCAGGTGATTCCCAGCGCCTGTCCGCGCGGGATGATGGACACCTTGAGCACGGGATCACAGCCCGGCAGCAGCCAGCCGGCAACGGCATGTCCGGCCTCGTGAACGGCCGTCAGGCGTTTCTCTTCCGGGGACATGATGGTCTTTTTGCGCTCGATGCCACCGACCACGCGGTCGACCGCATCCGAGAAATCCTGATTATTGATATCGGCTTTGCCACGACGGGCGGCCGTCAGGGCGGCTTCGTTGCAGACATTGGCGATGTCCGCACCGGAAAAACCCGGGGTATTCTTGGCAATCAGTTCGAGATCGAAGTCCGGAGCCAGTTTGAGCGGCTTCAGATGCACCTGGAAGATCTCCTTGCGCTCATTCAGATCCGGTAGGGTGACCTGGATCTGCCGGTCGAAGCGGCCGGCGCGCATCAGGGCCTTGTCCAGGATGTCGGCGCGGTTGGTCGCAGCCAGCACGATGACACCGCTGTTGCTGCCGAAACCATCCATCTCCGTGAGGAGCTGATTCAGCGTATTCTCCCGCTCGTCGTTGGACGAGAAGCCGACGTTCTTGCCACGGGCGCGGCCCACGGCGTCGATTTCGTCGATGAAGACGATGCACGGGGCCTTCTCCTTGGCCTGGGCGAAGAGGTCGCGCACACGGCTCGCACCGACGCCGACGAACATCTCCACGAAGTCGGAGCCGCTGATGCTGAAGAACGGGACGTCCGCCTCCCCTGCCACGGCCTTGGCCAGCAGGGTCTTGCCGGTGCCCGGAGGGCCGACCAGCAGCGCGCCCTTGGGGATCTTGCCGCCCAGGGCGGTATATTTCTTGGGATTCTTGAGGAAATCAACGATTTCCATGACCTCCTCCTTGGCGCCGTACAGACCGGCCACGTCCTTGAAGGTCACGTTGACCTTATCCTTGTCGGCGAGCTTGCCGGTGGACTTGCCCACGTTGAACGGGTTCATCCCGCCGCCGGGGCCTCCGGCTCCGCCGCCCATATTGCGGCCCATGCCGCGGAACATCCAGCCCCAGAGCACGAAGAGCAGCAGGAGCGGAACCACCCATTCGAGGACGTTGGCCCAGATGCGGGCGTCGTTCTCCATGATGATCTTGACCTGGGACTCGGCCGGCAACTGCTCGTTGATGGCGTCGAACTCCGTCTCCGGGTCGAAGCGGGTCGAGGTCAGGAAGAAGAAATGCGGCGAACGGCTCGGAACCTTGCCGTTCGAGAACATGCCGGCGTACTTGCCGAGCTTGTCGGGCTGGACAGTCACCGTGCCCTTGAAATCGTTGCGGACGAAATGAATCTCCTTGATGTCGCCGTCCAGCATCATCTGGCGGACTTGCGCCCACTCGATCTTCTGGGGAGACGGACCGCTCTGCGAGAACAGCATGTAGCCGATCGCAATGAGCAGGAGGATATAGAGCCACGACAGGTTGATCCGGATGATTTTAGGTTTCCGCGGATCGTTATTGTTGGGTTTTTGAGGCATCTTGTGTATTTTTGCTTGACAAATATAATAACAAAAATGACACCATCGGACGCGTGCGCGCATATTCTATGGCTGGAGACAGCCGATTCGACCAACAGCGAGCTCAGGAAGCGTATGGCGGGGTTTGACAATTTGTCAATCGTCGCCGCGCAGGAGCAGACGGCCGGACGCGGACAGGGCACGCATACCTGGTTCGCCACCCCGGGCGAGAACCTCACGTTCAGCATCCTGTACCGCTTCGAGGGCGCCTGCGCCCTGTCCGCGTCCGACGCCCTGCTGATCACGCAGGTGACCACCCTCGCCCTGCGCGACTACCTGCTCGGGCACGGCGTCGCCGCCCGCATCAAATGGCCCAACGACATCTGGGTGGACGCGCGCAAGATCTGCGGCATCCTCATCGAAAACATCCTCGAGGCCGGACAGGTACGCGAAAGCATCGTCGGCATCGGCCTCAATCTCAATGAAACCGACTGGCCGTCCGAGCTGCCGAATCCCGTTTCGCTGCGCGAACTGACCGGCCGCCGCTATGAGTTGGAGCCGGAACTGGCGTCGCTGCATAAAGAAATCCGCCGTCGTTTCGGCCAGCTTGCCTCCCCCGACGGCAGATGTTCTCTGCAAGAAGAATTCGGAAAATATATGTTCAGGCTCCCCGAAGAGCCGAAATAGCAGCTGCAGGGTCCGCCGCACCGAAAACGGCGCTGCCGGCCACGGCGATGTCCACGCCGGCCTCCTCGACCGCCCGCACATTCCCTTCGTACACGCCTCCGTCGATCTCAATCAGACCTTCGGCGCCCTTGCGTTTGATTTCCGCACGCAGGGCCGCCACGCGGTCCAGCGTCTCATAGATGAACTTCTGTCCGCCGAATCCGGCGAAAACTGACATCACGAGGAAATAATCGGCCTTTCCGATATACGGATACAACCGTGATACGGGAATGTCCGGATTGATGGCCACGCCGGCTTTCAGGCCCAGGGCGTGCAGGCGGTCGATAAAGCGGGAGGTGTTGCCTCCGGCCGTCTCCCAGTGGAAGGAGCACATCTGTACGCCGTCCTTCGCAATTTTCTCGAACCAGCGCTCCGGGTGGACGACCATCAGGTGGGCGTCCATCGGTGCCTTGGCAATCTTGGCCACGTGGTCGATGACCGAGAAGCCGAAGGAAATGTTGGGCACGAAGGTGCCGTCCATCACGTCGAGGTGGATGATGTCGCCGCAGCGGTTGATCAGTTCGATATCTTTCTCCAGATGGAGAAAATCCGCCGCCAATATGGAAGGGGCTATTTGGAACATGTCAGGTTGGAATTATCGGGAAGCGGGCACGAGCATGGACTCGATGTCCGAAACGTACTTCTTGAACAGCTTGTCCGTCGCCATCAGGTCGGAGACGGTGGTGCAGGCATGCAGGACGGTGGCGTGGTCCTTGCCGCCGATTTCCTGCCCGATGGCTGCGAGGGAGCAGTTCGAGATGAGATTGCGGCTCAGGTACATCGCGATCTGGCGGGCCTGGACGATCTGGCGCTTGCGCGACTTGGACAGGAGGTCCTCCCGGCTGATGTTGAAGTACTCGCAGACCGACTTCTGCACCCGCTCGATGTCGAGGTCCGTCTTCTCTTCGCCCACCAGGTTCTCCGTGATGGCATTGGCCAGCTCCATCATCGAGCGGCCGCGCTCCACGGATGCGTGGGCGATCAGCGAAATGAGGGAACCTTCCAGTTCGCGGAAATTCGTCTTGACGCGCGTGGCGAGGAAATCCAGCACCTCTTCCGGAATCTGCACACCTTCGCGCTCGGCGCGCGAACGAAGCATCTGCAGGCGGGTCTTGTAGTCCGGGTGCGTGAGCTGCACGGAGAGGCCCCACTTGAAACGGGACAGCAGGCGCTCCTCGAAATTCTGCAGGTCCACCGGGGCGCGGTCGGACGTGAAGATGAGCTGCTTGCCGTTCTGGTGCAGATAATTGAAGATATTGAAGAAGGTGTTCTGGCAGCTGGGGCCCATCAGGTCCTGGATGTCATCCACGATCAGAACGTCCAACTTCATATAGTACGCCATGAAATCCGTCAGCTTGTTCATCACGTTGACGGCGTGCATGAAAGTAGTCTTGAATTCGTTGCCCGTCACGTAGAGTACCACCTGGTCGGGATACTTCTCCTTGATGGCGATGCCGATGGCCTGCGCCAGATGGGTCTTGCCCAGGCCCGGGCCGCCGAAGATGAACAGCGGATTGAAGACCGTCTTGCCGGGAGCGGCGGCGATGTTCTCGCCAGCCGTGACGCCCATCTTGTTGCACTCCCCTTCCACCAGGTTCGCGAAGCAGTAGGCCGGATTGAGTCGGGGATTGATCTGGACCTTGTGCAGGCCCGGATAGATGAACGGGCTGGGATGCGACGAAGGCGTGGCGTTGATGGTCACCTGCGGGTTGACCGGGGTGGCGACACGCTGTCCGGGGAAACGTATCTCAGGCTGGTTGTTGACGGGACGTACCACGTAGCTGAGCTGGGCACCTTCGCCGATCACGCGCGTGAGTGTCTTGCGGAGGATGTCGAGGAACGCGGACTCCATGTACTCCTGGAAGAAGAGCGAGGGCACCGCGACCGTCAGTTTGGAGTCTACCAGGGAGACAGGACGGATCCGGCAGAACCACACTTTGAATTGTTGTGGCTCCACGTTCTGCTCAATGATGCGCAGGCATTCGTTCCAGATCGCTATGTGTCTCTCTTGAGAATCCATCTGTGGCGGACAAAAATCAACCGGCGGTTTTGCGCCGGAAGTTCTTGTGCAAAGATGGAGGAAAAAAAAGTGAAAAAAAGTTTTTTTTGATATTGCATTTTATGTTTTTTTGTGTTAAATCTTATTGAAATGGGATGCAAGTCAACTAATTTCTATCTTCAATAAAATCAACACATTATAACATACGCAAAAACATAAAAAGCTTGAATGTACGATATTTACAAACTTAGAAAGAATCTAAATAAGCAATTAAACGTTTATTTTTTTTCACAACGGCTCGCGTCCTCAAAGACAGGAAAATACGGCGGTCAACTTCAGTTGACGCGCGTCACTTCCGTTCCTGAGATCTTGACCAGGAAAGCGTCCGGATACTTCTTCTTGATGGCGGTTAAATTCTTTCGCGCGCCGGCCGCACTGTCGCTGACTCCGATACAATATTTATATAGATTCCCGGCCGGGACGATCCGCGGCGTATAGCCCATGAATTCGCGAGCCTTGGGATCCATCTTCTTCCCCACGGCGAAAATCTGAACGGCATAGACGGTCTTCTCCTCGCCCGTCGCCTGCCGGGCGGGCGGAGTCTGCGTCTGTCCCGGGTTCACGCTGCCGGTATTGCGGCGGGATCCTTCCGGCGCATCGGCGCCGAGTGTTCCGTCATAGATGGCTTTGTATTCCTTGAATGCCTGGAAGACCCGGTCGGCGATTTTGTCCCGCTCGTCAGAATTCTTCAGCGTCGTCAGATCATTGTCGTTGGAAATGAATCCGAGCTCCAGCAGCACTGCGGGCATTGCCGTCCGCCACAGCACCAGGAAAGGGTCCTGGGACACGCCGCGGTCGGTCTTGATCGGTCCGCCTTGCATGTGCTTCTCCACCAGCTCGGCGAAACGGACGCTCTGCTCGAGGTTGGAATTCTGCATCAGGTTCATGAATATATAGGATTCCGGATCGCTGGGGTCAAAGTCTCCGTAGGTCGTGGAATAGTCGTCTTCCAGCAGGATGACGGCGTTCTCCCGGCGGACGATTTCCATATTGCCCGCGTATAGATCGCGGTTCTTGTTGCTCGACTGGCCCAGCACGTGGACGGAAAATCCGTTGGGTGACGTTCGTTCGTTGGCATTGATATGCACGGAGATGAACAGGTTCGCCTCGTTCTTGTTGGCGATGTCGGCGCGTCCGTCGAGCGTCACGTAACGGTCGTCCGTACGGGTCAGGATGACCTTGACGTCGGGATACGCGGCCCGGATTTTGTCAGCGATCAACTGGGAAATTTGGAGCGTGAAAGTCTTCTCGTAAGATTTCTTGTCCTTGCTGACGGCGCCGGAGTCTTTCCCGCCGTGACCGGGATCGATGACGACGGTGGAAAGGCGGAGCTGATCTCCTGCCCACAGGGCCGTACACACAAGAACGGCGAGAAAAAGGCTAATTGTGCGTTTCAAAAATATGTAGTACCTTTGTTGATTAATGCAAAGATAGCAAAAATCGTGCATTTGAAGAAGACCGCGCTCATATTTTGTTGCTTGACGCTGCTGCTGACGCTGTTTGCGCCGGACGCCGCCGCGCAGTTGCGGCGCAACCGGCGGGGCAACGGCACCGTCTACGGTACCCGCGTCGAGAAAGAGGTGGTCCTGCCCGATTCCGCCGCACTGGCACGGCGCGACTCGCTCCGCCAGGTGGACTCCCTGCACCGCGCGGACTCCGTGGCCCTGCTGGGCAAGAGTTCCCTGGAGGTGCCGGCCTTCTCCAATGCCGCCGATTCGATGATCAGCGACTTCTCCAACGGCAACCGGCTCGTCTATTACTATGGCGCCACGACCGTCAAATACCAGGACCTGCAGCTGACAGCCGACTATATGGAGTACGACATGAACGAAGGGACCGTCTTCGCCAGCGGCGTGTATGACAGCCTGGAAGGCGTCTGGAACGGCCGTCCGGTGATGACCCAGGGCGGACAGACCTACAATATGGAGGAAGTCCGCTACAACTTCAATTCCCGCAAGGCGCGGATCAAGAACATGATCACGCACGATGCCGACGGCATCCTGCACGGTCAGGACATCAAGCTGATGGACGACCATTCCGTCAACTTGTCACACGGAAAATACACGGTCTGCGACGAAGATCACCCCCATTATTATATCGACCTGAGCGTGGGCAAGGTCATCAGCCAGACCAAGACCACCGTCTTCGGTCCTGCGCACCTGGTGGTCGAGGACGTCCACCTCCCCTTCATCGGACTCCCCTTCGGATTCATTCCGAAACGTCCCCAGCGCGCCACAGGCCTGCTTTTCCCGTCGTTCGGCGAAGAGGAGGCGCGCGGCTTCTACATGCGCGACCTGGGCATGTATTTCGTGTTCGGCGACCATTTCGACCTGTCGGTCACGGGCGACTACTATACCCTGGGCTCCTGGGGTATCGACATCAACTCGCGCTACAAGGTCAACTACAAGTTCAACGGTTCGTTCTCGTTCAACTACTCCAACGACCAGACGGGCGAGAAGGGCTCCCCGGACTTCTTCCAGACACGCAACTTCGGCGTCAGGTGGTCGCATTCGCAGGATTCCAAGGCCCACCCGGGAACGACCTTCAGCGCGTCGGTCAACTTCCAGAGCCCGTCCAACAGCCGCTACAACGCCCATTCCGTGAACGAGGCCATCCAGAACCAGATCTCCTCCTCCATCTCCTGGTCGCACAACTGGAACGGCAAGTTCAACCTCAGCATCAACGCCCTGCACAGCCAGAATTCGCGAGATTCCAGCTACACCTTCACCCTGCCGAACGTGACGTTCACGATGAGCACGATGTACCCGTTCAAGCGGAAGAACCGCGTGGGCAAGGAGCGCTTCTACGAGAAAATCTCGATCGGCTACAACACCACCCTGCAGAACAAGATCAACTTCAAGGCCTCGGAATTCGCCCTGAATTCCTCGATGCTGGACAAGTTCTCGAACGGCATGGCGCACAATTTCCAGATCGGCCTGCCGAATTTCCAGATTCTGAAATACATCAGTTTCGCCCCGTCGGTCAGCTACTCGCAGAACTGGTTCTTCCGAAAACGGGAATACGCCTACAACCCCGAGACGGACAAGGTGGAGGAACTGCCCAGCCACCAGTTCAATACGCTGGGCATCACGCAGAACTATTCCGTGGGCGCCTCGATGAGCACACGCCTGTACGGCACATTCAATTTCGGCAAGCACCATAAGGTCCAGGCTATCCGGCACGTGATCTCTCCCTCCCTGAGTTTCTCCTGGAGTCCGGAGAAGGGCACCTACGCCAACGGCTACCGGACCTTGAACTACACGGACGCTTCCGGCGAAGAAAAGACCTATCAGTATAATATCTACGCCGGCCAGATCTATTCCGCACCTTCTCGCGGACAGTCCGGCGCCGTGTCCCTGTCGATCGGCAACAACCTGGAAGCCAAGGTTCGCGACTACGCCGACACCACGGGCACGGGCACCAAGAAGGTCAAGCTGATCGACCAGCTGACCCTGAACACGAGCTATAATTTCCTGGCGGACTCGCTGCGGATGTCCCCGATCTCGCTCAGCATGTCCACCACCCTGTTCAACAAGGTCACCATCAGCGGCAGCGCCGGATTCGATGCGTATGCCATCAGCGACCGCGGCACGCGCTACAACCGCTTCGCCGTGACGGCGGGCCAGGGTCTCGCGCGCCTGACCAACGTTTCCGTGTCGGCATCCTATTCCCTGTCCGGCAAAGGCACGCTGAACGGCTACGACGGCACCGGCCAGAACGGGCGCGGCAGCACGGCGGCGGACTACTATCAGCGCATCTATTACCACCCTGTCACGGGTGAGTATATCCCGGAAGGATGGCTGTATTATTCCAACCCGAACGTCCCCTGGTCGGTCAACCTGAGCGCCAGTTTCTCACTCTACCGCTCGTACAACTGGGACAAGGAACTGGACAAGCTGGCCCACACGGACCGGATCTCGGCCACGATGAACGCCAGCGGCAACATCAAGCTGACGCCCAAGATGTCCTTCAACATCACCACGGGCTACGACTTCGTGGCCAAACAGCTGTCCACGACCAGCATCAGCGCATCCTACGACCTGCATTGCTTCAATATCGCCGTTTCCTGGATCCCGACCGGAAAGTGGAAATCCTACAGTTTCCGGATCGCCGCCAACGCCGCCGCGCTGGCCGATCTGCTGCGCTTCAAAAGAAGTGACAGCTATTGGGATAATTAAAGAAATTGCGTATATTTGCACATCAAACCATCTGGCAATCGCCGGATCTTTAATTTTTCCTTATGACGTACAAATTGTTCGAGCTGAACAATATGTCTAGAGAGCAGCTCGAGTCTATTGCCAACGAATTGGATATCAAAGGCATTAAAAAACTGGACAACGAAAACCTCGCATACCAGATCCTGGACGCCCAGGCGCGCCAGGAATCTGTGAAACCGACTCCGGAAGGAGCCAAACCCAAGCAGCGCCGGGGCCGTCCGCCCAAGGCGAACGCTGCCGAGGCCAAGCCCGAAGAGGCTGCGCCCAAGGCGGAGGCGAAGCCTGAAACGAAGGCTGAGCCGAAGGCCGCGCAGCCGGAGAAGAAGGCGCCTGCCAAGAAGCAGAAAGCACCCAAGGCCGCTCCTGCCCCCGCGCCGGAGCAGCCCGCCGAAGAGAAAAAACAGCCGCAGGAGCAGCCCGCCCCCAAGAAGCGGGGCCGCAAGCCCAAGGCGGAAGAGCCTGCACAGGAGCCGGCCAAGGAAGTTGCCGCCGAGGCTCCTGTCCAGGAAAAGAAGCAGGAAGCGCCTCAGAATCCCCAGCCCCAGCAGGCCCAGCGCCCGCAGCAGAACCAGCCCCAGGGCGGCCAGCAGCACCAGCGCTTCCAGAACAATCAGCAGCCGCAACGTCCGCGCGTGCCCGAATTCGAAGGGACCGTCGAGGCCACGGGCGTGCTGGAAATCATGCCGGACGGCTACGGCTTCCTCCGTTCCTCCGACTATAACTACCTGAACTCCCCCGACGACATCTACGTCTCGCAGCAGCAGATCAAGATCAACGCCCTCAAGAGCGGTGACACCGTGACCGGCGAGATCCGTCCGCCGCGCGAAGGCGACAAATATTTCCCGCTGGTGCGGATCAAGTCCGTCAACGGCCGCAGCATCGAATTCATCCGCGACCGCGTGCCGTTCGACTTCCTCACTCCCCTCTTCCCGGACCAGAAATTCAACCTGACCGGCGGCGCCAGCAACAAGGACATCAGCTGCCGCATCGTGGATATGTTCGCGCCCATCGGCAAGGGCCAGCGTATGCTGATCGTCTCCCCGCCGAAGGCCGGTAAGACCCTGCTCCTCAAGAGCATCGCCAACGCCATCGCGAACAACCATCCGGAAGTGTACGAAATCGTGCTGCTCGTGGACGAGCGTCCGGAGGAAGTCACCGACATGCAGCGCAGCGTGCAGGCGGAGGTGGTCGCATCCACTTTCGACGAGCCGGCCGAGAAGCACGTCAAGGTGGCCAACATGGTCATCGAGAAGGCCCGCCGCCTGGTCGAATGCGGCCACGACGTCGTGATCCTGCTCGACTCCATCACCCGCCTCGCCCGGGCCTACAACACCGTGCAGCCGGCCTCCGGCAAGGTGCTCACCGGCGGTGTGGACGCCAACGCCCTGCAGAAGCCCAAGCGCTTTTTCGGTGCCGCCCGTAACATCGAAGGCGGCGGCTCCCTGACCATCCTGGCCACGGCCCTGACCGAGACCGGTTCCAAGATGGACGAAGTCATCTTCGAGGAGTTCAAGGGCACCGGCAACAGCGAAATCCAGCTCGACCGCACGCTTGCCAACCGTCGCATCTTCCCGGCCGTCAACCTCGTGCTCTCCGGCACCCGCCGCGACGACCTGCTTTATCGCGCCGACCAGAGCCAGCGCATCTGGATCCTTCGCAAGCTCCTGGCGGATATGAATCCGACCGAGGCGATGAATTTCATGCTTCAGCTGATGGACGAGTACAAGACCAACCAGGATCTCCTGGACAATATGTCCAAGGTCACTCCCCGCGAAGCGAAATACTACGACAACTATTAAAAATTTAGGCGCTGCAAACTGCAGCGCCTAAATTTTATTATTTCGTACCGAAAATTCTGTCTCCGGCGTCGCCGAGACCCGGAACAATGTAGGCGTTCTCGTTGAGCCGCTCGTCAATGGCAGCGACATAGATATCCACGTCGGGATGCTCCTTCTGGACCCTGGAAATGCCCTCCGGCACTGCCACGAGACACATCAGCTTGATATTCGTGCAACCACGTTCCTTCAGCATCTGCAGGGCGTCGCAGGCGCTGCCGCCCGTCGCAAGCATCGGATCCGTCACGATCACGAAACGGTCATTGATATCCTCCGGGAGCTTGCAATAATAGACGACCGGCTCGTGGGTTGACTCATTGCGGTAGAGTCCGATATGGCCGACCTTGGCCACGGGAACGAGGTTGAGCAGACCATCCACCATGCCCAGACCCGCACGCAGGATGGGAATGATGGCCATTTTGCGGCCCAGAACCCGCTTGGCGGTCATCTTGCAGATAGGCGTTTCAATCTGAATCTCTTCCAACGGAATTTCGCGGGTGACCTCATAACCCATCAGCAGCGAAATCTCTTCCAGCAGCTGGCGGAAATCCTTGGGGCCCGTCTCCTTGTCACGCATGATGGTCAGCTTGTGCTGGATCATCGGGTGATTGATAACGTGTACTTGGCTCATATGATAAGAATGGTTATTGTCTCACAAAGATAACTATTTTTTGCAGAGCTTCTCCCCGACCAGGAAGCAGACGGCGGCCACGGCCATGCCGTTGAAGGCCGGAACGCCCCACTTCACCAGGTTGGCCACCACGGCGCCGAGCACGACGCCGGCCACGGCCCACCAGTTTACGCTGATTACGGGCATGGACTCGTCCAGATAGCGCCTGCGGTTGCAGAAGTAGCTCAGGATGAGGATGATGCCGACGGGCGGAAGCGTACAGTTCAGTACGTTCAGCCAGCCGCAGAAGTTCCAGTACAGCCACACTGCGGCCACGGTGCCGATGATGCCGGAGATGAGGACCATGGTCTTCTTCGAAAGGCCGAAGATGTTGGAAAAACCGAGACCTGCGGAGTAAAGCGCATTGTCATTGGTGGTCCAGATGTTCAGGCCGAGCACCAGGATAGCGAAATAGAAAAGGTTCAGGTTCAGCATCACCTCGAAGATGTCGTTACCGCCTGCATAGATGCTGGACACGGCGCCGAACAGGAACATCAGGCTGTTGCCGATGAAGAAAGCCACGACCGTGACCCACAGGCCCACCCGGGCGTTTCTCGCGAAGCGGGTGAAGTTGGGCGTAGCCGTGCCGCCGGACACGAAGCTGCCGACCACCAGGCCGGCGCCGGCGATGATGGAAAGATCCTTGGTGCCGCGGGAGAACTGCTCGACCAGGCCGGCGTCGCCGCTCTTGATGGCGAGGATCATCGCCACGGTGCCGAGAATGGCCACCAGCGGAACGGCGATGTAGCTGATCACCGTGAGACTCTTGATCCCGAAATAGGCGCTGGCCGTCATCAGGATGCCGGCGACCGCCACCAGCACGTAGCCCACGGCCGGCATGTGCTCGGGGGTCACCTCCAGGCCCATGATTTCCTTGGCCACGGGAATGGCGAACATCGCCAGGCCCACGCCGAACCAGCCCGTCTGGGTGAGGCTAATCATCGCGCTGGGCAGCCAGCTGCCCTTCGTGCCGAAGCTCTTCCGCGCCAGCATGTCCAGGGTAAGCCCGCTCTCCGCTCCGATGTAACCGAGCGCGCCGGTGTAGGCGCCCAGGATGAGACCGCCCAGCAGCATGGCCAGGATGAATCCCTTGAAATCCAGCCCGGCGGCCATTTCCTGGCCCACCCACATGCTGGCGGAGAAGAAGGTGAAGCCCAGCATGATCATGAACATGCTCAGGTTGCTCTTGCGACCGGTCTGTGCGACCTTGCCCGTCGTGTAGTCGTAGTCGACGTGGTTGTTGTTACTCATCGGTTTATGGTTTATTGTACATATTTCCCAAGGTCCGCCCGGATTTCCCGGATGCGGCGTTCGCAGATCTCCTGCAACGTGCGCGTGGACAGGATGTCCAGGTAGTGTTGCTCCAGGTCGTAGAGCTTGCGCACGTCCAGCTCCGAATAGCCGTTCAGCGCCCGCCAGGCGTCATAGGTGATGGGGCGGCTGTAGCCGATCTTCTCGGCGATGAACGCCGGGAAATCGATCTGCGGCGCTTTAGCGAGCAGTGCTTCCCAGTATTCCATCACTTCCGCGTAATGCGCCGGGATCTCGTAGCGGCGCGCTCCCCCGTCGTAGATGATGCATTTCTCGAAGAGGGCGTCTTCCAGGAAACTCAGCACATAGTGCCGGAATTCCGGCGCCAGGATGCCGCCCCGCCAGCCGAAGTCGATGTCCGGGATGTTGATGCCCGTGACGCCCTTGTCCTCGTAGACGGTGAAGATACCTTCATAGAACACGCAGCGGAAGCCCTCGAATTCCGGGAAATACTGCCGGATTTCGGCCGTGAAGCGTTCCATCAGGGGGATGGCCTTCGAGCCGCCCACCGTGAAGAAAATGATGCGCTTGAGGCTGCCGCCGCGCCGGCGGAAGCGGTCCACGACCTGCGACAGGCAGAGCCGCAGCGTGTCGCCGCTGGCGATGATGTCTCCGATCATCAGGGTGATGTCCTTGGCGATGTGGAGCTTCTCGTATTTGATGTCCAGTCCCGTGATGACGCCGTTCTCGATGATGCGCTCGCAGGAGATGAAATTCATGTTGGGGACCCGGATGCCGGCCTTATAGCAGCAGTCCTCCAGCGGATAGTTGAGTCCGCCGCGCAGGATGGTCAGGATATCGACGTCACAGCAGAGACCGTTGTCCGAGAAATACTGCAGGGCTGCGGTGGTGGCCGGTTTCATGGCCAGGTAGGATTCGTACCCGACGACTTCCGGCGACGCCATCAGATGGCGGGTACCCTCGCCGCTCACAACGAAGTACTGGTTGACCAGCCCGTCGGACCGGAGCTGATAGATGCTCGTGCTGTTCTGCCGTCCCAGCAACTGCAGGGTGGCATCTTGCGGAATATACGACATGGAATCTCCCTTTTGGTCCAATCGGGATACAAATATACTAAATTATTGTTAATTTTGTAAGGGTTATCACCTTCGACCATGCTGAGAATCTACTGCAAGAACACGGACACCTTCCAGGAATTCCAGGAAGGGACCACGCTGCTGGACATGCTGCCGGCCTTCGATTTCGAGCGTCCTTACGACATCCTCTCCGCCAAGGTGAACAATGTCGCGGAGGGACTCAAGTTCCGCGTATTCAACAACCGCGACGTCGAGTTCCTGGACTACCGCTCCTACAACGGACGCAACGTGTACTGCCGCTCGCTCAGTTTCCTGCTTTGCAAGGCGATGCGCGACCTGTATCCGGATTATCGCGTCATCCTGCGCCGGCCCATCTCCAAGGGCTATTTCTGCACCGTGGACAAGCCGGACGGGACCTTCGTCACGGCCGAAGAAGTCCATGCCGTGCGGGCGCACATGGAGGAACTCGTGGCCCAGGACATCCCCTTCCGGCGGCATGAGGTGCAGGCCGCGGAAGCCATCCGCATCTTCAAGAAGCTGGGCTATGATGACAAGGTGAAACTCCTCCGCACCATCGACGACGTCTACATCACCTACTATAGCCTGCAGGACACGGCCGACTATTTCTACGATGCGCTCGTGCCGAGCACCGGCCTGCTGAAGGTCTGGGAGCTCACCCCTTACCGCAACGGTATGCTGCTGCGCGTTCCGGATCGCCACGCTCCCAATGAGCTGGCTCCGTTCCTCGAGCAGCCCAAGACCTTCGACATCTTCGCCGAGACGCTCAACTGGAACCGCATCATGGGCTTGTCGAACGTCGGCGACGTCAACGCAGCCTGCCAGCAGGGCCAGGCGCCTGACCTTATCCAGGTCGCCGAGGCGCTTCAGGAAAAGAAAATCGTCAAGATCGCGGAAGAGATCGAGCGGCGCCACGCGCTGGCGGATCCCGTCCGCATCGTGCTGATCACCGGCCCCACCAGCAGCGGCAAGAGCACCTTCTGCAAGCGTCTGAGCGTCCAGCTCAAGGCCTGCGGCCTGCACCCCGTGTCCTTCTCGACGGACGACTATTTCGTGAACCGGCTGGACACGCCGAAGCTCCCGGACGGCACCTACGATTTCGACAATTTCGACACCGTGGACCACGACTACCTGCAGGAGGACGTACTGCAGCTCCTGGCTGGAGAAGAAGTGGAGGTGCCGGTGTATAACTTCGTGACCGGCAAGCGAGAATTCAACGGCAAAAAGCTGAAGCTCGACGCCGGATCCATCCTTCTGATCGAGGGAATCCACGCCTTGAACCCTGCCCTGACTGACATGGTCCCCGAGGCTGCGAAATTCCGCATCTTCATCAACACGATCACCAGCATCTCGCTCGACGACCACAACTGCATTCCGACCAGCGACAACCGTCTGTTGCGCCGCATCGTGCGCGACTACAACAAGGGCGCTTACACGGCCCGGGAAACCATCTCTAACTGGCCCAACGTGCGCCGCGCCGAGGTCAAATGGATCTATCCCTTCCAGGAGACGGCCGACGTGCTCTTCAACTCGGCTTACCTGCTCGAATTCGCCGTGCTCCGCACGCACGCCGAGCGCATCCTGGCCACGGTGCCGAAGAACTGTCCGGAATACGGCGAGGCACACCGCCTGCTGCTCTTCCTGCACTATTTCGTGCCCGTTTCCGAAAAGGAACTACCGACGACCTCCTTCGTCCGAAGCTACATTGGATAATATGAAACTGCCCGAGAATTTCAATCCCGCGGAGCGCGGGGAACGCGCCAGGAACTATTTCCAGGAAGGATACAATTGCTGCCAGGCTGTGATGCTGGCTTTTGCCGACATACTCGAAGCAAACAAACTGGCCGGCGAGGAACTGCTCAAGACTATCGGCTCCGGCTTTGGCGGCGGTTTCGGACGTATGCGCGAGGTGTGCGGCGCCTTCAGCGGCTGCACAGTCCTGGCCGGTTTTCTCTCCCCTGCCGTAACGCCCGGGCATGACACACGTACGGCCAATTACGCCCTCGTACAGGAGCTGGCGGACGGTTTCCGCGAGCGCAACGGCGGCAGCATCATCTGCGGGGAACTGCTCGGCTTGCAGGAGCACAAGCCTGAAGGTCCGGCGCCGTCGGAACGCACCGCGGAATACTACTGCAAGCGCCCCTGTCCCGAGATTGTCTGCAACGCGGCCACGCTCGTGGCAGAGAAAATGAAAGAAGCAGCCCGCTAGGACTGCTTCTTCGTTTCTATCGTCATCCCCGGCTTGACCGGGGATCTAATTACATCGCCTGAGCGACAGCCACGGCGACGGCCACGGTGGCGCCGACCATCGGGTTGTTGCCCATGCCCATGAAGCCCATCATCTCGACGTGGGCAGGCACGGAGGAAGAACCCGCGAACTGGGCGTCGGAGTGCATGCGGCCCAGGGTGTCGGTCATACCGTAGGAAGCGGGACCGGCTGCCATGTTGTCCGGGTGCAGGGTACGGCCGGTACCACCGCCGGAGGCCACGGAGAAGTACTTCTTGCCCGCGAGGACACGCTCTTTCTTGTACGTGCCGGCGACGGGATGCTGGAAGCGGGTCGGGTTGGTCGAGTTGCCGGTGATGGAGATATCGACATTCTCCTTCCAGAGGATGGCGACACCCTCGCGGACGTCGTTGGCGCCGTAGCAGCGCACGCCACCGCGGACACCGTCGGAGTAACGCTTCTCGCTGACGACCTTCAGCTCGCCCGTCCCGTAGTCAAACTCGGTCTGGACGTAGGTGAAACCGTTGATGCGGGAGATGATCTTGGCGGCGTCCTTGCCGAGACCGTTCAGGATGACGCGGAGCGGCTTCTGGCGCACCTTATTGGCCATCTCGGCGATCTTGATGGCGCCTTCGGCGGCAGCGTAGGACTCGTGGCCGGCGAGGAAGGCGAAGCACTCGGTCTCCTCGGAGAGGAGGCGGGCGGCGAGGTTGCCGTGGC
>JAGCYX010000098.1 GCA_017960585.1 Bacteroidales bacterium
ACCACCTCTTCCCATCCCGAACAGAGAAGTTAAACCCGCCCGCGCCGATGGTACTGCCCCACCAGGTGGGAGAGTAGGTCGCTGCCGCTTTTAGGAACCCTCGAGTCCAACAAGACTCGGGGGTTCTTTCGTTTATACCACGCGCGTGGGCGTTGTGGAGGGTGGAGCCGGAATTGGTTTTTCGAGCAACTGCACGAAAAATAATTCCGGGCCACCCGCGGGGGGGCTATAATTCTTCGGAGATATTATAGTGGTTGCGGTCGGAGGCGGAGCGCGCGACCATTTCGCCGAGGAAACCGGCGAGGAAAAGCATGACGCCGAGAATGACGGCGACAAGGGCCAGGTAGAACAGCGGCTGGTCGGTGACGGGGCGGAACTTCAGCCCGTGCGCCTGCTGCACCAGCTTCTCCACGATGATCCAGACCGTCATCACGAAACCCACCAGGAACATCAGCAGGCCGCTGTAGCCGAAGAAATGCATCGGATCCTTCCCGAAACGCGTCAGGAACGACAGCGTCTGCAGATCCAGGAACCCGTTCACGAAACGATCCATCCCGAACTTGCTCTTGCCGTACTTGCGCTTCGCGTGCACCACCGGCTTCTCGCCGATCTTCGTGTACCCCGCATTCTTCGCGAGATAGGGAATATAGCGGTGCATCTCGCCGTACACCTCGATGCTCTTCACCACATCCTTCCGGTAGGCCTTCAGCCCGCAGTTCATATCGTGCAGCTTGACCCCCGTGATGCGGCGCGCCGTGGCGTTGTACAGCTTTGACGGCAGATTCTTCGTCAGGGCGTTGTCCTTGCGGTGCTGCTTCCAGCCCGACACCAGATCGTAACCCTCCTCCGTGATCATCCGGTACAGCTCCGGCAGCTCGTCCGGCGAATCCTGCAGATCCGCGTCCATCGTGAACACGACCTCGCCCTGCGCCCGTTCGAAACCGCAGTAGAGCGCGGCGGACTTGCCGTAATTGCGGCGGAAACGCAGCCCGTGCACGTGCGGATCGGCCTGCGCGAGCGAGCGGATGGCCGCCCAGCTGCCGTCCGTGCTGCCGTCGTCGACGAACAGCACCTCGTAGTCGTAGCCGTGCTCCTGCATCACCCGGGCGATCCAGGTGGACAGCTCGGGCAGGGACTCGGCCTCGTTATAGGCGGGAATGATGACGGAAATGTCCATGCTATTGCTCATCGAAAGGGTTCCGGGACGAGATGCTGCGCGAGAAGATGGCCGCGAGGATGGTGCCGAAGAGCCAGCAGTAAATCAGGTTCCCGAAGAAACCGATCGTGGGCATCTTCGGAATCATCTCCTCCATCTGGGCCATCATGTTCGAGTCGAAGAACGGATTGTCCTGCATCATCTCGAGGGCCTGTTCGAACGTGTCAGGGGCAATGAAGCTCACGTACGCGAGGTAGAAGGCTGCATAGATCAGGGCCGACAGCAGGGCCGTCAGCGTGCCGAAGCGGAACGCGCGGGCGCTGTCCACGGTCGGGTCGGACTGGGCGAAGCGCAGGATGAAATAGCGCATCAGCCAGATGCAGCCGGCGAATTTGGCGATCCATAGCAGGACGTTCAGCAGCCCCATCAGGAACATCGGGCCGTTCTCGGCCAGCTTTCCCGTCAGGGCCGTAAGGACCATATAGACCACCGAAACGCCTCCCAGCACCAGCCCGGCCTTGCCGGCGTGCTCCCAGATACTATTTTTCTGTTCAGCCATAGCAATCACAAAAATAATAAAAATAATGTTTATATTTGCGCGATTGCGCTTTGACAATAACCAAACAATTCTGGATATGAAAAGAATCGTCTTACTGATTGTGGCTCTGATGCTGGCTTGCAGCCTGGCGTCCGGGCAGAGCATCCTGGAGCGCCTGCGCAACAGGGGCCGCGAGGTTATCGAGAATGTCGTGAACGGCAGCAACAACGAGCAGACCGAAGAGGTGCAGCCCGAGGAAGAAGCCCACGAGCACGTCCACGGTTGGACCTGCCCCGAGTGCGGCCACCAAGGCAATACCGGCAAGTTCTGCGAGGAGTGCGGCGCGAAGCAGCCGACCGGCGAAGTCGCCACCTGGGACTGCCCTGAGTGCGGCCACAAAGGCAACACCGGCAAGTTCTGCGAAGAATGCGGCGCCCCGCAGTCTACTGTAGCCAGCGCCAAGACGGAAGAGGTCAAGAGCGACTTCGTTCGCGGCAGCGTCATCCTCTTCCAGGACGACTTCAAGAATGAGCAGGTGGGAGAGTTCCCGTCCAAGTGGGACATCCAGGGTGACGGCAGCGCCGAGACGGCGGTCATCAACGGCCAGAAATATCTGCACTTCACGACAGATTACAATTTCGTAGAGCCGCTGATGGAGAACATGAAGTCCTATCTGCCTGATGTCTTCACGCTCGAGTGGGATTTCTTCTGTAGCAAAGCGGGAGATCTCGGCGCTTCCAGCATTGAACTGATCTTTGATATAGGGCAGCAGAATGACCGGGTCGGACAATTCGAGTTTGCATACCGTTCCTGGAATCCTGATTACTGGACACAATACAGTTATCGCAAACCCAACAGCGAGGATTACGTAAACGGATCCAATGAATACGATGCTCTTAAGTCGATCATCAAAGAGGGCCAGTGGAACCATTTCGCCGTGTCGTTCAACAAGAGGGCGCTCAAGATCTACATCAATGACCACCGCATCATCAATCTGCCGAACGTGCAGGCTCCTGAACGCTTCAAGTTCTGGAGCAACGGCGAATACAAGTATGTAGGCTTTACCAACGTGCTCCTCTGCGCCGGCGCCAAGGAACTCTATGAGCGCGAGACGACCAACCTCTCCGAGGCCGCCAAGGCCGTGGAGCAGGCCATCGCCCAGACCGGCAAGTTCGTGACCAACAACATCCTCTTCGACACCGGCAAGGCCACCATCAAGCCCGAGTCCGATGCCGAACTCGACAGGATTGCCGAGTATATGAAGGCCAACCCGACCGTCCGTTTCGAGGTCCAGGGCCATACCGACAGCCAGGGCTCCGACAAGGTGAACGACCCGCTCTCCCAGGAGCGCGCCGAGGCCGTTGTGAAGGCCCTCGAGGCGAAGGGTGTGGACGGATTCAACCTCCGCGCCGTCGGCAAGGGCTCCCACGAGCCCGTGGCTGACAACAGCACGGACGCCGGCCGCGCCCAGAACCGCCGCGTCGAGTTCATCAAGAAATAAGAGATTCGCCGGTCGTCCTTCGACAAGCTCAGGAACCGCCGGCGAATGACGGAGTAATATGAAAAGACTGATTACTATTCTGCTGGCGCTGACCGCGGGCCTCGCCCTCTCGGCGCAGGAATTCCCGGCCATCACGCCGATTGAAGAAATCGACCTGCTGGTCGACCAGACGCAGCAGCTCATCCCGGCGGGACCGCTCCTGACCGGAATGACCGTCGAGGAAGGAGAAGACTTCCTCGAGGTGCGCCGCGCCGGCTATATGCTGATTATGAAGGGCAAGCGCGCCGGCGACGCCAAACTCCGCCTGGACCTGCGCGCCGGGAAGACCTCGACCCTGGTCGTTCACGTGAAGTCGGTGCACGTCCGCCCGATCCTCAAGCCGGGCGAGCCCGAGCCGGAGCGGCCCGAATGGAAGGGCGTCTATGAACTGCGCCTGCCGGCAGACCACTACAGCATCATCTACCATTCCTTCAACGAGGACGGCCGCGAGCGGATGTGCGAGAGCTATTCCTGCATCGGCGGCGTGTACGTGGAAGGGGAGTCCTTCGAGTCGGAGGACGGCTACGACGGGATGGAGCACATCGTCAACATCTACGACTTCAACGAGGAGCTGGGCTACAGCGGCGGTTTGAAGCCGAACGGCCGTTACGCGATGTATTACGCCGACGGCGACGAGATTGCTCCCGAGAATGAGCGGTATGCGCGCGAGTGGTTCAAGACCTACGCTCCCCAGCCCCTGGCGGAAGCGCTCTACGACATCGAGCCGGCGGCCTTCGGCCGGGACAACAACGGCGACGACAAACTGGAGAACGGCACCATCATGCAGCGTATCCGCATGACGGGCGGGAACCAGTCGCAACTGAAGCGCTACTACCGCGGCGAGGACACCGTCCTCGGCCGGAAGTGCTGGGTGTTCGATTTCTTTGGCAAGAACTTCTACGGCTACGGCGGCTTCTGCGTCTGGGTTGATATCGAGACGGGCCTGGTCCTGCGCCACGAGGCGGAGGGGGGCGGCGGCTTCATCGTCACCCGCTTCGACCTCGACTACCATGACTGGGACATCGAGATCCGGCCGGAATTGTTCGGATAGAAGCGATGCTGATTACCAATGATTTATGAAATGACTCCGGGAGATTTTGCCCGGAGTCATTCTGTAACTGGCTGAAAATCAATAATGGCTATGAGAAGGATTCTGATTACCTTGTTCGCCGTCCTGCTGGCTTTGTCCGCAGGGGCGCAGGACCGCCTGGTCGTCCAGGGCATCGGCGAACTGGTCGGGGACGAATATGCGCCCCGCTACGTCGTGCTGACGCAGGAGTTCTGCGACAGCCCGGAGTGGCAGGCCCTGGATGAAAAGATTTCCGCGTTCATCTCGGCCAACGGCTACGATGAGGAACCGGATGAGGATGACGCCTCGTTCGACTGGGACGGGTATATCGCCAACCTGGAAGAGGCGATCGGGAACTTCGTCCGCGAAGGGAATGAGGCGATGGCGGAGACCTACCGGCAGAATCTCGCCGAGGCGAAGAAGTATCGCGAGGAGGTGGAGGATCCGGAGGCGCGGGCGGAGGCGCAGGCCGTGGCGGAAGCTGCGGAGCAGGAGCGCCGCGCCTTGCTGGATGAGGTGCTGAAACACGCCGTCGGCGGCCGCTTCTTCTACTATGCCGAAGCGCAGGACGACGGCCGTCTCGTCCTCGTTCAGGAGTCGTTCTGGGACGGCGACGAAGAGCCCGTCTCCCGCTTGATGAACGCCCAAGGGATAATGGCTCCCGGGAGCAAATAAGGCCTCCAGCGCTCCCGGAAAGCAGAAATAATGTGCGCCGGGAGCAAAACAGGGGGCTGGTGCTCCCGGAAACCAATTGGAAATATGAAACGATTATTGTTTTTGATTGCGGCCCTGCTGCCGCTGGTGGCCGGGGCGCAGGAGCGCTACCGGACGCTGAAGTTGGATCCGGTGAACGAGGCGGATACGCTGCTCGTCGGCTGGATCGATACCCGGTCCGCGGGCGCCGAGCGCGGCATTGCGCTGATGAACACCTACGCTGAACTGGCCACGAAGCGGGCGCAGTACCTTGCGGCCCAGCGTGAGGCGGGGCTTGGTGAGTCGGACGAGATGGCCCGGGCGCTCGCAGAGCAAGACGCGATGTTTGAAGGCATGCGCAAGGAGTATCAGCAGATGCTGCAGCAGGAGGGGCTGGACGAAGAGAGCCGGAAGAGTCTGGAGGAGGCGCTGGCCGATCTTGATAAAAACAAGGCGGAGTCGCGGCGCCAGATGCAGGAGTACCTCGGGGGGATGGCTGCCGAAGGGCGGCAGGCCGTGGCCGATGCGGGGAACCCGTCGGAATTCTCCGAAGAACGGTTGCTGCTGATCAAGCGGAATCTGCAGAAATACCTGCTGGGCGGCCGCTTGTGGGGATTTTCCGCGGCGCGGGATTTCCGGAACGGATTCGCCGCCGTGGCGCGCAAGGACCGGGATGGCGACGAGCACTGGGGCTTCGTGAACCGCGCCGGGCGCCTGGCGATCCCGTGCCAATGGGATGATGTATTCAACTTCAACAACCAGCGCTACTACTCGCTTTCCGTCTGGGACGCCCCCGAAGACGAGGATGACCGTCCCTGGACTTCGGTCCGCAAGGAGCATAACGTCGGTATGATCGACACGCTCGGCGTGGTGCGCATCCCCGTGCGTTACCCGTACAGCAGGCGCGCGCAGGTCGTCTTTTACCGGACGAAACGCGGCGAGCTCGCTGCCGTCCGCGATCCCCAGACCCGCAAGTGGGGCTTCATCGATCGGAGCGCCGCCTGGGTGATCAAACCCTTCCTGGCCGACGAACCTGAATGGGACGAGGAACAGGCCTGCTTCGTGGATGCCGAGGGCCGTCCCGTAGCCAGGCAGTAGAGTGGCGTTTTTCGTAAACAGCTGAATTTGTGCGCTTTACAGAATGAACCCTTCGTTTTTAGACAGGTTCATTCTGTAAATTCCTAATTGTCAAGCGCTTGCAGAAAACGGGCAAATGGCAACGACGAATTGTGGCTGCTGTGGCGGCCGTCAGCGAAGGGGATTGCGGTTTATGGCAAAATTTGCTATCTTTGCAGGCTTGAATTATAATTACGCGATATGTTGACGATTGCATTCACCGATGGCACCATCCGTCCCTGGGAGGACGATGAGGCGAAACACATCTTCTGGCACTCTTCCGCGCACCTGATGGCGGAGGCGCTCGAGGCGCTCTACCCGGGCGTCAAGTTCGGCGTGGGCCCGGCCGTCGAGACCGGTTTCTACTACGACGTGGACCTGGGCGACCGACAGATTTCCGAGGCCGACCTCAAGGCGGTCGAGGACAAGATGATCGAGCTGGCACGAACTAAGGAGACGTTCGAGCGCAAGGAGGTGTCCAAGGCGGATGCGATGGCCTACTTCAAGGAGAAGGGCGATCCGTACAAGTGCGAGCTGATCGCCGACTTGCAGGACGGTACCATCTCGTTCTACACGAACGGTGCGTTCACCGACCTCTGCCGCGGCCCGCACGTCAAGCACGTGGACGACATCAAGGCCGTCAAGCTGACCGCCATCGCCGGCGCCTACTGGAAGGGCGACCAGAACCGCGAGCAGCTGACCCGTATCTACGGCGTCACCTTCCCCAAGAAGAGCATGCTCGACGAGTACCTGACCCTGCTCGAGGAAGCCAAGAAGCGCGACCACCGCAAGCTCGGCAAGGAGATGGAGCTCTTCACCTTCTCCAGCCGCGTGGGCCTCGGCCTGCCGCTGTGGCTGCCCCGCGGCGCCCAGATGCGCAACACCCTGGAGAACTTCCTGCGCAAGAAGCAGGCGGAACTGGGCTACCTGCCCGTCGTCACCCCGCATATCGGCAGCAAAGAACTGTATGTGACCTCCGGCCACTACGCCAAATACGGCAAGGACTCCTTCCAGCCGATCCACACGCCCCAGGAGGGCGAGGAATATATGCTCAAGCCGATGAACTGCCCGCACCACTGCGAGATCTTCCGCAGCAGCCCGCGCTCCTACCGCGACCTGCCGCTGCGCTTCGCGGAGTTCGGCACCGTCTACCGCTATGAGCAGAGCGGCGAGCTCCACGGCCTGACCCGCGTGCGCGGTTTCACCCAGGACGACGCCCACCTCTTCTGCCGCCCGGACCAGCTCCAGGAGGAGTTCGAGAAGGTCATCGACCTGATCCTGTACGTCTTCAAGACGCTCAAGATGACGGACTACATGGCCCAGGTCTCCCTGCGCGACCCGGACAACAAGGAGAAGTACATCGGCTCCG
>JAGCYX010000099.1 GCA_017960585.1 Bacteroidales bacterium
AAAGATGAAAACTGATTCTTGAAGTTCTAAGGATTAGTAAAATTCGTACGCAAGAAATTGTGAAATTTTACCCGTTTGCAGATTTTGTAAACGTTTAAACGCGGTTTTCTGGGGTTTCGTCCACAAAAACGGCCTCTGGTGTGGATGGGGGAGGCTTTGGTATAGTGGATTTCTTTTTGTATTTTTGTGTTGAGAGTTAGAAGCATATGGACGTAACCATCATCATCGCCATCGTGGCAGCGGTTGTCATCGTCGCTGTGGTCGTCGCGTGGGTCCTCAGCGCCAGCAAGGCGAAGGCGGAGATCCGCACGCTGACCGGGCAGGTGGCCGAGCGGGACGCGGACCTGATCCGCCGGGAGGCCGAGGTGCGGACGGCGGAGGCGCTGCGGGAGAGCGAGCGGAAGCAGCACGAGCAGGCCCTGGCGGAGATCAAGGCCAGTCAGGAGAAGGCGCTCGCCGAGCTCAAGGCCGGCCAGGCGGAGGCCATCAAGGCGGCGAAGACGGCGCTCGAGCTGGAGAACGAGAAGATCCTGAAGGCCCGCGAGGAGTCCCTCAAGAAGGAGGCCGCCGAGACGATGAAGACCATCACGGGCGGGCTGGACCAGAACATCAAGGACATGAAGGCCGCCTTCGAGGCCCAGAAGAAGTCGCACGCCGAGGAGAGCTCCGCCATCAAGACCAAGTTCGACGAGACGGTCAAGCACCTGAAGGAGCAGACCGACACCATCGGCACCACGGCGGAAGACCTGGCCAAGGCCCTGAAGGGCCAGAGCAAGGTGCAGGGCATCTTCGGGGAGACCATCCTGGAGAACATCCTCAAGGCCGAGGGCCTGCGGGAAGGACACGACTACGACGCCGAATTCTGGCTCCGCGACAAGAAGGGCAACCGCATCGTCAACGAGGACACCGGCAAGAAAATGCGCCCGGACTTCGCCCTGCATTTCCCGGACGACACGGACATCCTCATCGACTCCAAGGTGTCGCTGACGGCCCTGGCCGACTACTTCGCCGCCGAGACGGACGAGGAGCGCGCCGACGCTGCGGCCCGTAACCTGGAATCCGTGGAGAACCATATCAAGGAGCTCACCAGCAAGGAGTACCAGAAGTATGTGGTCGGCCGCAAGACGCTCGACTACGTGATCATGTTCATCCCCAACTACGGCGCCTACCAGCTCGCCAAGATGGAGGACAAGGACATCTTCGCCAAGGCGTTCAAGCAGAACGTGCTCATCACCACGGAGGAGACGTTGATTCCTTTCCTGCGCCTCATCCGCACCGCCTGGGTGCAGAAGGAGCAGATGGAGAACATCTCCGAGATCGTGAACGCCGCCCAGAATATGGTGGACCGCGTGGCCCTCTTCTGCGACGAGAACGCGGCCCTGGAGAGCAATCTCGACGCCTTCGTGAAGCGCTTCAAGAAGAACTCCGCGCGCCTGGTGGAAAGCGACCAGAGCATCGTCGGCGCCGCATGGAAGGCCATCAACCATGGCCTCAAGACGCCCACCAAGCACGAACTCCCGCCCATCGGCCCGGCCTTACCGGCCGAAGAGACCGAATAACGTCACCCCAAATAATAAGAAATAGGGCCGCCGAAGCGACCCTATTTTTATTGCGATGGGGGCACCAAAAACTACTTGATCGGCTGACCCATTTCGGAGGCTTCGGCGTCGGCGGCGTCGAGCTTGAAGAGCATGAAGTTGTTGTTCTCGGTGGTGCAGGGGGTCCAGACACCGCCGTCAGGGCCGTTGGGATCGCTGTACTTGGCGAAATTGGTCCAGGCGGTGAGCATCTTCTCGGAGAGGTCCCAGTCGCCCTGCGTCCAGGGGCGCCAGCAGTGCTGGAGCGACTTGAAGACGAACCAGAGGTCGGAGGAGTGGAACGCGCCCTTGAGCTTGTCCTCCGGGTGGGAGCCGTCGTCCGGCAGCGGACGGGCGAATTCGTAGGCCCAGGCCTTGTTGCCGAGCGCCTGGCGGTTCGCGCAGAAGGCGGCGATGCCCGCGGACATATCGCCCATATCGTTGAGCGTGTAGCCGATCATATACGGCACGTCGGCGAGGGAACCGTCTGCAGCGGCGTCGTCGAAGATCTCCAGGGACACGTGGCCGTCGATGATCGGGGTGATGGTGATGCCCTGCTTGCCGGTGGCGGAGGTGTAGAGGGCGCTGGCGGCGTGGACGGCGTCCGTGGCCGCGGCGCGCATCTTCTTGAGGTCGGTCAGACCGGCCCAGTCCATCACGGCCTTGCCCTCGGCTTCAGCCTCCTTCAAGGTCTGGCCGCCGAACATCATCTTGATCATGGAAGGCGGCACGGCAGGGCCGCCGGCCAGCGTGAACTGCTGGTCCTTGACCACGTTGAGGCCGTTGGCGCTCATGATGACCGCCTTGTGGAAGTACGGCCGGGCCAGGGGAGAGGCGCAGAGCGTGCGCACGCTGCCGCCGCCGGCGCTCTGGCCGAAGATCATCACGTTGTCCGGGTCGCCGCCGAACTGCGCGATGTTCTTCTTGACCCATTTCAGGGACTCGATCTGGTCCAGGATGCCGTAGTTGCCGGACACGCCGTCCGGGCTCTCGGCGGACAGCTCGGGATGTGCCATGAAGCCGAAGATGCCGAGACGGTAGTTGATGGACACCAGGACCACGTCCTTGGCGGCCCACTCCTGCGCGTCGAACTCAGGCTCGGAGCCCCAGCCCTCGCGGTAGCCGCCGCCGTGGATCCAGACGGCCACGGGGGCCTTGCGGTCCACCTGGCCGGGGTATTTTGTCCAGACGTTCAGGTACAGGCAGTCCTCGCTGCACTGCTTCTCCTCGCCGTAGCCCCACTCCGTGAAATAGTTGCCCGGGTAGTGCACGGCCTGGTAGCTGGGGTGGCCGAACTGGTCGGCCTTCAGCACGCCCTCCCAGGGCACGACGGGCTGGGGCGCCTTCCAGCGCAGGTCCCCGATGGGGGGAGCGGCGTAGGGGATGCCACGGTACACGAATACGCCGTCCAGGTCGGCGGCGACACCCTGGACCTGTCCGCCTTCGATGGAGAGGACGGGGCTGACGGGTGCGGACTGCTCGCAGGCGGCGAAACTCAGCGCCGCGGCGAGGGCAAGGAAAAAGCTGAAAATGCGTTTCATAAGTCGCTTGAGTTAGTACATACGAAGGTACGGAAAATAAACAGGAATAGCAAAATCGCGCCGATTCATCTGTTTGCAACCCGGTTGCACGCGCGAAGGCATACCTTTGCTTTCCCAAATCTGTTATCTGATGAGAAAAGCATTGTATGTCCTGATGGCGTTGTGTGTCGCCCTGAACGCTTGCGGCCCCCGGGAGCACGCGCACGAGCACGAACACGAAGAGGCGCACGGGCACAGCCACGACGGACACATCGAAATCAGCCCCGAACGGCAGGAAGTGCTGGGCATCCGCGTCGAAGAAGCGGCGGCCGGCGCCTTCAGCGAAGTGATCCGCACCAGCGGCCAGATCGTCTCCTCCGCCGGCGACGAGATGACCGTCGTCGCGAAGAGCGAGGGCATCGTGAACCTGGGCAAGTTCGGAGAGGGATCTCCCGTCTCCAGGGGCGCCCGCATCGCCACCATCTCCACGCGGAGCATCGGTTCCGGCGACAAGCTCGCCAAGGCCCGGATCACCCTCGAGACTGCCCAGAAGGAATACGAACGCGACCAGCAGCTTCGCGAAGACAACATCGTCAGCGAGAGCCACCTGGACCAGAGCCGCCTGGCGTATGAACACGCCCGCGTGGAATACGAGGCCCTCGCGGCCGGGAGCACCGAAGGGGGCGGAATCGCCGTCTCGTCGCCGCTGACCGGCTTCGTCAAGAGCCTCAGCGTGCGGAGCGGAGACTACGTGGAGACGGGCACGCCCATCGCCACCGTGAGCAGCAACCGCAAGCTCTGGCTGCGGGCGGACGTCTCCGAGAAATACTACGGCCGCATCGCCTCCGTGCGCGACGCGGACTTCGTCACCTCCTACGGCGACCAGGTCTACAGCCTCGGCGAGCTGGGCGGCCGGCTGCTCAGCTACGGAAGGGCCTCCGACGGGGATTTCTACATCCCGGTCATCTTCGAATTCGACAATCGGGGCGACCTGGTGCCCGGTTCCTACGTGGACGTGTACCTCAAGACTTCGACCTCCGGACATTGTATCACCGTGCCGCTGGAGGCCGTCGTGGAGGACCAGGGCGTCCATTATGTCTTTGTCCGCGAGGAGGATGATGACGACTGCTTCGAGAAGCGGGAAGTCGCCCTCGGGCAGTCGGACGGCCGCCGTGTCCCCATCCTGCAGGGCCTGCGGGAGGGCGAACTGGTCGTGGTGTCCGGCGCGGTCCACGTGAAACTTGCCGGCGTCACCGCCGTCCCGGCCGGCCACACGCACAATCATTAGCCGATGGAACGGATTCAACCCGAGAATGGTCTTCTGAACAAGATCATCGCGTTTTCGCTGAACAACCGGGTCGCCATCCTGGTGATCGCCGCCCTGTGCATGGTGGCGGGCCTGTATTCGGCGAGCCATTCGGAAGTGGACGTGTTCCCCGACCTGAACGCCCCGACCGTGGTCGTGATGACGGAGGCCGAGGGAATGGCACCGGAAGAGGTCGAGCGCCTCGTGACCTTCCCGATCGAGACGGCCGTCAACGGCGCCACCAACGTGCGCCGGGTGCGCTCTTCTTCGACCACCGGATTCTCCATCGTGAATATCGAATTCGACTGGGGGACAGATATTTACCGCGCCCGCCAGATCGTCAGCGAGAAGATCGCCATGGTGGGGGAGAGCCTGCCTTCCGGCGTGGGCAACCCGACCCTCGGCCCCCAGGCGTCCATCCTGGGCGAGCTGATGATCGTCGGCCTGACGGCCGAAACGACCTCGATGGAGGACCTGCGCACGATGGCGGACTGGACCATCCGTCCCCGGCTCCTGTCGCTGGGCGGCGTGGCCCAGGTGGCCGTGATGGGCGGCGACATCAAGGAGTATCAGATCCTGCTGGATCCCGGCCGTATGCGCCATTACGGCGTGTCTATGGACGAAGTCATCGATGCCGTCAAGGGGATGAACCAGAACGCCCCCGGCGGGACCTTATATGAATACGGCAACGAGTACATCGTCCGCGGCGTCCTGTCCACCAGCGACATCGAGCTGATGAAGAAGGCCGTGGTGAAGACGGGTCCGAAGGGGCTTCCGGTCACGCTGGACGCCATCGCCGACGTCGCCATCGGACCCAAGACCCCCGTGCTGGGCGTGGCCTCCAACGACGGCCGCCCGGCCGTGATCATGACCGTGACCAAGCAGCCGAACACCTCGTCGCTGGAGCTGACCGCCAAGCTGGACCGGGAGCTCGCGGACATCAGTGCCACCCTCCCTTCCGACGTGAGGATCAACGCCGACATCTTCCGTCAGTCCCGCTTCATCGAGGGCTCCATCGGCAACGTGAAGAAATCCCTGCTGGAAGGCGGTCTCTTCGTCATCCTGGTCCTGTTCGTCTTCCTGATGAACTGGCGGACCACGCTCATCTCCCTGATCTCCATCCCGCTGTCCATCCTCATCACGCTCCTGGTCTCCCGCTGGATGGGCCTGACCATCAATACGATGAGCCTGGGCGGCATCGCCATCGCCATCGGCTCGCTGGTGGACGATTCCATCGTGGACGTGGAGAATGTCTTCAGACGGCTGCGCGGCGCGCGCGGCAAGGGCAGAAGTGTGCTGCAGGTGGTGTACGACGCCTCGAAGGAGGTCCGTATGCCGATGCTCAATTCCACCCTCATCATCATCGCCTGCTTCCTGCCGCTCTTCTTCCTGTCCGGGATGGAGGGCCGCATGCTCAAGCCGCTCGGCATCGCTTTCATCATCTCCCTGTGCACGTCCACCCTCGTGGCGCTGACCGTGACGCCGGTGCTGAGTTCGTACCTGCTCTCGCACGAGCTGGAGCCCGACACGTCGGAAGACGGCAGGGCATCCCGCGAAGCGCCGCTGGTGCGCTGGCTCAAGAAGGTCTACGGCAAGGCGCTGGACTGGGCGCTGAAGCATTGGAAAGCCGTCCTGGGGGCGGTGGGGGCCCTGCTCGTGGCGGCGGTGGTGATGTTCGCCTCGCTGGGCCGCAGCTTCCTGCCGGCCTTCAACGAGGGCTCCTTCACCATCGCGATGAGCTCCGTGCCGGGCATCTCCATCGAGGAGTCCGACCGGCTGGGGCGGCAGGCGGAGGAGATCCTGATGAGCATCCCGGAGATCCGGACCGTGGGCCGCAAGACCGGCCGCGCCGAACTGGACGAGCACGCGTTCGGGGTCAACTGCTCCGAGTTCGAATGTCCCTTCGTGCTGAAGGGGAAGAGCAAGCGCCGGCTGGTGGAGGAAGTGCGGGAGAAACTTTCCGTGCTGCCGGGTGTGAACCTGGAGATCGGCGGCCCCATCTCGCACCGCATCGACGCGATGCTGTCGGGCACGCAGGCGAACATCGCCATCAAGGTCTTCGGCACGGATCTGAACAAGATGTACAGCATCGGAGGACAGATCAAATCGGCCATCAGCGGCATCGAGGGCATCACGGACATCAACGTGGAGCAGCAGGTGGAGCGGCCGGAACTGAACATCGTGCCCCGCCGCGAGATGCTCTCGCGCTACGGGATCACGCTGCCGGAGTTCGCCGAGTTCGTCAAGGTGATGCTGGAGGGCGAGCCCGTCTCGACGGTCTATGAAGGCAACCGCGCGTTCGACCTGACCCTGAAGGTGAAGGGTGACGCCAAGTCGACGATGGAGCGCATCGGGGACCTGATGATCGACACGGCCTCCGGGGCCAAGGTCCCGCTGAGCTACGTCGCCGACGTGGTGTCCTCGTCGGGCCCGAACACGATCGGCCGGGAGAACCTCAGCCGCAAGCTGGTGGTCTCCTGCAACGCCACGAACGGCGAGCTGTCGAAGGCCGTGGCCGCCATCCGGCGGGAGGTCGCCGAGCACGTGACCCTGCCGGACGACTATCGCATCGAGTACGGCGGCCAGTTCGAGAGCGAGGAGCGGGCTTCCCGCACCATCGCGCTCGTGAGCGTGTTCAGTGTGCTGATCATCTTCATGCTGCTGCTGGGCGAGTTCAAGAGTGCCTCCCAGTCGCTTGTCGTGCTGCTGAATCTGCCTCTGGCGCTCATCGGCGGCGTGATGACAGTCTATCTCTCGGGCGGGATCCTGAGCATCCCGGCCATTATCGGCTTCATCTCCCTGTTCGGCATCGCGACCCGCAACGGCATGCTGCTCATCGACCGCTACAACGTCCTCCGCGCGGAGGGCCGGTCGGTGACGGAGACGATCGTGACCGGCTCGCTGGACCGGCTGAATCCTATCCTGATGACCGCGGTCACTTCGGCCCTGGCCCTGCTGCCGCTGGCGCTGGGCGGCGACCTGCCCGGCAACGAGATCCAGTCGCCGATGGCCAAGGTCATCCTGGGCGGACTGCTCTCCTCGACGCTGCTGAACGGCTTCGTCATTCCGGTCATGTACCTCATCACGAACAAGAAGAAATCATGAAAAGGATCTATCTGACAATCATAGGTTTGGCTCTTGGCCTCAGCGCGTTGGCGCAGGGCGGCGCGGAGGCGCTGCTGCTGGAGATCGAGGCGAACAATCCGGACCTGAAGGCCGCGCTGGCCGAGCTGGAGCAGGAGCGGCTCGCCAACCGCTCCGAGGCCCTGCTGGCGGATCCGGAGGTGGAGTTCAACTACCTCTGGGGGCCCGCCGACATCGGGAACCGCCACGACCTGCGCATCACGCAGTCCTTCGACATGGCCACGCTGAGCGGCAAGCGCTCCGGCAAGGTGGCCGGCCTGGACGAGCTCTCCGCGCTGAAATACAAGTCCCGGCGGCTGGAAGTGATGCAGGAGGCGCGCCGGCTCATCATCGACCTGATCTATTACCATAAATATCTGCAGGAGCTCGCCGACCATCTCGACCGCTCGACCACCCTCGTGGACGCCTATGAGCGCCGGCTGGCTTCGGGCGGTGCGACTATCCTGGATCTCAACAAGGCCAAGCTGCACCAGGCCTCGATCCAGGGGCGGATCAACCAGGCGGAGAACGAGCGGCAGTCCGCCCTGGCGGGCCTGACCGCGCTCAACGGCGGCAAGGCGCCGTCGTTCATCCCGGAGGACTATGACGCCGCGGACACCCTGCCCGCGGATTTCGAGAGCTGGTTTGCGGAGGCGTCCGCGCAGAATCCGGTCCTGGCGTATGTGCGCAAGGAACTGGAGGTAAGCCAGCAGCAGCTGTCCATCGACCGCCTGTCCACGATGCCGGAGCTGACGGTGGGCTATATGAGCGAGATCCAGACGGTGGAGCGCTTCCGCGGCGTGACCGTGGGGGTGAGCGTTCCGCTGTGGAGCGGCGCGAACCGCGTCAAGCGTTCGCGGGCGGACGTGGCCGCCGCGCAGTCCCGGCAGGATGCTGCGGAGCAGGCGTTCTACCAGCGGATCCAGGACCTGTACCGGCAGGCCGCGGCGATGAAGGCCAACGCCGGGACGCTGCGCGCCTCGCTGACGGATACGGACTACCGGGATTATCTGCTCTCGGCCCTGACGCGGGGCGAGATCTCGATGATCGACTACCTGGTGGAGAACGATCTTTATTACGAGGCGCTGGAGCAAACGCTGGACGCCGAGCGGGAATATCGCTACGCCCTCGCCGCGCTGAAGGTGTTCTAGATAATCAGTTTGGTATTAACAAATCAGGCTGCCCCGGAGGGTAGCCTGATTTGTTAGAAGAGGACTTCGATCTGTGTGGGCACGCCAGCCTTGAACGTGTACTGGACGTGGTCGCCGTCCTTGGCCAGTTCCTTGCCGTTCACGAGGATGCGGCAGCCTTCCCGGCGGTTGCGGAGCGTCAGGGTCTGGGCCTCATTGGAGGTGATGGAGGCACGGATGCCCTTCTCGTCCCAGTCCATGTGGTTAAGTTTGGCGAAGGTGTACAGCCAGACGCCGTCGATGGCGCCGTGCATCAGGTTGTCGGGCATCGCCGGCAGGAATTCCACGGTGCCGGGCTCGCTGAAGACGCACATCTCCACCAGGAACGCCGGAACGGCGCCCGTCAGATCCGGGAACACGCCCCTGTAGGGGAAGTGGCTGGTCTGCAGCGTGCGGCGGACGAAGCCGTGGTTGAGCAGCTGG
>JAGCYX010000001.1 GCA_017960585.1 Bacteroidales bacterium
CTGTATTTCGCCTTGAATAGGTAACATAACTCTTTGATTTACAAAGGTTAAGTTACAAAAAATCGAGGAAATATCCAAATAAATTGAATACTTCCTCGAAGTTTTTTAGCCGGCTTTTATAGGGACTTTTTCAGTGCCCTCTCGCGAGGGGCGGTTTTTTATTTTTTATTTTTTATTCTTATCTTTATGCACTTTTTGACACAAAACTCTAAACACAATCTACAATGGGAATCATTATTGCCATCATCGTTGTCGCCCTCCTTGTCGTGTGGGTGATCTCCGTCCAGCGCAAACTGGTCGGTCAGGACGAGCTTTGCCAGAACGCCATGAGCACCATCGGTGTCCAGCAGGAAAGCCGCTGGGACGCCCTCACCGGCATGGTCGAGCTTGTCAAGTCCTACAATGAGCATGAATACAACACGCTGCGCGACGTGATCGCCCAGCGCCGCCCGATCGACGGCAACAGCAGCGCCGCCGATGCCGACGCCCAGGAGAACCTCATGGGCCAGGTGGCCGCCGGCCTCAACGTCGTGGTCGAGAAATATCCTGAACTCAAGGCCAACGAGAACTACGCCAAGGCCATGGACGCCGTTGACAAATACACCAATATGGTCCGTACCAGCAAGATGGTGTACAACGACACCGCCACCAAGTACAACAAGCTTATCCGCCAGATTCCGGATTCCCTCGTGGCCGCCATCTTCGGCTTCAAGGTCCGCGACTACCTCAAGACCGAGGACCAGAAGACCCAGATGCCTTCCCTCAAGATCTAAGGATGAAGCGTTGGATTATCTTATTAGCGGCATTGGTTTCGACCTTTGCCGCTTTTGCCGATGATCAGAAGGTCCACGACCTGGACATCACGGTCACCCTGTTCCGTCACGGCATCGCCAACATACACGAAGTCTGGGACCTCGACACCGGCAACAGCATCACCGAGTGGTACCTCCCCCGGGAGAACCTCGGCGACATCGAGATTTCCAATCTCCAGGTCTTTGACAGATACTACAACGGCGGCGAGGTCTTCGAGGACACCGGCGAGTGGGACGTCGACAAGAACCGCAGGCAGAAGACCGGCAAGAGCGGCATCGTCCACAAGTACAACGGCGCCGAGCTCTGCTGGGGCATCGGCGAATACGGGCACCACGTCTTCCACGTTTTCTACACGATGACGAACGCCGTCAAGACGATCAACGACTACGACATGCTCCACCTGCAGCTGGTCAACGACGAACTGGCGGCCCCGCCCCAGCACGTACGCGTGAACATCCGCACGGACACCTCGTCCGTCCACGCTGTGCTGGACACCACCAACACCCGCGTCTGGGGCTTCGGCTACAACGGAACGGTCGCCTTCCAGGAGGACGGCAGCGTCGTGTTCGAGTCCACGGAGCCCTTCGGCTACTACAGTTCCGTCATCGCCCTGCTGCGCTTCAACAAAGGTCTCTTCGACTCCCCCAGCGTGCAGGAGCGCGATTTCCAGGAAGTCCTGGACCGCGCCATGGAAGGTGCGGACTTCGGCGGCGGAGAGGATGACGATGATACGGCGGGCGCCATCGGCGGCCTCATTACCCTGATCCTGTTCTACCTCGTGGGCCGGAAAGCCTACCGGAAATCCGTCGGCAAGGTCAGCCGGCGCGAGAAGCGGCAGGTCCTCGGCACCTCCGAGGGTGCGATCAGCTGGTATCGCGAGATTCCGATGGCCGGCGACCTGATCGCAGCCGACTACGCCCTGTCCCGGCTCGGTGAGGATCGCAAGAAGAACGCCCTCGCCTCGGCGGAGATTCTCCGGATGATCTACAAGGGCTACCTCGACGTCAAGAAGGACGGCGAGGGCAAGGTGGAGATCACCTTCGCCGACAGCAAGGACGGCAAGGAACCCATCGACTCCATCGCCAGCGACCTCTGGAGCATGATGCTGGAGGCTTCCGGCGACGACCGCGTCCTGCAGGACACCGAGTTCTCCAACTGGTCCAGGAACCACAAGAGCAAGCTCTACAGCTGGACCGAGAAGATGTCCCTGATGGGCAAGCGCGTTTTCCGCGACAAGGGCTGGATGCGCGCCGCGGACACCAAGATCACGCCCGAGGGCCAGCAGGAGGTCCAGCACCTCGTCGGCTTCCGCAAGTTCCTGAACGACTTCACCCTGACCGGCCAGCGCGAGGCCATCGAGGCCCATCTGTGGCAGGAATACCTCGTCTATGGCGCCCTGCTGGGCGTCGCCGACAAGGTGGCCAAGCAGCTGAAGGACATCGATCCGGTGCTCTTCGAGCGTACGATCGGCTACGACTACACCACCTTCAGCGGCGCGCTCAACTCGCTGAACAGCCTGTCCCGCGCCATCACCAGCGCCAACCGCTCCTACGTCGCTTCCACCTATTCGGGCAGCAGCGGCGGCAGCTGGGGCGGCTTCGGCGGAGGTTCCTCCTTCGGCGGTGGCGGCGGTTTCAGCGGCGGCGGCCACGGCGGCGGCGGACGTTAGCAAAAAAGCGGCAAGTTTTGCCGCTTTTTTGTATATTTGTACGTATGGCGAAGGAATTGGATACCAGCATTCAGTATTTGAGCGGGGTGGGTCCCAAACGGGCCGTCCTGCTGCAGCGTGAGCTGGGCATCGAAACCCTCTCGGACCTCATCCACCTGTATCCCTTCCGCTACATCGACCGCAGCGGCATCACCCCCATCGCCCAGGTGGCCCCCGACCTCGCCCTCGTCCAGCTGCAGGCCACCGTCGTGTCCCGTGCCCTGCTGGGCCCCGGCGGCGCCATCGTCTCGCAGGACACGAACCCCATCCACTGGGGCGCCGTCAAGCGCCTCTCGGTCATCGTCGAGGACGCCACCGGACGCATGGAGATGGTCTTCTTCAAGGGCGTCAAATGGAACTACCAGCGGCTCGCCCCGGGCAGTACCTTCATCTTCTTCGGCAAGCCGCAGGAATTCGGCGGCCGCATGAACATCGTCCACCCGGAAGTGGACGCGCCGCAGGACGGAGCCCTCTCGCAGGGCACGCTCACGGGCGTCTATCCCAGCACGGAGAAGCTCAGGACGGGCGGCATCACCGGCAAGGTGATGTGCAAGCTGCAGTCGGCCGCCCTCGCGCTCTGCCTGCCGGAGATCCAGGAGACCCTGCCCGAGTACGTGCTGCGCGACCGCGGCCTCGTGTCGCTCCCCTACGCGCTCCGCAACATCCATTTCCCGAAGGACTCCTACGCCCTCCAGAAGGCCTCCTACCGCCTCAAATTCGAAGAACTCTTCTTCCTGCAGCTCTCGCTGCTGAAGCAGAAATACGTCCGTTCGCGCGGCGAGCGCGGCCTCCCCATGCCCAAGGTCGGGCCGGACTTCCACGCCTGCTACAACGCCCTCCCCTATAACCTCACGGGCGCACAGCAGCGCGTGATCAAGGAGATCCGCGCCGACCTGATGAGCGGCCACCAGATGAACCGCCTGCTGCAGGGCGACGTGGGCTCCGGCAAGACGATGGTCGCCGTGCTCAGCTGCCTGATGGCCATCGGCAACGGTTTCCAGACCTGCATCATGGCGCCCACCGAGGTGCTGGCGCAGCAGCACTACGCCAACATCCAGAAATACCTCAAGCCCACCGCCGTGCAGTGCGCGCTCCTGACCGGCAGCACGCCGCAGAAGGAGCGGCGCGCCATCCACGCCGCCCTCGAAGACGGCTCGCTCGGCATCCTCGTCGGCACGCACGCCCTACTGGAAGACAACGTCGTCTTCCGCAACCTGGGCCTCGCCGTCATCGACGAACAGCACCGCTTCGGCGTGGAGCAGCGGTCGAAATTATGGAGCAAGGGCCCCGGCATTCCGCCGCACGTCCTCGTGATGACCGCCACGCCTATTCCGAGAACCCTGGCGATGACGCTCTACGGCGACCTGGACGTGTCGGTGATCGACGAGATGCCACCGGGCCGCAAACCCGTCCAGACGATGTGCATCGGCCAGAACCGACGTTCCGCGATGTACAAGTTCATGCGCGAGGAAATCGCCCGCGGCCGGCAGGTTTTCGTGGTCTTCCCGCTCATCTTCGAGAGCGAGAAGATGGACCTGCAGAACCTCGAGCAGGGCTACGAAGAGATTGTCCGCGCGTTCCCGCTCCCGGACTACAAAGTGGCCATCGTCCACGGCCAGCAGAGCAACGAAGAGAAGAATTTCAACATGTCCGCCTTCGTGGCCGGACGCGCAAACATTCTTGTTTCAACGACTGTCATTGAGGTCGGTGTGGACGTCCCAAACGCATCCGTCATGGTTATCGAAAGCGCCCAGCGCTTCGGCCTGAGCCAGCTCCACCAGCTCCGCGGGCGCGTGGGCCGCGGTGCCGAAAAGTCCTATTGCATCCTCGTCAAGGACGTGAAAACGACCAAGGAAGCCCAGCAACGCCTGGACCTGATGTGCGCCACCGAAGACGGATTTGAAATCGCCGAGCAGGACATGAAGATGCGCGGCCCCGGCGACCTGGAAGGCACGCAGCAGAGCGGTCTGCCCATCAGCCTCAACATCGCCTCGCTGGCCAAGGACGGCGCCCTCCTCTCCGAGGCCCGCGCCTACGCCGGCCAGATCCTCGACGCCGACCCTTCCCTCTCCGATCCCCGCAACGTTCCGCTCCTCCGCGAGCTCCGCAAAGACAAATACGAGATCAAAGACTACAGTAAGATTTCATAATTATCCAGATATGTCCACGCGCGAATTTGATACCTGTTTCTTCGAGCAATACGCCCAGATTACGCTCTCGGCGCTGCTGGGCCGCGAATTCGACGACCTGGTGAACCGCGACCGGCCGGACTTGCAGAGTCCGGACGGCCGGACGCTGGGCATCGAGGTCACGCGCGCGATGGAGCAGAGCAAGGACGCAGCGGAGCAGATGCTCCTGGACGTGGCGGGGCAGACGCCGCCGCCCCGGGACGCGGAGATCGAGCAGATCCTGGAGAACGGCTACGCCTTCGGTCTGCAGCAGGGCAAGTACATTGGCGTGAAGGAACTGGCGTACTGGAGCATGGCGCTGCCGCTGCGGAACATCATCGAGAGCAAAGTGGCCAAGGTGGGCAACGGCTTCTACGGGCGCTTTGACAAGATGGGCCTGTTCGTGTTCTCCCGTGAGAATCTGGGGGCGACGGAGGCCCTGAAGGCGATGAACTTCACCATGTCCCTGCAGCAGTATCTGGACAACCGCTACGACCGTTTGTATCTGGCGGACGTGGACGATCTTTTCGTCTGCAACCTGGACGACGGGCTGAAGGAGAGTTCCCGCATGCTGCGCTACCGTATCTCCCAGGACCAGCGGCGCGACTTCTACCAGGAGGCCGTCCGCCGGCAATATGATTGCATCTAATATTATCTTATATGTTCGAACCTGTCAAAATCAGCGATAGTACCGAGAACGGTATCCGGAAGACGGCTTTCCTGACCTGCCCCGAAGTCTGCTCCGAGCAGATCCACATCGAGACGGAGGGCGACGTCATCCGCAGCATCCAGTATTTCAAGGGTTGCCACGGCAACACGCAAGGCGTCGCGTCGCTCTGCGCCGGCATGAAGGTCGGCGACGTGATCGCCCGCCTGGACGGCATCGACTGCCACGGTCGGGGAACAAGCTGCCCGGACCAGCTGGCCCGGGCACTGAAGATGCTGTGATTATTTCTTGCGAAGCATGATTTTCCGGCCGAGCCTGACGAGCGTCTTCATCGGCCAGGGAAGCAAGGCCCGCTCGGCCTCCTGAAGCTTTTCGCGGATGGGGATGCCCTGCGGGCAATGCTTTTCGCATTTGCCGCACTGGATGCACTGCGAGGCGAAGGACGGCTCCGCCGCCAGCGCGACCGTCTGGAAGTACTGCGAACGGCCGGAGGATTTGGCCTCCGTGTACATCGTGTTGTAGCTGGCGAAGATGCCGGGAATGTCCACGCCCTTGGGGCAGGGCATGCAATAGCGGCAGCCCGTACAACCGACCTTTTCCTTCTCCTTGATGATGCCCAAGATACGTTGCAGGAAAGCCCGGTCGTCCGCTGTAAAAGCCCCTGCGACCGCATCCGAAGCGGTACGCACGTTCTCCCCTACCATTTCCAGGGAATTCATCCCGGACAGCACGACCGTCACCTCCGGCTGGTCCCAGAGCCAGCGCAGGCCCCATTCCGCCGGGCTCCAGCCTCGGGCGTGCTCCGCGATGAGCTGCTTCGCCGCCACGGGCAGTTTGTTCACCAGCTTGCCGCCGCGCAGCGGCTCCATGATCACCACCGGGATCCCCCGCGCCGCCGCAGCTTTCAGCCCGGCCACGCCCGCCTGCGTCGTCTCATCCAGATAGTTGTACTGGATCTGGCAGAAATCCCAGTCGTAGTCCGCCAGGATCTTCAGGAAGTTGTCGGTATTTCCGTGATAGGAGAATCCGATGTTCCGGATGGCGCCGGACGCCTTCTTCGCGGCAATCCAGTCCAGGACGCCCACCGTCTTCAGCCGCTCCCACTGGGCCACGTCGGTCAGGTGGTGCATCAGGTAGTAATCCACATAATCCGTCCGAAGACGTGACAGTTCCTCTTCAAAGAACTTGTCCAGCGACGCCAGGTTCCGGACCAGGTACTGCGGCAGCTTAGTCGCAATGTGGACCTTCTCGCGCAGGCCGTTGCGCGCGAGGATCTCGCCCAGCGCCGCCTCGCTGCCGGGATAGATGTAGGCCGTATCGAAATAGTTCACGCCCGCACGGTACGCCGCCAGCAGTTCCTGCTCGGTCTTGTCGATATCCACGCCGTTGCCCTTCCGGCTGAAGCGCATACAGCCGTATCCGAGAATGGAGAGTTCCTCTCCGTATTTGTCCTTCCTGTATTGCATCCTGTCAGCCTTCAAGGATCTGCGTGGCAGCGTTTTGGGTGTCAACTTTCTCGATGATGCGCTCGAGGATGCCGTTCTCGTCGAAAATGAACGTCCTGCGAAGCGTGCCCATGGTGGACTTGCCGTACATCTTCTTCTCGCCCCAGGCGCCGAAATCCTGCAGCATCTGCGTGCTCGTGTCGGCCAGCAGCCGGAACGGCAGCTCGTACCTGGCGCGAAAACCCGTATGGGACTTGGCGCTGTCCTTGCTCACGCCCACCACATTGTAGCCGGCGGCCGTCAGTTCCGCATAGTTGTCCCGGAACGAGCAGGCCTCCGCCGTGCATCCGGACGTGTTGTCTTTCGGGTAGAAATAGATAATCGTCTTTCTCCCCTTTCCGATGAAGTCCTCCGACTTCACCGTCGCGCCGTCCTGGTCCAGGACCTCGAAGGACGGCATTCTATCTCCGATTTTCAGCATAGAAATGTTATTGATCTTGTACTTCAGTTCGTCCAGCAGGTTGTACAGGCCGTCTTCCGACAGGACGCTGCGGTCCACGCCAGGACCGATCTCACCTTTCTCGTCTGCCTCGAAATCCTTCAGCCATTGTCCGGAAGCCATATAGTCCTTGAGGCAATCCACCTCCGGCGCAAGCGCCTCAAGCTCCCCCGGCACGTTCAACACCTCGCTGAGGCGCCGGAATGCCTCGCTCATCCTGTTGATCCTGATATCACGCGCCTTGCTCATAGCCGTTTTCTACTTGTACTTCTGAAAGTTATACTTCTCCCTGATGGAAGCCTTGGTCTCGTCGTCCTGGTTGGTGAAATACGCCCAGAATCCCGGGCAGAAGTTGATGTGCCAACGCCAGAATCGCCCAAGGACCGACTTGGGATTCTTATCATAGTGCGCCCGCAACTTGCAGGTCTCGCAAGGGAACTTTTGCTCTGCCATATCCTTATGGTTATTGTTACGCACAAGATACGAAAAATAGTGAAAGGATTAAAAATCGTATTAATTTTCTTTTAGGAAGAACTCAAAGGAGACGGAAGGGCGAATTACGGGCTGGAAATCATCAAGAATCTCTCCCGGAAGCTTTCCGACGAATATGGAAAGGGATTTTCGGGAACCGACCTGTACTGGTACGTCAGGTTTTACAAAGCCTACCCGGAGATATTTGCATCAGTGAGTAAAAAATCTCTACCAACCCTTTCCTGGACCCACTACCGTGTACTCTTGCAGGCCGAGTACACGAAGCCTTTGGAATTAGTTGACGCTGTTTAAGAGTGTTTCCGCTTTTTCGCGAAGGTGCTGTTTGAGGGGATCGCCTTCGAGGACACGGATGTGGTCGGA
>JAGCYX010000100.1 GCA_017960585.1 Bacteroidales bacterium
ATCGAGCAGGTCGTTGATACCGACAACCTCAATGTCGTTGGAGAAATTCTCAACCGCAGCGCGGAAGACCATACGGCCGATACGGCCGAAGCCGTTAATACCAAGTTTAACCATTTGTTTTTAAGACTATTAAATGTTAATAAATTGTTGTAACTCTACTTCTAACCAAAAAGCGACGCAAATTTACTGCTTTTTTTCATGAAAATCAACCCCTTTGCGAATTTCTTCCATCATCGCGCGGGCAACGGCTCGGGAGGCCCCTGCACCGCCCAGAAGGCGGCGGATTTCAGCGTAATCGGCGAGCATCTTCTCCCGGTAAGGGGCGTCTTCGACGAGGCGGACGACCTCCTCCGAAGCGGCCTCCGGCGTGAAGAACCACTGCAGCAGTTCGCGGAAGGCTTCGCGCCCCAGGCACAGGTTGCCCAGGGAGATGAAACGGAAGCGGTCCAGGAAATGAACCTTGTCCAGCACCCAGGCCACGAGGAAGGCGGTGCTCCAGACGACCACCTGCGGCGTGCCGATCAGCACGGTCTCCAGAGACGCCGTCCCGGAGTTGACCATCGCCGCGTCGGCGTAGCGCAGGACGTCGTAGGTCCGGCCGAAAATCAGGTCCACGTTCTTGCGCCCGGCGATGTACGGCAGGTAGTCCGCTTCGCTGCGGGCCGGTGCGCCGGCCACCACGAAGCGCACATCCTCCCAGCCCGGCCGGGCCGCGAGCAGGTCGGCGGTCTGCATCATCCGCGGCATCATCCGCCGGATCTCGTCCTTGCGCGAGCCCGCGAGCAGCGCGATGTAGCGTCCTTCGACGGGGCGCACGTATTCGTGGCCGTCCACGGCGTCCAGCAGCGGATTGCCCTTGTAGATGAACGGGACGCCCTCTTTCGTGAAATAGGGCACCTCGAAGGGGAAGATGATGAAAAGCCGGTCCACCCAGGCCTTCAGCTTGCGGTTGCGCGAGGCGCGCGAAGCCCAGGTCTTGGGGGCGATATACCAGAAGACGCGGATGCCGCGGGCGTGGCACCATTTCGCGATGCGCATGTTGAAACCCGGGTAGTCGATCAGGATCACCACGTCGGGCTGCCAGGCGGCGATGTCGCGCTTGCAGTCCCGCAGCTGGCGCAGCAGCTTACCGGCCTTGAACAGCACGTCCGCCACCATCACGGCGCCTTCCCGATAGTGACACGCGAGCGTCGCCCCGGCCGCCTGCATCAGGTCCCCGCCCCGGCAGCGGCATTCCGCCTCCGGATCTTCGGCGAGCAGGCCCTTGACGAGGTTGCTGCCGTGCAGGTCGCCGGACGCCTCGCCGGCTATCAAATAATACCGCATAGGCGCTGAATCTCAGCCTTGTCTGTGTTGTCGATATTCTGCGGGGTCACGACCACGTAGCCCTGTTCGAGCAGAAGGTGGTCGGCGTCCTGGGGGTTGTTGCCATTGTCCGTGAAATCTCCCGCCATCACATAAAGTTGCTCGCCCTCTTCCCGGGCGGCCACGTAACGGCAGTCTTCTTCGCTGGGGACATGTCCGCTTTCGCGCAGGAATTCGCCATAATTCCGGTACTCCCGCTCCCAGTGAGCATAGCCCATGCGGCCGATCCTGATCCCTTTGATTTCGCCGGCGGGACAGTCCGGGAAATTGATGTTGTAAAAGAGGCCGAAGCGGCGTTCCATCACAGGGATGATGCGCTCCAGAATATCCGGCAGCTTCGCCGCCACACCGGAAAAGTCGCTGTTCTGGTCAAAACTGTCGAGGCTCACGCCTACGGACGGGATGTCGTTCACGGCACCTTCCATCGCGGCGCCGATGGTGCCGGAATAGATGGAGGCGGTGCCGGCATTGCTGCCGTGGTTGATGCCGCTGATCAAAAGATCCGGACGGTTCGGGTGCAGGACATTGTCAAGGCCGAACTTCACGCAGCTGGCGGGGGTGCCGTCGAGGTACCACCAGTCCTCCCCCGGCTTCTGTTCCAGATGCTTCACGGCAATCGGCTTAAGCCCCATCGTCACGGCCACGGACATGCCGCTCTGGGGTCGCTTGGGCGCCACGATGGTCAGGTCGCACCACGGCCGAAGAATCTCCACCAGCGTGCGCAGGCCCCGGGATTCATAACCGTCATCATTGGTGATGAGGACTTTTCTGTGCATGATCATCATATCAATACTGTCTTTCACCAAAAATGGCCGTTCCAATTCGCACGATGGTGGCGCCGTAGTCGAGGGCCAGCCGCCAGTCACCGGACATGCCGATGGAGAGTTCACGGAAGTCCGTCAGTTCCGGGAAGAGGTCCTGCAGGTAGGCGCGGAAGTCGGCGATGCGGGCGAAGTCCGCCCGGACGTCCTCCTCGCAGTCCGTATGCGTGGCCATACCCATCAGGCCGCAGAAACGAACGTGCGTGTATTTCTCCGCCCGGAAAAGGATGTCCAGGATCTCCTCCTCCTTGAATCCCTGCTTCGTCTCCTCCGCCCCGATGTGCAGCTCCAGCAGCACCCGGATCACCTTGCCGTTGGCCTTGCCCCAGTCCTGGACGGCGTCCAGCAGATGCTGGCTGTCCACGGACTGCACGAGGTCGGCATAGGGCAGGACCATCTTCAATTTATTGGTCTGCAGGTGCCCGATGAAATGCCACTCGAGATCCAGGTCCATCAGGGCCTCGACCTTTGCGGCGAATTCCTGCGGCCGGTTCTCGCCAAAGACGCGCTGCCCGGCGGCATACGCCTCCCGGATGGCCTCCTGAGGGTGGAATTTGGAAACTGCCACCAGCTTGACCTCCGGTGGCAGTTCCTGTTTGATCGCTATGATATTTTCCTTTATCATTTATCGTCTCTGCTTCTTCTGCTGCTCGCGCATCTTCTGCTCTTGCAGTTTCTGCGCCTCCTCGAGGCGCTGCTGCCACTTGCTCTTCGGCAGCGGCTTGCCCATCGAGGCGCGCACCTTCGCGAGGATGGCGTCCTTGTCGATGGACTTGCGGATCGCCCAGGTCTGCACCATGGCGATGAGCTGCGAAAGCAGGTAGTAGTAGCTCAGGGCCGCGGAGAGGTTGTTGCAGATGAAGAACATCATGATCGGCATCATCCACAAGGTCATGAAGCGCATCGAAGCGGCGTTCGGATCGTTGCCGCCCGGCTGGCTGGACATCGTCATCTTGGAGTACAGCCACATCGTCACGGCCATCAGCAGGGCGAACAGCGAGAGGTGGTCGCCGATCAGCGGCACGCGCGCCCCGAAGTCCACGATGGAATCGTAACCCGACAGGTCGTCGCACCACAGGAACGGCTGCTGGCGCAGCTCGATGGAAGCCGGGAAGAAGCGGAACATGGCCCACAGGATCGGGAAGGTGAGCAGCGTCGGCAGGCAGCCGCCCATCGGGCTCACGCCCGCACGCTTGTACAGCTCCATGGTGGCCTGCTGCTTCTTCATCATCTCCTGCTGGTTGTCGTTGTGCGGGAACTTCTCGTTCAGCTTGTCCAGTTCGGGCTTCAGCGCGCTCATCTTGGCCGACGAAGCGTAGGACTTGTAGGTCAGCGGGAAGACCACGATCTTGATGACGATGGTCATCAGCAGGATGATCAGGCCGAAGCTGGAGATGAACCGGTGGAAGAAGTCGAACATCGGGATGATCGCGTAGCGGGTGAACCAGCCCACGAGCCAGCCGCCCAGCGGGATGATCTTCTCATACTTGTTCCCGATGGCCTTCAGCGACTTGAAGTGGTTGGGGCCGAAGTAGAACTCGAACGGGATGCTCCCGTTGCCGCCCTGCGGCAGGTCGGCACGCATCTGCGCGCTGCACGCCATCAGGTTGTGGTCCGGGTCGTCCTGCGGGTAGAAGCTCAGCGCCAGCTCGCCGGAGGCGAATTCGCCCGGGGCGCGCATGATGGCGGAGAAGAACTGCTGCTGGAACGCGAACCAGCTCAGCTTGGAGTCGATACGGCGGCTGCCGTTCTTTCCGCGGCCGATCTCCGAGGGCTTCTTGTCGCCCGTGAAATAGTAGTCCAGCTTGGAGTACTGGGCCTCGTTCTTATAGCCCTTCTCCATGCGCGGCATCGTGACGTCGAAGTCGAGGTCGAACATGGTGACGTTGCGCGGGATGACATTCCCCATCTCCACGAAGGAGAGGAGGTTGTCCACCTGGTAGCTGTCGGAGCGGAGGGTGTACTTCTGCTCGATGTAGCCGCCTCCGGCGAACGGGAGACGCATCACCAGGGTGCTGTCGGTCCGCTCCGCCACCTGGAAGTTGAAGTCCCGCGTGCGGATGGCCTCGCCGGCGTACAGGCTCAGCGAGTACTCCGCTCCGCCGGGCTTGAAGAGGTACAGGTCGGTGCTGTCGTAGTTCTTGTAATCCTTCACCTGGACCGCGTACGGCTGGGCGCCGCGGGTGGTGAACTGAATCTTGAGCTTGCTGTTCTCGAGGGTGATGATCTCCTCCTGCGCGTGCGAGGCGGCCTCCAGCAGGGTATCCTTGTAGATGGACGCCGGGGCTGCCTGCGCCTCGGGCAGGGAATCCGTCAGCGCGACCGTGCGCTCCGCCTCGGCGAGCTGGCGCTCCAGGTTCTCCGCACGGGAGATGGAATCCAGCTGCGCCTGCAGCTCCAGGCGCTTGCGCGACTGGTTGGACTGGAAGATGGTGAAGCCGATGAAGATGACGGCGATCAGGACGAAGCCGATGATGGAATTCTTGTCCATTATGCCTCGCCCTCCTCAGCCTTGCGGATCTGCGCCTCCAATTCCTTCAACTCGGCCTTGGCTTGCTCGATTCTCTCTTCCATCTGCTTGATCAGCGGTTCGCTGTTCTTCGAAGCGGAGAAGAAGCCGATGTTATTCTCGTAGGTGGTGATGTTCTGCTGGAGCTTGTTGTACTTCTCGATCAGGGCGTCCTTGGGGCTGCGCGGGGCGCGGCCGCCGTGGGATGCGGCGCCGCGGGGGGCGCTGAACTCCGGGAACTTCGCCTGCATCGCATCGCGCCAGGCCTTGTTCAGGCCGTCCTTCTCCTTGAAGGGCACGTGGCCGATGGCGGCCCAGCGCTCCTGGAATCCGCGCATCGCCTCCTCGTTGGCGGCGGCGTCCGCTGCGGGTTCGTAGGCCTGGACGTCCTCGACGAGCTTGCGCTTCGCGCGGAGGTTGCCATAGAAGTCGTTCTCGCCGCCGGCATGGGCGTCACGGGAAGCGAAGTACTCGTCGCAGGCGGCGCGGAAACGCTTCCAGAGCGCCTCGGACTTCTTGCGCGGCACGGCGCCGATCTCCTTCCACTGCTTCTGCAGGGCGATGAACTGGTCCGTGGCCTTCTTCCACTCGGTGCTGGTCTTCAGGGCCTCGGCCTGCTCGATCAGGGAGAGCTTCTTATCCAGGTTCTCGGTCATATTGTCCTTGATGCCGGAGTAGAACTCGCGCTTGCGGGTGAAGAAGGTGTCGCAGGCGGCGCGGAAACGGTCGTAGATCTTCTGGTTGTCCTTCTTGGTGGCGTAGCCGATGCGGCGCCAGGCAGCCTGGACCTCCTCGATCTCCTTGGAGGCGGCGTTCCAGCCGGCGGTGTTCGTGATCTCGCGGGCGGCGATCTCCTCCGTGCGTTCGCACAGTTCCGTCTTCTTGACGAGGTTGTCCGCCTGCTGCTCCTTGAGGCCCTCGAAGTGGGCCTGGTAGCGCTTGTTGATCACGGCCGTGGCGGCCTTGAAACGGTTCCAGATGTCCTCGCGCTTCTCCTTGGCCACGGGGCCGAACTCCTTCCACTGCTCGTGCAGCTTCTGCAGCTCGTGGAAGGCGCTCACCACGTTCTCGTTCTCGGCGAGCTTCTCGGCCGCCGCGCAGAACGCTTCCTTGGCTTCGAGGTTCTTGCGGAAGTCCAGGTCGCGCAGGTCGCGGTTGATCTTGACCATGTCGTAGAACTTCTCCACATAGAACTGGTAGGTATCGTTGATATCCCGGAAGGCCGTGGCAGGCACGGGGCCGGCCTCGCGCCAGCGGTTCTGCAGCTCGCGGAACGCCGGGAACTGGGAGCTCACATCCTCCTGACCTTCGACGAGGGCCTTGAGCTCCTCGATGACGGCCTGCTTCTTGGCCAGGTTCTCCTCCCGACGGGCGTCCTGCTCCTTGTTGAATTCAGCACGCTCCTTCTTGTAATCGGCATAGAGCGCCTTGAAATTCTGCTCGACGGCTTCGAAAGGATTGTCTTGACTGGACGCCGCATCGTCCGACACGCCGCTCTCGCCCTTGAGGCGGCCCAACAGCTTGTAGAAGGCGGACTTGATGGCCTCGGCCTCCTTGGAACGGGACATCCGCTCCGCGCTGTTTTTCAGCTGTACGAACAAGTCGGAAAGTTCCGCAAGGGACTTGTCGGCGAAGCTGTCCGCCTTCTCGGCAGCGGCCTCCCGGGCAGGAGCTTCCTCCGCGGGTGCTTCCTCGACGGGAGCTGCCTCCGCGGGTGCTTCAGCGGGTGCTTCGGGTTCTGCGGCGGGTGCCGGCGTTTCGACAGGAGCCTCTTCGGCAGGAACGGTGTCCTTCACCTGGTTTTCTACATCTGGGAAGTCCTTCCGGAGCTCCTCAGGAATGATGTTCTCGCTCATAATATCAGAGTTGTTAAAAATGTTATAGCTGACAAATATACTAAAATATAAATAAAAAGGGTATTTTTGTAGGACAAAACCACGCACATTATGCGAATCGACATCCTCACCGTCGTCCCCGAACTGCTGGAGAGCCCCCTCTCCTATTCCATCGTGGGCCGCGCCGTCAAGAAGGGTCTGGTGGACATCCGCGTCCACAACCTGCGCAAATACGGCATCGGCCCCCGCAAGAACGTCGACGACTACAGCTACGGCGGCGACGCCGGCATGGTCATGCGCATCGAGCCGGTCTACGACATAATCGCCGAGCTGCGCGCCGAGCGCGAATACGACGAGATCATCTACCTTTCCCCCGACGGCGAGCGCCTCGACCAGGCCATCTCGAACGAACTTTCGCTCAAGGAGAACCTCATCCTCCTCTGCGGCCACTACAAGGGCATCGACCACCGCATCCGTGAGCACCTCGTCACGCGCGAGATCTCCGTGGGCGACTTCGTCGTCAGCGGCGGCGAGATTCCGGCGGCCCTGCTCACCGATTCCATCGTCCGCCTGATCCCCGGCGCCCTCACCGACGAGACTTCCGCGCTGTCCGACAGTTTTCAGGACGGTTTGCTGTCCCCGCCCGTCTATACGCGCCCGGCGGAATTCCATGGCTGGAAGGTGCCCGATGTTTTGTTGAGCGGAAACCCGAAACTCATTGAAGCATGGCAAGATGAGCAAGCTCTGGAGCGCACGGCACGCCTCCGGCCCGAGCTAATTAATAAATAATTTTAAGAACTCAGAAGAATTTTTTTAGAAAATTTTCAAAAAAAAGTAGAAAAAGTTTGCATAATTAAAAAATGTGCGTAACTTTGCTGTCGGAAATGACAACAACTCGACTCCGGTTCTGTGCCGGAGACTTCTAACCAACAATAATTTAAACCTTCTATAAGGTAATACACTACTAACTAACCGTAACAACCCGCTGTGACAGCGGGTTGTTGTCGTTTTATGCCGGGGCCTGAAGTCAGGCCGCGTAAGTTGGGATGCTATTCGTCCTTGTCGTCGTCCGACTTGAAGACGCCTTTGAGGAAAGATTCCACCTCCTGGGAATCCGGGACGATCTCCTGGATGCTTTCGGTCACACCCTCGACGGCTCCCTTGGCGACCAGGGCCAGGTAGCGTCCCTGGGCCTCGCGGAACTCTTCCTTCTCCTCCTGGCTCATGGTGAGCTTCTTCGTCCGATACTCGTCGCAGTACTGCTTGTAGTAGGAGTTGGCCCTATCCCAGTCTTCCTGGGTATAGTGCTTGTAGTTTGCCTCGACATCGTTTGCGAGGATACGCATCTCCGCAGAGACGGAAATCGGCGCACAGGAAGACGCCATCAGCAGGGCGGCCAGTCCGGCCAGCAATAACAGAGCAATTCTTTTCATGGTATTTGAGGATTTGAGATTGATGGTTACTAAGTCAGCATTTATTTTCCATCCGATATTCGATGACCTTCTCCCAGGGGTCGAAAGGACGGAGATCGTCCAGCGCGAAGGCCTCCACCGCCAGGCGGACGAGTTCCTCGCGCTCCGCGTCGGCCGGCAGGCCGCGCTGCTGCCGGAAGTAAAGCCCGGCCTCCAGCAGGACCCGTTCGGGCACCAGGCCGATGATTTCGGTGCCGGTGACGCGCAGTCCGCGCGCCGCGGCGGCCTTCCGGACCGTCTCGAACGCGACGTGGAGCGGCGTGGCGTCCATGTCCGTGATGTTCATCGACACCTGGGCGATGCCGTATTCTTCGATATACCAGCCGATGGCCTTGCAGCCCTTCAGCAGGCCGGGAATCCGGCGGCCGTCCGGGCCCTTGCGGCCCGATTCGCGCACGTCGCGGGCCACCTCGCCCGCAGCTTCAGCATCCGCCGAATCCAGATTGAAGTTCACGGCGATCAGGAAGTTGCGTGCTCCCACGACGGAGGCGCCGCTGCGGGCGGCAGCCTCGGTCCAGCCGTCGCTGAAATCGGGCCGGCGCTCCGGATCCGCCATCTTCTCCCGCAAGCCCTCGTACTCCCCCGCCCGGCAGACCTCCAGCCGCTTGCGTTCCGGCCGGAACGCCGCCGCCTCGTAGCAGTAGCACGGGATGCCGAGCTCCCGGAACATCCGCTCCGCCAGCGCACGGGCCAGCGTCGCGCACTCCTCCAGGCTCACGCCCGCTACGGGCACGAGCGGAAGGACGTCGGTGGCGCCGATGCGCGGATGCTCCCCGGTATGGACGCGCATGTCGATGCGCTCCTTCGCCATGGCTGCGCCGCGGAAGGCCCCTTCGGCCACCGCCTCGGGCGGACCGACGAAGGTGATGACCGTGCGGTTCGCCGCCTCGCCGGGATCGACGTGCAGCACCTGCACGCCCTCGACGGAGGCGATTGCACCCGCGATCGCGTCGATCACCGCCTGGTCGCGGCCTTCGCTGAAATTGGGGACACTCTCGATGATCTTTTGCATAAAAAGCTGCTCGGTTCCGTCCTCAAAGTTACCGATTTTTCGTATCTTCGCAAGCAATTATGAAAGGAAAACAGTATCTCTTCGCGCTGCTCCTCGTCCTCGCCGGCTGCCTGCAGGCCACGGCGGACGAATTCCCCGCTTCCGATGCGCGCATCACCTGGATCGGCCGCACGGCCGTGCAGGACGGCGACGTATCCTTCGACTGGAGCGGCGTCTATGCCATCGTCCAGTTCCGCGGCCACGAGCTGAAGCTGCGCGCTTCCGACAGCGGGAAGGACTATTTCAGCATCTGGGTGGACAAGGCCGACATGACCGCAGAGCCCGACGGAACCTTCTGCCTGCAGAGCCGGGACACGACGCTGACCGTCTGCACGGCCGGGGGCCACGCCGGTCCGCACACGGTCATCATCCAGAAGCGCACCGAGGGCGAACAGGGCTGCGCCACCTTCCACGCCTTCCAGGCGGAGGGCATCGAGCAGGCCCGTCCCGCGCACGAGCGCGTGATTGAATTCATCGGAGATTCCTATACCTGCGGCTACGGCACGCTGAGCCACAAGGCCACGGATCCTTTCACCCCCGAGACGGAGGACTGCGGCAAGACCTACGCCGCCATCATCGCGCGCCACTTCGGCGCCGACTACTGGCTCATCGCGCATTCCGGCATGGGCGTGGCGCGCAACTACGCCGACCGCTTCCCGGGCTGGTTCATGCCCGACCGCTACCTGCAGACCTTCGACGAGAAGAAGCAGCCCGCCTGGTCGGCGGCCAAATACGGCATCAAGCCCGCCCTGACGGTGATCTACCTGGCCACCAACGACGTCTCCGGGCAGAAGCAACCCACGCGCGACGCCTTCATCAAGAACTACCTGCGCCTCATCCAGTCCGCCAAGGACAATTACGGTGCCGACCATCCTGTGCTCTGCATCGTCCCGAAGGGGCGCGACCTGATGTTCGACTACATCAAGGGCGCGATGCTCCAGTGCAAGATGAAGAATGTCAGCTATATGGTCCTCACCGGCAAGGTCCACGACAGCGCGGGCGAGCTGGGCGCCAGCTACCATCCCAACTACGCCGGACAGACCAAGAAGGCCTACGCCATCCTCCCCTACGTCTCCACCATCACGGGGTGGCCCATCGAGGACAAGCTGCTGAAATAGAAACAGATGAAGCATTCCCTCTACGCGTTTGCCGTCCTCGCCGCCGCCCTGCTGAGCATCGTGGCCTTCGCCCGTTTCTGCCCGCCGCAGGACCCCGACAAGGGCATCAAGCGTATCGATCTCACGGCGCTTTCCAAGCGCACGGATACGCTCGCCATTCCGCCCATTCCCCCGCCCGCGACGATTCAGGAGCCCGAGGGACCCGACACCAGCGCCCACCGCATCCTCTTCGTGGGCGATTCGATGGTCGAGGGCCTGCGCTACCGCCTCTCGCAATATGCCACGGCCAACGGCCACACGATGCAGTGCGTGATCTGGTACAGTTCCTCTTCGAAGTACTGGGCCAAGTCCGACACGCTGACGCATTTCATCAAGAAGTTCGATCCGACCTACATCTTCCTCTGCATGGGCGCCAACGAGCTGTTTGTCAGGAATCTGGAAGAGCGGGACGCCGCCGTCGGGGAGATCATCCGGGAGATCGGCGACCTGCCGTTCATCTGGATCGGGCCGCCCAACTGGAAGCCCGACACGGGCATCAACGACATCCTGCTGGCGCATTGCGGCAAGAAGCGATACTATCCCAGTCTGCGGCTGAAATATGAGCGCGCGAAGGACGGTGCGCATCCGGTGCTGAAGTCCTATAATATGTGGGCGGATTCCGTGTCCACGTGGCTGCGCGATTCTTCGGCGCATCCCATCCGCTGGGAGATTCCGGAGAAGGACACCCCCAAAACCCACGGCGTGACGCTGCTCTCGCCGCCCAAAGACTGACGCCGTATGAATTTCATCAGCATGGGGTTCTGGGCGGCATTCTGCGCCTTTTTCCTGATCTACATCTTCGTGAAGAAGTGGTCGCGGACGGCGATGCTCCTGTGGGTGCTCGCCTTCGACCTGTTCTTCTTCTGGCAGGCCAACGGCTGGCTGATGTTGCTCCTGCCCGCCACCGCCGCCGTGAATTATTTCCTGACGGAGTTGATGCGCAACAACCAGCATCGCAAGGTACTGCTGGCGCTGATCATCCTGCTGGATCTGGCGGCGCTGGTGTATTTCAAATACAGCGGGTTCTTCGTCGAAGGGATCCTGAATCCGCTGTTCAAGAGCAACTTTGCAGTAGGAGATATCGTCCTGCCGATCGGCATTTCGTTCTATACCTTCCAGGCCATCAGTTACTCGGTGGATGTCTATCGGGGCAAGTATGACGGGCGACCGGACTTCCTGGAGTTCTGCTTCTACCTCTCCTTCTTCCCCCTGCTCCTCGCCGGCCCGATCACCCGCGCCGGCAGGTTCCTGCCGCAGATCCGCCGGGCCGAACCCGCCACGCGCCACGAACTGCGCCTGGGCCTCTGGCTCATCGTCTGCGGCCTGCTGAAGAAGGGCGTGCTGGCCGACTACCTGGCTGTCTACAACAACCTGGCCTTCGACAGCCCGGTCTCCTACTCCGGCTATGAACTGCTGATGGCGGTGATGGGCTACACGATGCAGATCTACCTGGATTTCTCGGGCTACAGCGACCTCTCCATCGGCATCGCCTCCCTGATGGGCTTCCGCCTGGACGACAACTTCCTCTACCCGTACCGTTCGCTGAACCTGACGGAATTCTGGCGCCGCTGGCACATCTCGCTGTCCACCTGGTTCAGGGACTACGTCTATATTCCCCTGGGCGGCAACCGCAAGGGGCAGGCACGGACCCTGCTCAACAACTTCCTGACCATGGTCGTGGCCGGCCTCTGGCACGGTTCCACCTGGATGTTCGTCATCTGGGGCGCCCTGCACGGGGCGGGTCTCGCGGTGCACAAGCTCTGCCGGGGCTGGCTGAAGAAGATTCCGGACACCTGGCCCGTCAAGGCCGCCAGCTGGCTGCTGACGATGGTTTTCGTGATGGCTTGCTGGGTGTTCTTCCGCGCCGGTAGCATGGAGGATGTCGGCGAGATCTTCCGCCGCATCTTCACGGAGTTCGATTTCGCGTACGCTGCGCCGTTCTGGGCCGCGCGCAAGCTCTGGTGCGTGGTACTGGCGGTGGCCGCCGCCGGGCTGCTCATCCCGCCGCGCGCCTACAACCGCCTCCAGGCCCGCTTCACGCGCCTGCCCTGGGTGGTCATCTTCGTGATCTTCCTGATCGCCGTCCAGCTGGTCATCCAGCTCCGCAGCGGCGATATCCAACCCTTTATCTACTACCAGTTCTAAACCCTTGCCGACCAGAAATGGGGAAGGTCTCATTTTGTACCCGACGCCTTCCCCACAGAATCGGCCTTTCAGCTGCCTCTACGGCATAATTAATGGGGAAGGTCTGAAGCATATAATTAGACCTTCCCCAAAACAATTACGGAGATTCGTCAATCCGCCGCTGCGGCTCCGCCCTCCACAACGCCATTGCGCACCATCCGCCCGGCAGGGAAGCGGTGGTTCGGAGCGAAGCGACGCAGGGGGTCCGGGGGGAACGCCCTCCAGTCATAGAATTTCTGTCCGCTCGCTAGGGAGCACCCGCGAGGTTACTGTTGTAAGGCTATGGGATCGGTGTAGCGGATGGTGACGCCGTAGTCGCGGATGTAGCTGTTCAGGCCGTTGGCGCTTTCGGGCGTGCCCTTGCGCTTGCCGGCGAGAAGTTCCTCGGACATCTTCTTCTCGTCAAGGACGCGCTGCAGGGTCTCGACATTCGGGCCGCCGTAGTGGCCGGGATAGAGCTTGTCGATTCCGTTCTTCTGCATGTAGTCCGCCGTGCGGGTGCAGGTCTCGATCAGGGTCTTGAAGGAGTTGGTGAAGAGCAGCAGGTTGGTGGAACCGAAGGCGTCGCCGCTGAAGCCGTAATGATGCTCCTTGTCGAAGAAGGTGATGGAGCCGGAGGTGTGGCCCGGCGTATAGAGCACTTCGAGCTGGCGGCCGCCGAGGTCGATGACTTCGCCGTCGGCGAGGTAATGGACTTCACCCTTGTACGGCTCGCGGCCGGCTGTGATCATCGGCGCGTCGTACTCCTGGATCCAGACTTCCGGGAAGCAGCCGATGCCGCCGGCATGGTCGCCGTGGCCGTGGGTGAGCATCACGGAGACCGGCTTGTCGGTCAGCGCGGCGACGGCCTTGTCCAGGGTCGGCATATAAGCGCCCGCATCGATCAGCACGGCGCGGTCGTCGCCCTCGATCAGGTAGACGGATTCATTGTACACCTGGTAGCCGTTGCCCTCCCAGGTGTGCTCGTCGATCTGGCGGAATACCACGTATGGATCGCGATAGACGAACTTCTCGCTGTAGCGTGCGCGGAACTGCTCCGCCTGCCCGGCGCTCCAGGTGATGATGGCGTTGCCGTGGCGGAAATAGGTGTCCAGGTTCGGGCGGCCGAGGTTGGACGGCTCCGTGGCGGCGGTGCCGGCCTCGATCTCGTCGCACAGCTGCTTCATCTCGCGGAGGTACTCCATGCCGATTTCCTTGCCCTTGGGCAGGTCCAGCCAGTCTTTCTGCCAGTAGTGGCCGCCGTAGATCTGCAGGCGGTCCGGGTTCACGCCGCGCGCCTCCAGGGCCTCGATAAGGTACGGGACGGCGGAAACATACTGGTTGAAGGCTTCTTCGTTGAAGATCCATACGCCGTGGCCGGAGCCGACGGCGTCCCCGGAGAAGAGAATATCCTTTCCCTTGAGCAAATAGACCATCGAGCCTGCCGTATGGCCGGGAACTCCGATGGCTTCCACCTCCATCCCGCCGAGGTCGAAGATCTTGCCCTCCTGGAAGAAATGCAGACGATCCGTCGGGAAGCGGTCCGCAATCGCGGCGAAATCCGCCTGCGGCAGCGCGAACTGTACGCCCGGATCCTCGTCGAAAGCGGGAATCATGCCCGTGTGGTCGCCGTGGTTGTGGGTAAAGGTGATGGTGAGGGGCATGCCTCCCGCCCGCTCCCAGACGATGGCGCGCAGCGACTCCGCCGCGTCGTCCGCCCAGCTGATGGGGTTGGAAAGGTCGATGAGAAGAGCCTGCTTCTCCCCTACCAGCAGGTAGATGTCCGAACAGTTGTTGAAGTGGGTCTTGTTGCCCTCGGCGTCGAAGGTCTCGCCGGCGGGATTGGAACTGTTGTAGTCCTGGATGTGGTACACGTTCTTGGCGATGACGGATACGGTGTAAGGGCCGAGTTCGACATCCTTGGGTCCGGCGCAGGCGGCCAGCAGAAGGGCGGCCAGGGCGAGAATGGCGGGGATAAAGCGGTTAGCGTTCATATATAGGATATTGGTTTTGTTTCTGAACCAAAGATAGTCACCAGCGCGCGCAAAAGCAAATAATTTATTAAATTTGCGTCCCATAAGATTAGTGCATTACCATGAAGCGACTTCATTTTCTCCTTCTGGCTGCGCTGAGCGCAGCTCTGATCTCCTGCGAACAGCCGATCAACGGCGTCAAGATCGAGCAGGATTCTTTCGTTTTCTCCGCCGAAGCCGGCACCCAGACCTTGGACCTCAAGGCGGACATGCCCTGGACGATCGCCCTGGACGACGACTCCTGGTGCAGCGTCAGCCCGGCTTCCGGCAGCAGCAGCACGAGCGTGACCGTACGCGTGCAGCCCAACCCCATGAAAGACCGCGAGCGCAGCACCCGCGCCGTCATCAGCTATAACGGGCAGACCCTCTCCGTGCAGATCCGCCAGGAGAAGAA
>JAGCYX010000101.1 GCA_017960585.1 Bacteroidales bacterium
GAGCGCCTACATATTCGGCGTACACATTGGGATTATCGACCTTCAGAATCTTCTTCATAACCCTGCAAAGATAGCAAAATCTGCGAAATTGGTATAAAGTCAGCGAATATCGGCACAAAAAGTTGCAGGCCTCGCCGTACCTTTGCATTGTAAAATCAATTGATATGATGAAACGAATGACTACAATGCTTCTTGCCTGCCTAGCGTCCATAACCCTTCTCTCCTGCGAGAAGATTGAGCCGGTTGAGATTCCGGAGCCTCAGAAGGAAGAAGAGAAACAGACGGAGGACAACAATAACAACTCCAACAATAACGATCAGACTATCACTATGGTTATGAACATAACCGCCGGTGGAGAGACTATCACCGCCACGCTGGCCGACAATACCACCGCAAAAGAACTGGCCGAGAAACTGAAGGCCGGCGCCGTTACCGTCCAGATGAAGGCCAACGGATTCGAGCACTACGGGCCGCTGGGATTTTCACTCACCAGCCACAACGAGCAGATTGAGGCCGTCTCCGGAGACATCATGCTCTACAATAGCAACAATATCTGTGTATTCTATGGCAACAACAGCTGGTCCTACACACCGTTGGGGAAGGTGGACAGCCTCTCTGCAGAAGATCTGAAGGCGTTCTTCGGCACGGGCGACATCTCCGTCACATATTCACTGAAACAATAGACGTCATGAAAAAGATACTCATCGCCCTTGCGGGCATCGCCCTGCTGGCTTCATGCGGCAACAACAAATACACAAAAGATATGAACCTGACTCAGGAATGGGACAAGACGTTCCCGAAATCCGACCTTGTAGAGCATTCCAAGGTCACTTTCCACAATCACTACGGCATAACGCTGGTTGCTGATATGTATGTACCCAAAGGCTCTGAAGGCAAACTGCCTGCCATCGCAGTCTCCGGCCCCTTCGGTGCCGTGAAAGAGCAGACCAGCGGCATCTACGCCCAGCACATGGCCGAGCGGGGCTTCCTTACCATCGCCTTTGACCCGTCATATACCGGCGAGAGCGGCGGTGAGCCTAGGCGGACTGCTTCTCCGGATATCAATACGGAAGACTTTCTTGCAGCGGTGGATTTTCTTTCCAACCAGGATAATGTCGATCCCGAACGCATCGGTATCATCGGCATCTGTGGCTGGGGTGGCATGGCCATCAATGCGGCAGCCCTCGATCCTCGAATCAAGGCTACCGTCACTTCCACCATGTACGATATGTCCCGCATAGCGCGTGAGGGGTATTTCGGAAGCGCCGACAGCGAAGAGGCCCGCAACGCGCAGCGCCAGGCTTGGGCCGCCCAGCGGACGGAAGAGTACCGAACCGGCGACTATAAACGAGCTGGCGGCGTGGTGGACCCGCTCCCGGACGATGCTCCCTGGTTTGTCAAGGATTACCATGACTACTACAAGACCCAGCGCGGCTACCATCCCCGCAGCGGCAACTCCACCGACGGCTGGAACATCACCGGCACCATGTCCTTCCTGAACCAGCCCCTGCTGGACATGGCCGGAGAGATCAAGACTCCTGTGCTCCTGATCCACGGTGAGAAAGCCCACAGCCGTTATTTCAGCGAGGGCGCCTTCGCCAAACTGAAGGGCGACAATAAAGAACTCCTCATCATCCCCGGTGCCGTGCATACGGACCTGTATGACGACGTGAAGGGCGTGATTCCCTACGACAAGATTGAATCCTTCTTCAAAAAGAACCTGAAATAGACGTGTGTCAATTCCAAATTTATCGGTCAAGCCTATCGATGAAGGCTTGTATCTGGAGCAGCCCTTAGATGAAGGAGAGGTTCGAGATGCGGAGTGTTTGGTCTACGAAGCAAGAAAGTCGCTGGAATCACTAATTTCAGCGACTTTCTTTGTATTCAGACATATTCTTGTCAATTTTGAGAACTAAAACTGATTGCCATGAATCTGAAAGAACCCTTTGTGATAACCATCAGCCGGGAAATCGGCTCCGGAGGCCATACGGTAGGCCGTATCCTTGCAGATAAACTGAAGACCTTCTATTTCGACAAGTTTCTCATCGAATCCCTTGAAAAGAAGTTCAACCTTTCCGCAAGCGGGATAGAGAAACTGAAGGGAGAGAAGAAAAACTGGCTGGCAGATTTTATCAAATTCCTCTCCCCTCTCCCTTCGGCCCAGACTATGGGCGTGGACCCGCGCTATACGCAGGAGTTCCGGACAGGTGTCACTACGGACGATATATTTAAGGCCGAGACGGAGATTCTCAAGGAGTTGGCCAATGAAGGTTCCTGTGTCATTGCCGGCCGCTCCGGTTTCTACGTGTTCAAGGACCATCCCAATCACCTGAATGTGCTCATCATCGCTCCAGAGGAAAACCGCATCCGGCGCGTGATGAAGAAGCAAGGCCTGACAGAGGAATCGGCCAAAGCCCTCGTCAAGGACATAGACCAGGCACGGGAAAACTATATCCAGCGGTATACCGGCACCAGCCGCTACGAGGCCCGCAACTATGACGTTGTGCTCAATGCCGACGGCCACACCGAAGAGCAACTCGCAGGCATCATCCTCTCCTACATACAGGATTGCCCACGATGACGCCCGCCAGCAGGTCCTGGATCAGTGTTTTCTTGTCGTATCCTTTCTTGAGCGTGATGAAAAGTTTCGGTCTGTAATCTCCTTTGATGCTCATACCAATCCTGTAAAAAAACTATGCTAAACTAACCGTTGCGGAAATGAAGGCGCAAAGGTATAGTTTTTAAAGTTTTTTAACAATTCTCGCAAGGCCACGAGGACTGTCGCGCATAAGAGGCAGGAAAACGAAAACGGCAGCCGCTTGGGCTGCCGTTTTCCGTTCTGTTACAGAAGCAGGGAGAGGTCTTTCTCTTCGATGACCGTGAGGCCGTTGGCGGTGATGATCTCCGCGGCCTTTTCGGTGTTGTCGGTCCGGAAGATGAGGACGCCCTTTCCGTTCAGCAGGAAGGAATACAGGTAGGCGATGCTGATGCCCTCGCCCGCAAAAAGCTCGATGGCGTCGGCGGCTTTGCCGGGACGGTCGTCGAGTTCGACGGCGAATACCTCGCAGAGCGAGACGGCCACGCCGGCTTCCCGGAGGACGTTGTAGGCCTTCTCCGGCTGGGAGCAGATGATGCGGCAGATGCCGTAGTCGGCGGTATCGGCGATGGTGGAAGCGATCAGTTGGATATTCTCCTGCTTGAGAAGCCGGAGCACGCTGACGAGGGCGCCGGACTTGTTCTCGATGAAGACGGATAATTGATGGACTGTCATGGTTACGTGGTTTTAATATTTCTTTCTGGTATCGACGACCCGCACGGCCTTGCCCTCACTCTTCGGCAGGGTGTTCTTGGGCACGAGACGGACCTTCGGCGTGATCAGGATCTCGTCGCGGAGCTGACGGGTGATCTCCCGGGTGAGCGCCTGGAGCTTGCTGTAGTCGTCGATGTACATATCCTTCATCTCCACATCGACGATCATGGCATCGTTGTCTTCCTCGGTCACGAGCGTGATGAGGTAGTCGGAGGCGAGCTCCTGGAACTGCATCAGGATGGTCTCGATCTGGATGGGGAAGATGTTGACGCCCTTGAGGATGATCATATCGTCGCTGCGGCCCTTCATGCGGTCGAGGCGGATGTGATGGCGCCCGCAGGGGCAGTCGCCCGGCAGGATGCGGGTCAGGTCGCGCGTGCGGTAGCGAAGCAGCGGCATGGCCTCGCGCTTGAGCGTGGTGAGCACGAGCTCGCCGACCTCTCCGTCAGGAACGGGCTCGAGGGTGTCGGGATCGACGATCTCGACGATGTAGTAGTCCTCCCAGATGTGCATGCCGTTCTGCTCGGGGCACTCGAAGGCGACGCCGGGGCCGCACATCTCGGACATGCCGAAGGAGTTGTAAGCCTTGACGCCGAGCATTTCCTCGATGCGCTTGCGCGTGTCCTCGGAGTGCGGCTCCGCGCCGATCACGAGGGTGCGGAGCTTGGTATCCCTGCGGGGATCGATCCCCTTTTCGCACATGACCTCGTAGATACGGGCGGCGTAAGAAGGGATGGCGTGCACCACGGTGGTGCCGAAGTCCGTGAAGAACTTGATCTGGCGCAGGGTGTTGCCCGCGCCGGCGGGGACGGTCAGCATGCCGACCTTCTCGGCGCCGTACTGGAATCCGAGACCGCCGGTGAACATGCCGTAGCCGGAGGAGTTCTGGAACACGTCCTCGGGGCGGCAGCCCACCATCCACAGGCAGCGGGCGACGGCGTTGGCCCATTCCTCCAGGTCCTTCTTCGTATGCAGGATGACCGTGGGATTGCCGGTGGTGCCGCTGGAAGAGTGCAGGCGCGCACACTTGTCGAGCGGAACCGCGGCCATTCCGAAAGGATAGGTGTCGCGAAGGTCCTGCTTCGTGGTGAATGGAATCTTCTTGAGGTCATCGAGCGTACGGATATCCGAGGGAGTCAGCCCCGCCTGACGGAAACGCTCCTTGTAGAAAGGAGAATCCATGCAATGCTTGACCGTGGCCTGCAGCCGCTCGAGCTGCAAGGCCTCAATCTCTGAACGGGAGTAGGTTTCCTCGGGATTGAAGAACTTCTGGTAGGACATAGTGATGGGTGTTTATTCTGTTCACAAATATAATCATTTTTTCTTTGTGCATTTCGGAAAACTGGTTATATTTGTGGGAAATTTCTAACTTTTCCTACAAATGCAAGAGAAAGACGGTAAATATATGTTCGGCGTCGTCAAGGTGGGCGACAAGGGCCAGATCGTCATCCCCAAGGACGCCAGGACGGTCTACAACATCCAGCCGGGCGACTCGCTCATGCTGCTGGGCGACCAGAAGGGCATGGCCCTGCTGAAGACGGATATCTTCCAGGCCATTATCGACCAGGCGATGGAGGGCCTGACGAAATGAGAAAGCACTGGATCGACAACCTGCGCTGGGTGACGGTGCTCCTGGTGCTATTTTACCACGTCATCTATTTCTACAACAACAAGGGGGTCTTCGGCGGCATCGGCGGATTCGGCGATTATCCGGCAACTCCGCAGTACCAGGACATCGTGATGTACCTCCTCTACCCCTGGTTCATGCCGATGCTCTTCCTGCTGGCGGGCGTCAGCGCGCGCTACGCCCTGCAGCGGCATTCCGGCAAGGAATGGTTCAGCGCCCGCACGCGCAAGTTGCTGGTTCCGGCGACGATCGGCCTGTTCGTGTTCCACTGGATGGTGGGCTATTTCAACACGGTCGTAGCCGATCGGGCAGGCGTATTCGAAGGCATCCCCGGCGTCGTGAAATACGGCATCATGGCCGTCAGCGGCACCGGCCCGCTCTGGTTCATCCAGGATCTGTGGCTGTTCTCGCTGCTCCTCCTGCTGGTCCGCAAGCTGGATGCGAAGGACAGGCTCTGGAACGCCTGCGGCAAGCTGAACATCGTCTGGATCATCCTGCTGGGCGTGCTGTTCTGGGTCGGCGAGCATACGCTGGTCCGCAATCCCCGGCCGGAATCCCTGGACGGGCTCTGGAACCTGTACAAGCCGCTGTTCTACCTGATTCCCTTCCTGATGGGCTGGTTCGTCTTCTCGCACGACGAGGTGCAGGAGAAAGTCAAGAACGCCTGGATTCCCCTGCTGGCCTGCGCCGTCGTTTCCGGCATCATCCTGGTCGCCACAACCTTCGGGCAGGACAACACCTCCCCGCAATACCTGGGGTCCCCGCTCAACTGCCTCTACGGCTGGCTCGCCTGCCTGGCGCTGATGGGCTGGTTCAGCGCGAAATTCGACCGGACGGGCAAGTTCGCCGGCTATATGACACACTCCAGCTTCGGCCTCTACATCGTCCACTACCTGGTCGTCGCCAGCCTGGGCTATATGATGAAATTGTACACCCAGCTGCCTCCGTGGGCCATGTACCTGATCCTGACCGTGGCGGTCTTCACCCTGTCTCCCCTCCTCTACGAAGTCCTGCACCGCATCCCGTTCGTCCGCTGGTGCGTCTTCGGCGAAAAAGGCCGGAAATAACGAAGAAAGGCAGCCGTTGCGGCTGCCTTTCTTCATTACCGGAGTCTGGTTATTTGTTCATCGCGCGGACGACCTCGTCGGCGGCGAGGCAGAGCAGCACGTACTGCGGCGCGGTGTTGATGCAGCACTCGTTCTCGCCCCAGTGGAACGGGTAGTCGTCCTTGTTCTCGAAGAAATCCTCCTTGACGATCAGGCCCGGGACGATGCCGCCGGGGATGACGGAATAGTCAGCGCGGTTGTTGCTGTAGGCCACCTTCTTGGTGTTCACGCCCACGGCCGTCACGAAGGACACGTTGGAGTACGGATGGCAGCCGAAGATGAAGTTCAGGCCGGCGAGCACGTACTCGGGATCGATCAGGTCCGGGAAGTATTTCCAGATCCGGTAGCAGTTGTAGGCGCTGTTGATGACGGAGGCGTTGCCGGCCCAGCTGGCGCCGCCGATGGACACGCCGTACGGGTTATCCTTGCCGCCGCGGGTGATGACCTCCACGTAGGCGGGCACGAGTTTGCGGACCTTGTCCTGGAACTTCTTGTCCATGTAGGGATAGACCTTGAGCGCCGCGGTCAGGTTCGGGCCGCCGGTGTACTGGGTGGAGAACATGCCGTTCTGCACGTTGCCGTTCGAGCGCGTCTCAGCCGGCTTGGCGTCCAGCTGCTTCTCGATCAGCGGCAGGAAGAAGTCCTTGTACTGCTTGTCGTTCGTGGCGATCCAGAGCTCGATGGCGGCGTTGATGCGCGGGTCTCCCCCGCCGCCCCAGCGGGCATTGTTGTTGGCCGGGGCGTTGGGATTCGGCGCAGCCGCTTCGAAGTACTTATCCCAGAGCATCTTGGCATTCTTCAGCGAGCGCTCGGCCTCCTCCGGATAGTAGTCCTTCAGGGCCGGGTAGGCGGCGGCCAGGGACACGATGTCCTGCATCACGCCGGCCGGGCTGAAGCGGCTCGTGAACACGAAGCGGTCGTCGGGCGTACCGGAGCGGTTGCCCTTCACCTCGTAGCGCGCGAGCGTGGGATCGTAGATAAGGCCGTCGGTCAGGGTCATCGCATCGCCCAGGTGGTGGTAGTGGTGCATGTCCGGCTGGCCGATGACCTGCGCCACGAAGCCGATATTCTCGACCTGCGCGTTGATGTTCAGCGTGCCGTGCATGATCAGCTGCACGTTGTCGGGAACGCCGTCAGGGACATGGATATCAGCATATTGCGTCTTCTGGTCGATGAGCGTCTGGTCGCGCATCGGCTGGAACTCGCGCCAGATGTAGGCGAGATCCTGGGTCGTGGTGAGCACGGAGTTCGCCTGGATGTCGAAGTCGCCGGCGTCATACCATCCGCCCACGGCGAGGCCGGGGATGTGCTCCAGCGGCTTGTACTTGTCGTTGGTCTCGTCGCCCTGGAAATAGCCGTCGTGCAGGCGGACGTTGGCGGGCGCCTGCAGGGCGTCGTCCATGTTGGCGCGGCCGTGCCAGATCCGGTAGGCCTCGTTCACCTCCATGTGGTCCATGTTCACGACCAGCGAGATGTCCATCGAAGGGTGCCACTTGTCGCTGTAAACATTCACGTCGATCGGGAAGGCGTTCGTCTCCACGCCCTGGTAGTCAATGCAATAGAGACCCGGCTCGCGGACATCCGAGAAGTCCAGCTGCACGTAGTTGTAGCGGTGGTGGTACTCGCCCCAGAAGTGGGCGGGAATCTCCTTCGCCACGGTCTTGCTGCCGTCGGGATTGACCTTCAGCAGTCGGCCCGTCGCGGCGGGCGTGTCGTTCTTGTCGAGCTCCACGACGGCCACCTTCTTCTGGGCCGGGGAGTAGCCGACCTGCGAGAAGCCGATGTTCGCCGGGCGGGTCCAGTCCTTGGAAATGCTCGGCTCCAGGTACCATTCCAGCACCTTGCCGGTCCGGCCGCCGGGCAGGAGGGAACGCAGCACGAAGGTGCCGTTCTGCGCCAGGTGGCGGCCGTCGTAGATGCTGATTTCCAGGTCGGAAGTCACGCTCACGCGCAGCGCGTCATCCTCCGGCGCCATCACGATGCGATGGCCCGTGGAGAGCGGCAGCGGCACGAGGAAATCGCCCCGTCCGCGGTCGTCGAAGGTGGATTCGCCGAAGTACTGGGGAATCTTCTCCGAGACCGGGTGCACTTCGGTGTCGTGCATCGGATACTTGGGCAGGATACGCGCCAGGTTGTCCACCAGGTAGTTGTGTCCGAAATAGGAGGCCGGGAAGAATTCGAGGTTCATGCCCGCCTTGCCGACGAGCTGCTCCGGGACCGGCTGGTCCAGCCAGATCTGCACCAGCACGCCTTTGTCCTTGGGCAGGACCTTGAGCCGCGGGACGAAGCCGTAATCCTCGTAATTCAGCGAGACCTCCACGCTGCTCTCGGCATTGTCGATGCGGCGGGGGCTCACCACCCCGAAGATGTCCCACTGCTCAGGGGTGTTCATCAGGCGGACACCGCCGCCCGTGGCGATGCGTTCGCCGCGCTGGATGATCTCCAGGCCGGCGAACTTCTCGTCATAGAATCCTCCGTTGTAGATGTTGTTGTACACGAGCACATTCGTGCCGCGCGCCTCGAAGTAGCCGAGGTCGTTGAGTTTCATGCTCTGGGCGCTGGCGTCCAGGGACAGGACGGTCAAAAGGACCGCAGAAACAAGCAAGTGAAATCCTTTCATACTAACATTGGTTGTTTTCATGGCCCAAGATAGTGATTTATTCGGAATATTGTTATATTTGTAGGAGTATGAACTGAATAGCCATCATGAAAAAATTCCTCCTTTCCGCCGTCTGCCTGCTGGCAGCCGCACTCTGCGCCTCCGCGCAATCCATCAACGCCCTCGAAGACGGCAAGTACAGCATTTCCGTCGGTGAGACCACGATGACCGTCGACGTCGCCCACGGCGCCAAGATCCTTTCCTACAAGATCGGGGACGACGAGGTCCTCAACCAGGGCCGCATGCCGAACTCCTTCGGCAGCACCTTCTGGACCAGCCCGCAGAAAGAGTGGAACTGGCCGCCGGTGGCGGAATATGATACCAAGCCCTTCACCGCCGAGGTCGTCGGCGACGCGCTCGTCGTGAACGGCGAGAAGTCCCGCTTCGGCTACAGCGTGAGCAAGACCTTCACCACCGACGCCAAGCGCGGCGCCATCGTGATCACCTACACGATCAAGAACGAGTCCGACGAGGTGCGCCAGGTGGCTCCGTGGGAGATCTCCCGCGTGCCCAACGACGGCGTGCTCTTCTTCCAGGCCAAGGTGGTCGAGCCCGCCAACAACATGACCGGCCTGCCCTTCGAGTTCAGCAACGGCGGCGCCTGGTACGTGATGGACGAGGCCCGCGAGAACCGCAAGATCAACGCCGACGGCAAGGGCTGGCTCGCCTACTGCGCCAAGGGTCTGCTCTTCGTGAAGAAGTTCCAGGACCTGAAGGCCGGCCAGGCCGCTCCCGCCGAGGCTGAGATCCAGGCCTACGCCAACCCCGGCAAGACCTTCGTCGAGATCGAGGAGCAGGGCGCCTACACTACCCTGCAGCCCGGCGGCAGCGTCAGCTGGACCGTGCGCTGGAACCTGGCCCGCACCGACCTGGAGCCCGTTCCCTCCAAGGCCCTCCTCAAGCAAGCCAAGAAACTCGCAAAATAAACCCCGCTTATGAAGTTCTGTCCCAACTGCGGAGCCCAGCTCCCCGACAACGCCACGTTCTGCGGCAGCTGCGGTGCACAAATCGCTCCCACCCAGCCGCAGGCACCCATGGGCTATGCCCAACCCCAGTCGCAATACGCCGCCCCGGCGCCGAACTACGCACAGGAGGCAGACGGAACTGTCCGCCTCTGCCAGGACGGGAAATACCGCTGGGTCTATGAACTGAACATGTTCAAGAACACCGCCATCCTCGGCACGCTCCTGAAGATCTTCGGCGGCCTCATCGTCGGCATCTGGCTGCTGATCGGCATCACGAGCGGCTTCGACGATTTCGGCGAGACCAGCAAATACATGCTGATCGCCCTCGCCTGCACCCTCGTGCTGATCCTCGTGGCCTACGGCCTCGTCGCCCTGATCAACGGCGGCAAATATTGCGTCCTCTTCACGATGGACGACACGGGCCTGATGCACACCCAGCTGCCGAAGCAGTTCAAGAAGGCCCAGGTCGCCGGCTGGATCGCCACGCTCGCGGGCATCGCCGCCGGTGTCCACGGCGCCGCGGGAGCGGGCATCCTCGCAGCCACGCGCAACAGCCTCGTCTCCAATTTCAGCAAGGTCCGCACCATCAAGGCCGACCCGGCCCGCAACCTCATCAAGGTCAACTCACCCCTGAGCAAGAACCAGGTCTATATCGACGACGCACAGTTCCAGTTCGTCTATGACTTCATCCGTTCCCACTGTCCTAACGCCAAGTAGCATATGAAGTATTGCCCTACCTGCGGAGCCCAGCTCCCCGACAACGCCACGTTCTGCTCCAACTGCGGCGCCCGCCTCGGCGCACCGCAGTATCAGCAGCCTCAGTACCAGCAGCCTCAGTACCAGCAGCCGTATCAACAGCAGCCGCCCCAGAAAATGTCTTACTGGGACAAGGTCAAGGCGAATCAGAAGAACCAGAAGATCAAATGGTGGATGTGGGCGCTGATCGGCATCGGCACCTACTTCCTCATTCAGTGGAACCCGCTAGGATTATCATAACATGGACCCGGCCAACACCCCCATCGGCGCCCGGGAAAGCGTTGACTACGTGGGCGACCGCGTGCGCCTCTGCGAGGACGGCAAATACCGCTGGACCTACCCGCTGGACATGCTCAAGAACCCGTCGATCCTGTTCGTCGTGTACAAGATCTTCGGCATTCTGCTGAGCATTCCGCTCCTGATTTCCATCATCAGGGCCGCCATCGACGGCGACTGGGCCCGCGCCTGGGACGACAGCATCAAGATCTGGCTCATCGTGCTGGCCGTCTTCGCCGTCGTCATCTACATCGGCTACCTGCTGGTGGTCTGGATGTACGGCGGCAAGTATATCGTCCACTTCACGCTGGACGAGGAGCACCTCGTCCACGAGCAGGAGGCCGCCCAGTTCCAGCGGGCCCGCAAACTCGGGCTTGCCGCCATCCTGGTCGGCATTTTCTCCAAACGCCCCGCCACGGTGGGCCAGGGCATCTTCATTGCCACGAAAAACGCCTCCACCTCCACCCTGGCCAAGGTCCGGCGGATCAAACCCCGCCGTGCCTGGCACCTGATCAAGGTCAACGAAGGCCTTGAGCACAACCAGGTCTATGTCCCGAAAGAAGACTTCGACCTCGTCCTCGACTTCCTCCGCCAGCACTGCCCGAACGCGAAATAAACCACATACCACCATGGCATCCGGCAAAAAAGGCAGGGGCACCCTTATCTGGGTCCTCCTCATCATAGCAGCGGCGGTCTACTTTATTCCGAAGATCGGGTTAGACGAACCCTTATCGGGACTGGTGGGGCAGCCCGGAGGCATTCGCGTTACCGATTATGACATTCTGGAATCCCTGCTTGTCGGGAACGATCACTGGGGCGAACACCCGGACCAGCATCCGGATACCCTGTTCCTGGAGGGTGTTCCCATCGAGCTGCCCGACGGCTATCTCGCTTCCCGCACGCTTCACCTGGGAAACAGCGAGGCTTGCGTCATTTTCACGGGCAGCCCGTATTTCCCCGGTTACGGCCGACTGGTGCTCAGGATTTATCCGGATATCGCCGACGACGCCTCGGAGGATGCGGTATTCGAGATGTTGGAGGCTGCTGTGGACAATCTGGCCGGTGTTCTGGCCCGTCCGGAGTATTTCGGGGAGAAACTCGATTATGCGTATGAAATCGAGGATGACAGGCAGGACTTCTTCCCTACCAGTTTCGCCAATCTCGCCTGGCCGGGGAACAAAGAGGATCATTACATGTGCCACACGGAAGCCACGCTGGTCGGCGGGAAGATCGTATCGGCCTGTGCCATCGCACTCAACGATGAACTTCTCTCCAATTTAATCGCCCTCTTTGGGGGTGCTGTTTCCACAGTATATTATGGTCGATAAGTCGTTAAAATAAAATACATATAGATTATGGCATTCTGCACCCACTGCGGCGCCCAGATTCCCGACGGCGCCAAATTCTGCACCAGTTGCGGCGCGCCGCTCGCGGCCGCACCCACCGTCAATCAGGCCCCTCAGCCGCAGGCGCCTGTCCAGCAGGCCCCTCAGCCTCAGGCGCCGCAATACAACCAGCCGGTCCAGCCCCAGCCCGTACAGCCGGTGCAGCCACGCCCCACGCAGCAGGCAGCGCCTCAGGGCGTCGTGATCGATGCGCCGGCGGGTGCGACTGTCACGATTTCCGACGACGTCCCGCAGCAGGAGTCTTCGGCCAGTGCCCCGGCCGAGAAGGGCGAATTCGTTATCGCCAGCTGGTCCGCGCCCAAGCCGAGACCGCAGCAGCAGGCACCGCAGCAGCCCGCCTACCAGCAACCGCAGCAGCCGCAATATCAGCAGCCCACCTACCAGCAACCCCCGCAGTATCAGCAGCCGCAATATCCCCAGCAGCCGCAGTATCCGCCGCAGCAGCCCTATCAGCAAGCTCCGCCGCAACCGCAGTACCCGCCGCAGAAACCCGTCGCCGCAAACGGCCCGATGACCGTCAAGCAGGCGCTCAACAAGAGCAAAGATGATATCTTCGGCCAGTTCCAGACGAAACCGGACAAAAAACAGGCCGTTGCCGACAGGAAGCGGAAATGGTGGTTCTGGCCGGTCGTGATTCTCCTGGTCATCTTCATCCTCGTCAAACTCGGCCAAATTTTAGGTTAGACCACCCCATGCACCCCGGAACTACACGCGCCGCCAGACGCGCGGCCTGGATGCTGTGTTTCCTGCTGCTTACCGCAGCGGCAGGCTGGGCGCAATCCGGGAAGCGCTCGAAAGAGGAGCAGAAGAGTTACTGGGTGCTGGATCACGTAGAGACCACCCGGAGCCAGGACGTCCCGATTGTCGTCGTTTCCGAAAACGGCACCGTATACTCCCGCACGACCACCTGGAGCAAACTCGTGCCCAACCAGCACGGCGCCATGGTCAATTCCGTCCGTTCGACGGACAACTTCCAGGTCACCGAATCCTGGTCCTCCCCGCCCCAGCGCATCGAGTTCGGGAAGGAAGGCCAAATCACCGTCGACTATTCTTTCAATTCCGCCCCGGGGCTGGATGAATACAACCACCGCTACGCGCTCCGGTATCAGGTGGCCCTGTCCGCCATCGTTTCCCACCCGTCCATCGAAGCCCTCCGTTACGTCTGGAGCTCCAACACGGAATCCTTCACACCGTTCATCGAAGGATCCACCTCCGCCCGCGGTGTCCTGAAGATGGACAAAACGCCCGCGGAAGGACAATTGCAACTCTACTATTCCGACGATCCGAACTACCACCCGGACGGCAGTTGGCAGATGCTGGTCTATGTCTGGACAAGCATCCTCGACGATAACAAATTCGGCGCCGACGACCTGTACGGCGACGACTACGGCAAGTACAAGTCCAACCTGGAGGTCACCCGGCGCTACTGGTACCGTTTCGAAGGCCCCGACTATAAAATTGTTGAAGAGGAAATCGATGGCTCCGGCCCCAAAGGCGAATTCGACGGGCTCCTCATCCCCCTGGCCATCCTGGGCCTGACGGCGGGCGCCGCCTTCATCGTGAGTCGGAAACGGCGGCCGAAGAACCTCGACCAGGCCGTCCTGCGCAAGACCTCGCCGGAACCGGAGCCGAAGAAGGACAAAAAGAAGAAGAATAATAAGAAAAAGGATAACAAGAAGAAACCTGCGGAAGAAGAGCCGGAGGAGGAGCCGTACCAGCCGCCCAGCACCTTCGTGATTGTTTTCTGGAAAGATTTCGAGGACGCGCTCGTGGTGGATGATCCGCCGGTGACCCTGGGCGCCCGTGTCGAAGAGATCACCCCGGAAGGCGTCCACAAGGAGCGGCCCGACATGACCCGCAACATCTGGATCAGCGGCGAGGAGCACTGCACCGTCACCGGCCAGAAGTTCGACGGCCGTTATATGACCGGCAAAGTGACCGCGCAGCGCAACCCGGACGAGAGCTGCCCGGAGACGGCCACAGCCCTTGTCGCCTTCAACGGTCCCAAGGGCCGCCTGCTCACGCACGTCCATTTTCAGGTCGAGGATGCCGCCGCCATCCTGGTCGACCCGCAGATCTCTTTCGCTGCCGGAGAGGGCAAAACCCTCTTCACGGAGTTCCTGCTCTACGGTGCGGCATCTTCGCCGGAAGGCATAGAAATCACGCTGGACAAAAAGGGCTATGAACATTTCACGTCCGAACTGGAACAGGACGAGAAGAATCCGGACCTTTTCCGCATCCACCTGACCGAATTCGGCAAGGACGAAGACCTCCCCGGCACCGTGGAGGACTACCTCTGCCGCATCGAGGTCAAGCCGCGCATGAACCGGCCGCCGGTCGTGGAGACCTTCCACATCAACCGCATCCACCTGGGCCTCCGGGTCGAACTGCAGGCCCTCAAGGCCTTCGCCGTGGAACTGGAGAGCACCTTCGACCACGACATCCTGCCGCCCCGCGGCTCCTCCCGCCGCGTCAAGCCGGCGGAGAGCCGCATCGACATGCAACTGGTCGTGGTGGATGAGGAACACGACAACAAGATCGGGCCCGTCAAGCCTGACAAAGGTCCGGTCTTCACCTTTGAAGACGTGTTGGAGGGCAGCACGCTCTTTACGAAGAATCCGCACGCGGGTGGTGCCCCCAGCTCCGGTGATTATTATCTCTATGAGGATCTCTACTTCCGGGATCCGGAAGGAAAGGATATCGGTTCTCCCTGCCAGACGCTCAACTTCAAGTACGAATTCCGCGACTGGACGAAGGACGGCGTATTCTGGGGAGTCATCCGCCCCACCGGCGGCTTCCTGGTTTCGCCCAACCGCTGCCACGCCAAGGTCACGGTGAGCATGGAATGGCACGGGCAGGAGTTCAAGAAGGAGCTCGTCGTTCCGCTCAACTCCCAGCCCTACCGCATCGTCGACATTCCGCCGGGCGGCGACCTGGTCCGCGCCCTCGCCCGCTACGAAGACGAAGACCTCCGGCGAAAGGGGAATCTGATCGACATCCGCCGCAAGATCGTCGTCGACACGAGCTTCCGGGAACTGGCCCCGTTGTTCTACAAACTGTCCGTGATGATCGAAGGACACGACACGGCGTTCGGCTTCGACGATGCCGACTACAACGGCATCATGTCCATCTACGACCGCTACTGCCAGGGAAAGATCGGAACCGCCTTCACCCTCAAGCATACGGTCTCCGCAGACGACGAGGACCTCGACGCGGCCATCGCCACCATCGCCGCGATGGACCGTTCCATCCCCGTCATCGTCCTGCGCATCGGGCTCGGCATCGTCACGGCCGGTGCGTCCGAAGTAGTCTGGACCCCGGTCAGCACCCTCGCGGAACTCAAGGAGTACGTGTATGAAGGCGGAGACAGCGTTTGGGGCGGATTCGCCCAGGTCAGCGTCAAGATCATCGCATGGGAAGCCGGCTTCGCCCTTGCCGGCGCGGTCCTCAAGAGAGTCGCCAAGACCCAGTGGGTCCAGCAGGTCAAGCAGAAGTGCGCCGAGAAAGTCAAAGACCTCGGCAAGAAACTCGGCATCCTCGGCGAGAACGCCTCCAAAGCGCACGACGCCGCCAAGGCCAACCGCTCCCTGGCCTCCCGAAAGCCTTATAGCAGCGCGCCGAGGGCCGACCGCATCGCCGCCGGGGCAAACAAGACTCGCAACGCGCTCAAGGAAGCCACGCAAATGGGCGACGACGCCATCAGGAACATGCGCCAGAAGCCCCTTTCCTCGAAATCCATCTTCGCCGAGTCTTGTGCCAAGCGCGCCCGCGAGGACGGCCAGAAGATCGTGGAGAACTTCAAGAACGTCATGAACAACCCCACCGCCACCAAGGAGGAGATTCGCCGCGCCACCCTGGCCCTGCAGGGCAACAAGGCTGCCCAGAACATCCTGCGCAGCCAGCCGTCCGACATGCTCCGGGCCTCTTTCAACGCCGAGATGAGGAGCATCTACAAAGAGGTGGACGAGATTGCCGTCAAGCGCCTCCAGCAGCGGCTCAAGGTCATCGGTATCGAGAATCCCGAAATCCGCATCCAGAACGCGACCGGCAACGTCGGCGACGACCTCCTGCGGGGCCGGAAGATTGCTGCCGACCGCGATGCCACCTTCCAGTTCAAGAACAGGAAAGGCCAGTGGGTGGACCTGAACGAGGAAATCATGAAGGACGCCTACGGCGAAGCGTTCAACCAGACGCAATACAACTTCATCCCGACGGACAGGAAGGAAATGCTCAAGACCCTGACCAAGAACGACCAGGCCCTGGTCAACGGAGCCCACGGGTTGGAATCATACGGAGACGACCTGGGCCGCATCATCGACCCGACCCGGGCCACGGAAAAACTCCTGGACGCCAATCGCGTCGCCGACGCTTACGTGCACAAGTGCAAGGAATGGCTGAAGCAGGGCGCCAGCGTGAAAGAACAGGCCGAGCAGCTGATGGCGCGTGGATTCCGCGACGAGGCGACACGCATCATGGGTTACGGGGAGACGCTGGTCGAGGAAGGCGTGCGCCAGAACGTCAAGCAGTTCAAGCGCATCCTGATTCCGCGCATGGAAGCCGCCGCCGCAAACGGCGTCGGAAAAGACTATACCAGGCTGATGGCCAAGATGCGCGTGCTGGAGAGCATGGGAACCCCGCCGCCCGCCGGGGCGATTTCCATTACCCTCGAGGAGGCCCGCGTGACCCTGGAGACCCAGTTCGGGACTACTATCGAAAAAGTCATCGAGGAGTGCGGCCAGGCCGTCCGCGATGTCAACGCCGTATTATAAACACAAAACATACTCCGTCCGCCTATGAGACGCCTGCTTTATCCCGCTTTGTTCACCCTCCTGGCCCTGTTGTCCGGCAGCAGCCTGCTGGCTCAGGACGACCAGGATGATGCTCTGTACTGGATCCTGGACCGGGTCGAGACCTCCCGCAGCGAGAACATCCCCTTTTTCTCGCAGTCCGAGAACTCCCTCACGTACCGCAGGACACACAGCGGCTATGTCGAAGGCGACAGGGTTTCTTCAAATTATGTCAAGAGGAACGCTGAAGTGACAATCTCTGCGAATTGGAGCGTACCCAACCGGATTCCCTACCTGGAGGAAGACAAAGTGCGGGTCGGCTGGTCATTGACCTCTTCTCCCAGACTCGAACACGACCTGGATGTTATCCTGATGGATATTCCTACCCCCTGGGAGATGAGCGTGACGACTTATACCCAAAAAGGAGTGGACCGCAGCGATTTTGTCTATGAACCGGACTGGGAATTTGAGCCGGCACGGGCCACGCCCTGTTATGGCAACATTTCCGGCACCTTCGACACCTTCCACTCCACGCCGGACAAGGGGTACATGAAATATTTCCTTCCGGACGGGTCCTGGACCCTGATCATCACCGTCCGCGTCCGCGTCAGCAGCGACAATTATTTCGGCTCGACCGACCCGATGTCCGGCGCGCAATACAAGAATTACTTCTCCGCGTCCACCCGTTATTACTACCGCTTCCACGGCCAGGCCTTCGTGGAGGTCGAGAACGTCAAGCCCGCTTCCAAGGAGCGCGGCGACGAGGAAAACGGAAGCGACATCCCGTGGGAGATCTTCCTGATTCCGCCCGGGGCCTATGTCGGCTGGCGCGTGATCAAGAACCGGAACAAAAAGAAGAAAAAGGAGGAGGAAGAAGAGCCCGACAAACCCGACGACGAGGATGAGGAAGAAGAGGAAGAAGAACGCGTCAGTTCCTACCAGATGATCATCTGGAAGGATTTCGAGGACACCCTGGTGCTGGACGACGCACCGGTCAAGGTGGGTGCGCGCATCGAAGAGATCACCCCGGACGGCGATTCCATCGACCGCCCGGACCTGGCGAAACTGATCACCATCTCCGGGACCATCCACGCCAAGGTACACAGCCAGAAGATGGAAGGCATCTACATGATGGGCATGGTTACCGCCGAGCGCGAGGAAGACGGCAGTTGCCCGGACATGGCCCAGGTCACCTTCGCCGTGAACGCCCCCGCCGGACGCTTCCTCAACCGCATCGAATTCAAGGTGGACGACGCGGCCGCCATCTTCGTGGAGCCGTCCATCACCTTCGCCGCCGGGCAGGGTAAGACCCTGTTCACGGAGTTCTACCTCTATGGTGCGGCCGAGTCGCCCGACGGACTGGAGGTCACGCTCGACGAGGCGGGATACCAGCATTTCAAGGCTGAACTGGAGCAGAGCGACCAGAATCCGGACCTCTTCCGGATCCACCTGACCGAATTCGGCGACGACAAGGCGCCGGCCGGCACGCTGGAGAAGTACAACTGTACCATCCGGGTCACCCCGCGCAGGAACCGGCCCGAGGTGACCGAAACCTTCATCATCAACCGCATCCACCTGGGCTTCCGCGTCGAACTCAAGGCGCTCAAGGGCTACCTCGTGGAGCTGGAGAGCACGCCCGACCACGACATCCTGCCGCCGCGTGGTTCCAAACGGCGCAAGAAACCGGCGGAGAGCCGCATCGACATGATGCTCGTCACCGTGGACGAACTCGACGGCGACAAGATCGGCCCCGTGCCGCCGTCCAAATTCGACAAAGCACCGGAATTCAAGTTCGAGGACGACTTCACGAACAGCACGCTTTTCGTTGATAAAGCACCGGGGGCCCATTACGTCCCCACGGCCGGTGATCTGGTCCAATACGGCGACCTGTTCTTCCGCGATCCCACCGGCGAGAACGTCCCCTCCCCCTGCGATTTGCTCAAATTCAAATATGAGTATGTCGGTATGATGCCGGACGGCAGTTTCTACGGTGTCATCCGGCTGACGAAAGGCTTCCTGGTACCGCCTAACCGCAGCCACGCCAAGGTTACGGTCACCGTCACCTGGCACGGCCAGGAATTCAAGGAGGAACTCGTGGTTCCGCTCAATTCCCAGCCCTACCGCGACGTGGAGATTCCGCCGGGAAGCGATCCCATCCGGGCCTATGACCAATATGATCGGGAAGATCAGAAACGCTACGAGAACCTCATCGACCTGCAGCGCAAGATTGTGTTGGATCATCGTTTTGCGGAACTCCGGCCCCTGTTCTACAAGATTACCGTCATGCTCGAGGGCCACGACAAGGTCTTCGGTTACGATGACGCGGACTACGAGAATATCATGCAGATATTCAAGAAGTTCGCCAGCGGCGAGATCGGGACCTATTTCGCGGTCAAGCAGACCGTCTCGCCGGACGACGAGAACTTCAACGCCGTCGTCGCCACCATCGCCGCGATGGACAAATCCATTCCGGTCATCATCTGCCGCGTCGGCCTGGGCATCATGACCGGCGGCGCTTCCGAAATTGTCTGGACGCCCATCAGTGCCCTGGCGGAAATGAAGGAGTACGTGGACAAGGGCGGCGACAGCGTCTGGGGCGGTTTTGCCCAGATCAGCCTCAAGTTGATCGCAATGGAACTGCTTTTCGCCGGCGTCGGCAAGGGCTTCAGCAAGATCAAGCAATGGCGGGCCGACCGGGCTGCCAAACTCAAGGATCTGGCGAAGAAAACCCAGAAGATTACCGACAGTTCCAAGAAGGCCCTGGAGGCCACCCGGGTCAACAGAGTTCTTGGCAACCGTCCGCCCTACAGCAGTGCGCCCCGCGCCGACAAGATCGGCACTGCGGCCAAGAAGGTCAAGGAATCGCTCAAGAATGCCAAAGACATGGCGGACGACGCCGCCAACAGCATGAGGAAACTCGCGGATTCCGCAGACGATGTCGTCGGCGGCGCCGGCAAGAAGGTCAAGTCCCTCATCACGCCCGAGATGCGGAAGCGGAGCGCCCAACTCGCCCGCGAGGACGGCCAGAAGATCGTGAACGAGTTCAAGCGCGTGATGAACAATCCCACGGCCACCAAGGAGGAGATGCGCAAGGCCACCCTCGCCCTGCAAGGCAACAAGAGCGCGCAGAACATCCTGCGCACCCATCCTTCCGACATGCTCCGGGCCAATTACAACGCCCAGATGAAACAGATCTACCAGGACCTGGATCCGCAGGTCATCAAGCGCCTGCAACAGAAGATCAAGGTCAAAGGCTATCTTGTGGAGAATCCGGAAATCCGGGTCTTCAAAGGCGCCACCGGCAATGACGCCAAAGCGCTGGAATGGGGCAAGAAGATCGGCGCAGACCGCGACGTCACCTACCAGATCAAGGCCAGGGACGGTAAGTGGTACGACATCGGAGAGGACCTTATGGAAGAGGCCTACTCCGAAGCCTTCAACGAGATGCAATACAAGTTCATCCCCACCGATAAGTTGGAGCGTCTCAAGACCATCATCAAGGCCGACCAGGCCGTGGTCCACGGAAAGTTCGGTCTGGAGTCCTATGGAGACGATCTCCTCCGCATCATAGACCCGACCCGGCAGGCAGAAAAACTGGTCGACCCCAAACGTATCGCCGATACCTATCTCTACAAGTGCGAGTTGTGGCTGAAACGGGGCCTGAAGGCGCACGAAACGGCCGAACAACTGCTTAAACACGGCTACACCGATGAAGCCCTCCATGTGCTGGGCTACGGCGAGGCCCTGATCGAAGAAGGCCTCCGGCAGAACGTCAAGCAATTCAACCGCATCCTCGTCCCCCGTATCGAGGCTGCGGTCGCCAAAGGTGCCAAACTGGATTACACCAGCTTGATGGCCAAACTCCGTATTCTCGAAGGCCTCGGCAACCCGCCGCCCAAGGGCGTCCCTTCCGTTTCGCTGGAGCAGGCTCGGACCATTCTGGAGGAAAAATTCGGCACGACCATCGAAAAGGTCGTCAAGGAATGCTCCGACGCCGTGATGAATGTCAATGCCGCATTGTAGAAAAAGCATTATACGACTCCTGATGAGACGCGACATTCCCATCTTCTGCTGCCTGCTGCTTTGCCTCGCCTTCCC